>MHGN01000018.1:19636-62451 GCA_001805575.1 Omnitrophica WOR_2 bacterium RIFCSPHIGHO2_02_FULL_45_21 | reverse complement strand
TTGACCGTATCCCGCGGGGCTTGGCTGGCTTTCTTAACTTCAATTTTGTTTATGAGTATATGGATACACGCCTTAGCTGTTTTCTTACTGATTCTGGGAATGTTTATAATAGCCACTTATGTATTTTATCCTCCTTTTTTAAAGGAGAGATTAATTAAATTCTTTGTCTTTTCCGATACCAGCAGTATTGATAGAAAATTCATCTGGCGGGCAGGATGGAAGATGTTCATCTCAAATCCCTGGATCGGGGTTGGCTTAGGGACATTTATGTTTAATTTTAAGAAGTTCATAGCTGAAGATTATCAATATAGCGCGGCTTATGCCCATAACTGCTATCTGCAGATGGCTTCTGAAATGGGGCTCATTGGGCTTCTGGCATTTTTATTTATCCTGGGACTGTTTTTTTATCACGGGATCAAGATTTTAAATAGCCGAGAAAGAAACTTTTACTGGTATACGTTGCTTGCTTCGCAGGCTGCCATTATTGGCTATTGCGTTCAGATGGGAGTGGATACCACTCTTTATTCCTTAGATTTGGGGATGCTCTTCTGGCTCGTGATGGGGATTGGCGTAGCCGCTTTAAAAAACCTTGAGGGAGTTCACCTTTCCAAATGAGCGGAGCAATACCCACTTGACAACAATGATACAATGTTGTATACTTTAACGTGGTGAGCGAAAAAGGGGGTGTTTTTTATGTTATTGTCGCTAGATGAACGCAAACGTATTCCCTTAGGCAAAATTCTAAGGGCGGCCAAATCAAATGCTACCCTTTACAACGCAGAGATGGTTGACGGCAAGATTGTCCTTGAGCCTATGATGGCTGTCCCGGAAGATGAGGCTTGGCTTTATAAGAACCCTGCGGCCTTATCCAGCGTTAGACGGGGTTTAAACGAAAAACCTAAGCATAAATTGCCGGATATGTCTGAATATTTGAAGGATAATGAATGAAATTGTTCTGACGAATACGGCGCAAGAACAGTTAACCGCACTTGAAAACGACCGCTCCCGCAAGAATATCGAGAAGGCAGTCAAAAAAACTCTAGCCTTGATGCAGCATAACCTCCGCCATCCGAGTTTAAATACGCATGAATTCACAAGTCTTAAGGGGCCGCATGGTGAAAAAGTCTTTGAGGCTTATGCTCAACATAATACCCCTGGCGCTTATCGTGTATTTTGGTATTATGGGCCGCGAAAGAATCAAATAAGTGTCGCTGCCATAACTCCTCATCCGTAGACAAAAGATAACCGTAAAATAGCTATTGGCCCTCATAACTAGGTTACAAATGGAGCCCGCCCGGGCTAAGATTAAATTTGAATCTACTTTAAGTTTAACTAAAATACATCCTGATAAAAAATATGTTAATAGGACAATATGAGATACGCGCGGGTGGCCTTAGGGCTTCCTATAGATGAAGTTTTTGATTACCTTATCCCTGAAGCTTACAGCAACAATTGTCCTGTGGGCTGCAGGGTATTAGTTTCATTTTTAAAACGTAATCTCATCGGTTACATCGTAGGCATAAGCTCAAGAACGAAAGTATCAAAAGTCAAACCAGTAATAAAACTAATAGACCAAATACCTGTATTAAATAATAAAATGTTAGGGCTTACCAAGTTAGTCTCTGATTACTATTACAGCTCTTGGGGCCAGGCAATAGAAGCGGCTTTACCGGTTGGCCTCAGAAGGGGCCTGGCGGTTAGTATCTTAGAAACGGGATTGCCTGCCCCCTTCGCTCCCGGCGATGACGCTATCATAGGCAATAATGACACTTCTTGTGAAGTTATTTTTCTTCGGGGCGGCAGCCTCAAGGAACGCGTTAAAGTCTACGATGAGCAGATTGATAGAGTTCGTAAACAGAAAAAATCAGTAATCATGCTATCGCCAGAGGTGAAGCGCTGCCTGAATATTCTTGATTTGCTCAAGAAAAATTATCCGGATAGGATTGAGTTCACCCATCGAAAAGAGAATGCGAAAGAAGATTTACGCGTCTGGGAAAAAGCCAGAAATGGCTCGATAGATATCCTGGTAGGGACGCGCTCGGCGGTATTCGCTCCCTTTACTAATTTAGGCCTGATCATCGTTGAAAATGAAGATGCCTACGGCTACAAAGATGAGCGCTCGCCTTATTATCATGCCCGTGAGGTAGCGCTTATGCGCGCAGGCTTAGAGAAAATACCGCTAATCCTTTCCAGTAACACGCCATCGCTGGAATCGTATTATGCCGTTAAACGTAAAAAATATACTCTTGTCAGTATCGCTGATAAAAAAATTGAAGAGCCAAAAATTACCATTGCTGATATGAGGCAATACGGGCAAAGGCAAAAATCAAAGATGCTCCTCTCGCCGGTCCTGGAAGATAAGCTTCATAAAGCCACGCAAAGCGGAAAGAAAGTAATTATTTTTATCAACCGCAAGGGTTATGCCAGCTTTGTCTATTGTCAGAAATGCGGTTATGCTGCAGCCTGCGATAAATGCAGCAGCAAACTTATTTTTCATTTTGAAGAGAAAAAATTAGTCTGCAATTCCTGCGGGCTTAAGAAAATGCTCTTTAATCTATGTCCCAGGTGTAATGCTGATTACATCAGATATAAAGGCTACGGGATAGAAAAACTCATCAGCCAGCTACACCTTGTCTTTCCCCAGGCCAAAATAAGCCGTATTGATAAAGAACATCCGGGATTATCCCCGGATTTTCAGATTCTTGTTGCAACAGAAATGCTCTTCCATCTGGATTATGCTCTAAGCGCTGAGGTCGTGGGAGCGATTAACTTAGACAACGCTCTAAATATTATAAATTTTAGAAGCAGCGAAAAGTTATATGCGCTCATCTACCGCCTCAAATCATTAGCTACTGAAGAGCTCATTATTCAAACCGCAATCCCTGAGCTTTTTTTGGCAGGAGAATTCATTAACTTAGAATTAGATAAACTTTATGACGCCGAGTTAAAGGAGAGAAGCGCCTTAAGATTGCCGCCATTTACCCATCTGATAACCTTAAAGCTGCGCGGGAAGAACTTACAGCGCGCTCAGTCCTCAAGTACAAATTTATACGAAAAATTAAAAACTCTGGATAAAAGGTTAGAGGTATTTGAACCTCTTGAAGCAATTCCCCTTAAGCTGCGCGGCTGGTTCCATTTCAATATCTTACTCAAGGTAAAAAATCCTCTTAGCCTAACTAAACTTCTCAAGGCGCGGCTTAAAGAAATCCGTCTGCCGGGAGTACGGCTGGCAATGGAGGTTGACCCTTAATGAACTGCGAACGGAGATTGTTTTGGTCGCCCCTTCGCTGGCTCTCTCTGAAGCGGCCTACGCTGCTCTCATATAATATACCTTGTATTATAGCCAATTTTGTTATATTATATCCTTGTATATTAACCATATATAGAAAGGGTTTGTCATGAAAAGGGACCTGGAAAGAGATTTATTTAACTGGAAAGAACGCAAAGATAGGCTGCCTTTATTATTGCGAGGAGCGCGGCAAGTAGGTAAAAGTTACGTTGTGGAGGAGTTTGGGAAAAGGGCATTTAAAAATACAGTTATCGTCAATTTTGAGTTTAGGCCTGAACTCAAGCAGTGTTTCATCACGCTTGATCCTGTTGAGATTATTAATAAGCTACAGCTTCTTATGGGTGAAGCCATAGAAGCAGGGAAGACTTTGCTCTTTCTTGATGAGATACAGGAATGCCCCGATGCGATAATGGCCCTGCGGTATTTCAAAGAAAAGCATGATCAGCTTGCCGTTATCGGGGCAGGTTCATTGATGGAATTCGCCCTTAACAATTCAAATTTTAAAATGCCGGTAGGGAGGGTTCAGTTTATATATCTTGAGCCCTTATCATTTGGCGAGTTTTTAACGGCGTCAGGGAATGAGCAGTTGCGTCATTATCTTGGGGAGATACGATTGAACAGCGTATTTGACGGCGCGGTGCATAAGAAACTGCTGGACCTATTGCGGATATACCTTATTGTGGGAGGTATGCCGGCTGTAGTTAAAGAGTATCTCGAAAGCAGAAATTTTTTAAGTTGTCAGCGAATCCAAAATTCCCTGCTTCAAACATATCGGAGTGATTTTGGCAAATACTCTAATTCTTCTGAGCACAAGTATTTGCAAAAGGTATTAGATCAAGCTCCGCGGCTCGTTGGCGATCGCATTAAGTATTCGAATATCGATGCTGATAGCAAATCAAGGGATATTAAACAGGCGCTTAACCTTTTAAAATTATCCGGTATTATTTATCCGGTATACGCAACTAGCGCTTCAGGGCTTCCCTTGGAAGCGCAAGTTAATGAAATGAAATTCAAAGTGAACTTCCTTGATGTAGGCCTAATGCAGAATGCCTGCGGCCTGCAAGCAGAACTTACATTAACGAATGATTTTATTCAGATTAATTCCGGCGCCGTAACAGAACAGTTTATTGGCCAGGAATTAAGGGCTCATTCTGACAGTTATTTAAAGCGCGGCCTGTTTTTCTGGGCGCGTGATAAAAAAAACAGCTCAGCTGAGGTTGATTATGTTATGGCGGTAGATTCCCTAATACTGCCGGTAGAGGTTAAAGCAGGTAAGACCGGCACGCTTAAATCGCTAAAACTGTTTATTGAAGAAAAAAAATCATTATTTGGTGTGCGTTTTTCGCAGGAGAAACTATCTTTGCATGATAAAGTGTTAACACTACCGCTGTATATGGCAGAGCAAATGAGAAGATTAGCTCGGGAAGCACAGTAGTAAAATCAAGTATTTGCTTGGGTTGGAAATCACCGTTTACGATAGAAGAGAGTATTGATGACTATTGAACTATGAATATAGTATTCTTTGGCAGCGGTAGGTTTGCAGTAAAAAGCTTAGAAGCGCTCGTAAGCGCGGGGCATAACATTGCCCTGGTGGTTACTCAGCCGGATAAACCTAAGGGAAGGCGCCTTAACTCTTTGCCTACCGAAGTTAAAATAAAAGCGCGGGAATTAGCACTTAGTATTTACCAGCCGCAAAACCCAAATTCCCAGGAGGCAGTGGACTACCTGCAAAAATTCCCTGCCGATGTATTTATGGTCATTGCTTATGGCCATATCCTGAAAAATCCGCTATTAGGCCTGCCTAAGCTTTATCCCCTCAATGTGCATGCCTCGCTGCTGCCAAAATACAGAGGAGCGGCACCGATCAGCTGGGCAATCATCAACGGCGAAAAGGAAACCGGCATCAGCGTGATCAAAATGAATGAACTTATCGACGCCGGAGATATGCTCCTGCAGAAAAAACTCGCTATTGAGCAGGATGATACCGCCCAAACGTTGGAAGAGAAACTCGCAATCCTCGCTGCCCGGGCAACGCTTGAAGCAATAGAGACAATAGGAAAAGGCAGCATGAAGTTTATAGGGCAAGAGGTAGGGCAGGAGGCATCGTTTGCTCCAAAATTAGAAAAAAACCATGGCTTAATCAATTGGAATAATGACGCCCTGAACATTGTTAATCAAATAAGAGGGCTTATTCCCTGGCCAGGCGCATTCACCTATTATAAAGGCAAACTAGTCAAAATCTGGAGCGCGAGAGTTAGCGAGAATAAAGAGGCAGCGAAAGCCGCTCGCATCTTAAGTATCAGCAAAAAGGGCCTGGTTATCGGATGCGCTAAGGGTGCGCTTGAAATCAGGGAACTGCAGCTTCAAGGCGGGAAACGCTTGAGCACGGAAGCCTTCTTAGCCGGCCACAAATTAGTTGTCGGCGACAAACTCGGTTAAAACCCCTTTCCACTCCCGAAGCGGAATTTTATTCCCCTAATCTACATTCTACAAAATAATTCTTGCGGGATATATTTTCTGTGCTATAATTTTCCTCTATGCCTGAATTAAGGAAAGACCCGATAATCGGACGCTGGGTAATAATTTCAACGGAACGGGCAAAAAAGCCCGACCATTTCATCTCTGCATCTGAAGGGCCTCAAGAGGGAGAATGCCCTTTCTGTGAAGGAAGGGAATCTCATACCCCGCCGGAGATATCCGCCAGCCGCAAGCACGGTGAAAAAAATAAGCCCGGATGGCAGATCAGGGTTGTTCCCAGCATAGCGCCTTTCTTACGTATCGAAGGAGAGCTCGACCGGCGCGGCCATGGGATGTATGACATAATGAATGGCATCGGCGCCCATGAAGTAGTGATTGAAACGCCCCAGCATATCAACAACATTGCTGACCTGCCTGCCGAACAAATATCCGAAGTCCTGAATGCTTACCGGGAAAGGCTGATTGACTTAGAAAGGGACTCCCGATTCAAATACGTGCTTATCTTCAAAAATTATGGCTGGTCCGCCGGCAGCGGAAGGCTCAAACATTCCCGCTCCCAGCTTATTGCTACGCCGGTAACTCCCAAACGGGTAAAAGAAGAACTGGTGGGCGCCCGGCAGTACTTTGAATATCATGAGCGCTGCATATTCTGCGACATCATCAGGCAGGAGTTAGAACAAAAAGAAAGGGTAGTCTTAGATTTAAACGGTTTCCTGGCAATTGTGCCTTTTGCCTCACGTTTTCCCTTTGAGGTCTGGATTTTACCCAAGAAGCACTCAAGCGACTATGCCCACAGCGATCCCGCACACCGTATTGATTTAGCTAAGGTATTGAAATTAGTCCTGCAAAAGCTAAAGACCGGCTTAAAGGACCCGCCGTATAATTATATAATTCACAGCGCCCCTTTTAGAAGGCAGAAGCTCGGCTACTGGAAAACCATTGATCAGGACTACCATTGGCATATTGAAATTATACCGCGGCTGACCCGGGTTGCCGGATTTGAGTGGGGAACTGGCTTTTATATCTGTCCCCTTTCACCGGAAGAGGCGGGAAAATTTTTGCGCGAGGTTAAGGTCTAATGGCTGAATTACGGCGCGACCCCATCGTGGAGAGATGGGTTATCATTGACACCGACCATCCCAGCGGGCCTGAAGATTTCGAGAAGGAGCCGCTTGCATTCAGAGGCGGCGATTGTCCGTTTTGCTATGGCAATGAATCCACCACGCCTCCTGAAATTGAGGTTATCCGTGACCCGGCAACCGAAAGCAATAAACCCGGCTGGCTGGTTCGGGTAATGGCAAATAAATTCCCGGCCTTACAAATCGAAGGAGATATCGAAAGGCGCGGACTGGGCCTTTACGATATATCCAATGGCATCGGCGCCCACGAAATCATCGTCCAAACACCTTATCATCACAAGGAACTCTCCGACTTAGAGGATTATGAAGTTGAAAATGTGATCAAGATGTACTGCCGCAGGATGACGGACTTACACAAGGATACGCGCTTTAAATATATCTTGCTCTTTAAAAATTACGGCCCCTCTTCGGGGGCATCTCTCGAGCATCCCCACACCCAATTGATTGCCCTGCCGATGATCCCCAAAAACGTGCAGGAGGAGCTTGACGGCGCCTTTAAATATTTTGACTATCGCGAACGTTGCATCTTTTGCGACATCAACCGCCAGGAACTGCAGGAAAAAGAAAGAATCGTCTTTGAAAGCAAGTATTTTCTTGCCTTCTGTCCTTATGTCTCGCGCTTTCCTTTTGAGGTCTGGATTATTCCCAAGAAACATCAGGATGCCTTCTGTCAGATGGCCCATGAGCAAATACCGGAGTTAGCAAAGATGCTCAAATCCACACTTTCGCGCATCAGCGACGTTTTGCTCCACCCGGCTTACAATTTTATCATCCATACTTCGCCGATTAATACCGAATACCGCCAAGGATATCACTGGCACATTGAGATTATGCCCAAGCTTACCCGCGTGGCCGGCTTTGAATGGGGCACCGGCTTTTACATTGTGCCCACGCCGCCGGAATTAGCCGCTAAATATTTACGAGGAGAAAAAATATAAAGGAGGATAGTAAAATGGCAGTGCGAGTTGGCATTAACGGTTTTGGAAGAATTGGCCGGTTAGTTTATCGCGCCGGGCTGAATAACAAAAATATTGATTTTGTGGCAGTTAATGATCTGCCGGTGGGAACAAAGACCTTGGCCCATCTATTAAAATATGATTCTAATTTTGGAATATTAAAAGAGGAAGTCAAATTCACAGATAGCTCTTTATTCGTAAACGGCAAGGAATTAAAGGTAATCAGCTACAAATCGCCGGCAGAAATTCCCTGGAAGGATTTAGGAGTTGAAATAGCGGTGGAATCTACGGGGATATTTACAGAAAGAGAAAAAGCCCAGGGCCATATAGCAGCAGGGGCAAAAAAGGTAATCATCTCGGCTCCGGCAAAAAACGAAGATGTTACGATTGTCCTAGGTGTAAATGACGATACGTATGAGCCCAAAAAACACCATATAATCTCTAATGCTTCCTGCACCACTAATTGTCTGGCGCCGATGGCCAAGGTTTTGTTAGATAATTTCGGCATCAAGCGCGGACTGATGACCACTATCCACTCATACACCAACGACCAGATGATCCTTGACCTGCCGCATAAAGATTTACGCAGAGCGAGAGCTGCTGCGCTATCCATGATACCGACCTCAACCGGAGCAGCCAAGGCAATCGGCGCGGTCCTGCCGCAGTTAAAGGGGAAATTAGACGGTTATGCCATCCGCGTTCCCACGCCTGATGTTTCGATAATGGACCTAACCTGCGAGATAGAGAAAGCAACCAACATCGACGAGGTTAATACTGCCTTCAAGAAGGCATCCCAAGGTGCAATGAGCCATATCCTAGAATATTCTGATGCGCCATTAGTCTCCAGGGATTTCGTCGGCAATCCCAAGTCATGCATCTTTGACCCTGAGTTAACTAAGGTTATTGAAGGAACATTCGTAAAAGTAGTCAGCTGGTATGATAACGAATGGGGATATAGCAACAGGATTGTGGACTTGATTGAGTTTATTTCCAGATGAGTAAATTAACCTTAAAAGATGTTGACCTGAAAGGAAAAAAGGTCTTAGCGCGCTGCGATTTCAATGTCCCCCAGGAGGCTAATTTAAATATTGCCGATGACAGCCGTATCAGGGCATCGCTTCCGACAATCAATTACATTCTCTCCAAAAAGCCGAAGAAATTAATCTTAATCAGCCATTTAGGAAGGCCCGATGGCAAGGTTGTTTCAAAATACAGCCTCAAGCCGGTAGCGCAGAGATTAAAAGAACTCACTCGGCAGGAAGTAAGAATGTTAGCCGATTGTATTGGCGGGGATATTCAAAAAGAAATAAACCAAGCGAAAGAAACAGTGATTCTTTTAGAGAACCTGCGCTTTCATCCCGGGGAAGAACAAAATGAGCCAAATTTCTCAAAGGCCCTGGCGAGCTTAGGGGATATCTATGTAAACGACGCCTTTGGCTCTGCGCATCGCGCGCATGCCTCAACCGAGGGTATTACACATTACCTTACCTCGGTGGCAGGGCTTTTGTTAGAGAAGGAGATTGCTTACTTAGGCAGGGTGCTAAAAAAACCTCAAAAGCCGTTTATGCTTATCCTGGGCGGGGCGAAGGTTTCGGATAAGCTGGGAGTGATTGAAAATCTCCTGCCCAGAGCTGACGAAATCATTATCGGCGGCGGAATGTGCTATACTTTCTTAAAAGCGCAGGGAAAGCAAATCGGAAACTCAAAATTAGAAAAAGACAAGCTCGATATGGCAAAAGAAATTTTAGAGAAAGCTAAAAAACAGAAGGTAAAAATATTTTTACCGATCGACAATATCATAACCGAAAAAATAGAAGATGCTTCCTCCGGCAAGGCCGTCGGAGAAAATATTCCCGCTGGCTGGATGGGAGTGGATATCGGGCCAAAGACAATCAGGGCATACTGCGCAACGCTTAAGAAAGCAAAAACAATTGTCTGGAACGGGCCGCTGGGAATATTTGAAATTGACGCCTTTGCCAGCGGCACTAAGAAAGTGGCGGAATTTATATCCCGCCTAAAGGCAACCACGGTTATCGGCGGAGGCGACACCGCCAGCGCGATTATCAAATTTGGATTGGAAAACAAAATGACCCACATCTCAACCGGCGGCGGCGCCTGCTTGGAATTTTTAGAGGGAAAGACGTTACCGGGTATAGCTGCCTTGACAGACAAAAATGCGTAAACCTATTATTGCCGGCAACTGGAAAATGCACAAAACTATTGAAGAGGGTGAAAAATTGGTAAATTTACTTAAGCGCCAGCTCTATGATCTGGAAGATATAGATATAGTGCTCTGCCCGCCGTTTACCCACCTTGCCTATATTGCGGATATGCTTGAATCAAGCAACATTTTATTGGGCGCCCAGGATATGCACTGGGAAGATGAAGGAGCATATACCGGAGAAATATCCGCGCCGATGCTCAAGAGCGCGGGGTGTAAATTTGTGCTCATCGGCCATTCCGAACGCAGGCAATTATTTGGCGAAACCAATGAAACCGTCCACAAAAAGCTCACCTCTGCCTTAAACAACGGGCTTACCCCAATAGTCTGTATCGGTGAGAATCTTAAGCAGCGGGAGGAGGGAGTTACTTTTGCTCTAGTCAGCGAACAACTGGAACTTGCTTTAAAAGCTCTTCAGCCGGAACGGCTCAAAGAAATCATCATTGCCTATGAGCCGGTCTGGGCAATCGGCAGCGGAAAAGTTGCTAGCTCAGAACAGGCTCAAGAAGTGCATAGGTATATCAGAGACTGGCTTTCTAAAAATTATGGCTTGAGCTTAGCGCAGGAAGTGCGTATCCAGTATGGCGGCTCAGTTAAACCGGATAATATTGCCGGGCTGATAGCTCAAGCTGATGTTGACGGCGCCCTGGTGGGGGGTTCAAGCTTGGATGCGGATAGCTTTTGCGCAATTGTGAAGATAGTACGAGACCCCACCTCGTAGTCCCATGGGAGGAATCTATGTTTTACGGAATATTAACTTTTATTCATATCTTTGTCTGCATTGGATTAATTGCAATTGTTTTGCTCCAGGCAGGCCGGGGCGGCGGCCTGGCAGAAAGTTTTTCCGGCGCTGAGTCAATATTTGGCACCAAAACAAATACTTTCCTTACCCGCGCAACTATGCTCTTCGCGATTATCTTCCTTGTCACATGCCTGAGCCTTGCGTTTTTGTCTAAACAGCGCTCCCGGTCAATTATGGCTGCTCAAAAAATAATTACCGCGGAAACGCAGAAAAAAGAAGAAGCGCAGAAAACGGATACTACGGCACCTTCGGATCAAAAAGCACAACCTGCAAAATAGTCCCCGCGTTATAAAACTAAAAGTAAGGTATGATTGCATTGCTTCTCATCATAACATTAAGCCTTTGTTCAGGCATCTGCTTTGCCCAGGACTATGGCGATGCCTTAGTAAGCGGTTCCATTGCCGATGCCCGGACCCTGGTGCCCATCTTAGCTTCGGACTCTAGCTCCTCGGATGTCTGCGGGATGCTCTTCAATGGCTTGATAAAATACGATAAGGAGATTAACCTTATCGGAGACCTGGCGCAATCCTGGGAAATTCAGCATGACGGCTTGAGCATAATTTTTCATTTACGAGAAGGCATCAGCTGGCACGACGGAAAACCATTCACGGCTAAGGATGTGGAATTCACCTACCAGAAACTAATAGACCCCCTTGTGCGCACGCCTTATAGCGGGGACTTTCAAAAGATAAAATCTTTAGAGGTGATTAACGATTATACAGTTAAAATTACCTACAAGGAACCATTTTCTCCGGCGCTTGCCAGTTGGGCTATGCCAATAATGCCTAAACATCTCTTAGAAAAAGAAAACCTCAATAGCACGGCCTTTTCGCGCCATCCCGTTGGCAGCGGCCCTTATAGATTTAAGGCATGGAAGGCCCAGGAAAAAATTGAACTAACCGCTAATAAAGAATATTTTGAAAAGGCGCCTTACATAAGCCGCTCTATCTACAGGGTAATTCCTGATGAAGCCACGCTCTTTTTGGAATTACAGGCCCAGGGGGTTGACTCAAGCGGGCTGACGCCTTTACAATATAGGAAGCTGAGCGAAACTAACTTCTTTAAACAAAACTATAGAAAATTCCGCTTAGAATCATTCAGCTATACCTACTTAGGATTCAATTTGAATAACCCCTTATTCAAAGACAAACGTATCCGCCAGGCCCTGAATTATGCGATAGATAAAAATGAAATTATCAGCGGCGTTTTGCTTGGGTTAGGTAGAATCACAACCGGGCCGTTTGTCCCTGAATCCTGGGCCTATAATCATAATATCAGGCCCCTGGAATTTTCTCCGCAAAAAGCAAAAGAGCTTTTGGCTGAATGCGGCTGGCTTGACCATGATAAAGACGGCTGGTTAGATAAAGAGGGGATGGGTTTTGAATTTACCATTATTACAAACCAGGGAAATTTAGAACGACAGCGCGTTGGCGAAATCATTCAGGCAAGGCTTGCGGCTTTAGGCATTAAGGTTAAGCTGAAAGTGGTGGAGTGGTCGGTTTTCCTTTCCGAATTCATAGATAAGCGGCATTTTGAAGCAGTGCTTTTAGGCTGGGCATTGGGAAGAGAGCCGGATAACTACGACATCTGGCACTCCTCAAAAATGAAAGAGGGTGAATTCAATTTTATCGGATATAGCAATCCAGAGGTAGACCGCCTTTTAGATGAGGCAAGAAAAACCTTTGAGCAGAATAAAAGAAAAGAGGCCTACCACAGGATCCAGGAAATCATCTATGAAGAACAACCCTGCGTCTTCCTCTATGTTCCTGACGCGCTCCCGATTATCTCCAGCCGCTTTGAAGGCATACAACCGGCGCCGATTGGCATCGGCTATAATTTTATTCAGTGGTGGGTGCCAAAGTCAAAACAAAAATATAAGTCAGTAATCCAGCAGTAAGAAGTGTCAGCTATTAGGTATCAAGAAAAAGATTGACAAATATCGCAAATTAAGGTAATATAATAAAGTTACAATAATCTGGTATTATAACGTAACCTATTGATAAACAATAGGATGAGAGAGGTGCTATGGCTGAATGGATTGGAATTGGCAGGCGCGCGCGGCGCTGTTATGGCTTTGATGAAATAGCTCTGGTTCCGGGAATGCAAACCACAAACCCCAATGAGGTAGACACTGCCTTCTTCCTTGGCGAAATGAAATTTAAGGTGCCTATTGTGGCGGCGGCAATGGATGGGGTGGTGGATGTGGAATTTGCGGTTGCAATGAGTAAATTAGGAGGGCTGGCTGTGCTTAATCTTGATGGCGTGCAGACCAGATATGACCATCCTGATGAGGTGCTTAATAAAATAGCCCATGCCGCGCCGGCCAAGGCTACTGAATTAGTGCAAAGTATCTATAGCAAGCCAATCAAGGAAAGCCTGATCACCAAGCGCATTCATGAAATAAAAAGCAGGAAGGGGGTGGCCTGCGTAAGCTGTATTCCGGCAAATGCCTTTCGTTTTGCTAAAATTGCTCAGGATGCCGGCTGCGATATCTTTGTGGTCCAGTCAACAGTAACTACCACGCGCCATATTTCAAAGGAATATAAGGCATTGGATTTGTATAAATTTTGTAAATCCGTAAAGATACCGGTAATTATCGGGAATTGCGTTACCTATGAGGTGACCTTAGAACTTTTAGAAACCGGCGCCAGCGGGTTACTTATCGGCATCGGCCCTGGCGCGGCCTGCACTACAAGAGGCGTCTTGGGTATTGGCGTGCCCCAGGTAACCGCAACCGTGGATGCCGCAGCAGCCAGGGATTATTATTTAAAACGCAGCGGAAAATATATTCCTATCATTACTGACGGCGGTATGCGTATCGGCGGAGAAATATGCAAGGCCTTTGCTACCGGCGCGGATAGCGTAATGGTAGGCTCTGCCTTTGCCCGGGCTAAAGAAGCCCCGGGGAAAGGTTATCACTGGGGCATGGCTACCTCACATGTAAATTTACCCCGGGGAACGAGAATCAAAGTCGGCATTTCAGGAACGCTTAAGGAAATACTCTTTGGACCGGCCAAAGTTGATGATGGCTCGCAGAATCTCATCGGAGCGCTGACCACCTGTATGGGGTCTTTAGGGGTAACCAATATCCGGGAAATGCACGATGTGGAAATCATCATTGCCCCAAGCATCCAGACCGAAGGTAAGATTTTTCAAGTAGTCCAAGGAGTGGGGATGGGGAAATAAGTTCATAGTTAATAGCATAGAACGATGGAAAACCCTGAAAAGAAAAACATTATTAAGAAAAAATACGGGAGAAAAAATATAAATAAAGCGCGGCTGGTAAAACTAAAACCGGAAAAACCCGCGGGCAAAAGGGAAGTGGTCTTGATTTTGGACTTTGGCTCACAGTATACCCAGCTGATTGCCCGGCGAGTGCGCGAGAACCGTGTTTTCAGTCAAATTGTTCCCTATAGCATAAAGGCGCAAGATATAGCTGCAATTGCTCCTAAAGGGATTATCCTTTCAGGAGGCCCGGCATCGGTCTATGAAAAGAAAAGCCCTCTTCCTGACCCGGGCATCTTGAAATTAGGAATCCCTATTCTGGGGGTCTGCTACGGGATGCAGGCAATTACCCTGATGCTGGGCGGAAAAGTAAAAGTTTCTCCACGCCGCGAATACGGCAAGGCCGAACTCTTCATTGACGACAGCAGTGACTTATTTTACCGGCTTCCCGGCAACATCACCTGCTGGGCAAGCCATGGCGACCAGGCGATCAAGATGCCGGCGGGATTCCGTTCAATCGCGCATAGCTTAAATACTACTGCCAGCGCCATTGCCGATAAGCGCCGCAAAATTTATGGAGTGCAGTTTCATCCTGAAGTGGCACATACCTCCAGAGGAAGCGAAATATTAGGCAACTTTTTATTTAAAATCTGCGGCTGCGCCGCAAGATGGAGAATTTCCTCCTTTGTGGGCGAGGCAATAGAAAAGATCAAGAAATCAGTGGGAAAAAACAGGGTAATCTGCGGTTTGAGCGGCGGGGTTGACTCCAGCGTCACTGCCATGCTTATCCATAGGGCAATCGGCAAAAATCTGCGCTGCGTCTTTATTGACAACGGTTTATTGCGCAAGGATGAAGGCGACCAGGTGAAGAAAGTTTTTAAGGACGCCCTGCATCTTAATCTGGGCTATGTTGAAGCCCAAGAGAGGTTCTTAAAGAGGCTTGCAGGAATAAGCGACCCTGAGCAAAAAAGAAAAATTATCGGCGATGAGTTTATCAGGCTATTTGAGGAAGAAGCGCGAAAGTTTAAAGGAGTTGAATTTTTAGCCCAGGGGACGCTTTATCCCGACGTCATTGAGTCGGTTTCCGCCTTTGGCGGCCCTTCGGCAGTGATTAAAACCCACCATAACGTGGGCGGCCTGCCAATAGATATGAAACTGAAACTGATTGAACCGCTGCGAGAACTCTTCAAAGACGAAGTCAGGCTTATCGGGAAGGAATTAGGCCTGCCGGAAGGCATACTGTATCGTCAACCTTTTCCTGGCCCGGGGCTTGCCATCAGAATAATCGGTGAGGTTACTAAGGAGGCGCTCGCTGTTTTACGCGAGGTTGACAGGCGCGTGCTTGAAGAAATGAGGAAGGCCGGCCTTTACGAGCAGGTCTGGCAGTCCTTTGCCGTGCTGCTGCCGATTAAATCCGTGGGAGTTATGGGCGATAAGCGCACCTATGAGAATGTGGTGGCGCTGCGTTGCGTGAGCTCTAGCGACGGTATGACTGCGGACTGGGTAAAGCTTCCCCATGAGCTTTTAGAAACTATCTCCAACCGCATTATCAATGAAGTTAAAGGCGTAAACCGCGTGGTCTACGACATCTCATCAAAACCTCCGGCGACGATTGAATGGGAATAAATGCCGCACTCTGATTTTGTCCATCTGCACGTGCATACCCAATACAGCCTGCTTGACGGCGCCTGCCACCTGAAAAAATTAGTCAATCTTGCCAGCCGCTCTATGATGCCTTCCTTAGCCATTACTGACCACGGCAATATCTTTGGGGCAATTGAATTCTATCAAGAAGCCCAAAATGCAGGCGTCAAGCCTATTATCGGCTCTGAGGTCTATATCGCGCCCAGGAGCCGCTTAGAGAAATCGGGCTCCGGCATAAAGGAAGCAGCGCATCATTTCATCCTCTTATGCCGGGATGAAGAGGGGTATCACAATTTGATGCGCCTGATCTCAATCGGATACTTAGAAGGATTCTACTATCGTCCGCGGATTGATAAGGAAACCTTGAGCAAATACGCAAAAGGCCTCATCGGGCTGAGCGCCTGCCTGAAAGGCGAAATTCCACAATTACTCCAGAATAACCAGTTCAACTCTGCCTTAAAATGCGCCGATGATTTTATTCAGATTTTCGGGAAGGAAAATTTCTACTTAGAGCTGCAGGAAAACCTCATCCCCGGACAAACAACCTGCAATCAGGGCCTGCTTAAGATTTCTCAGCAGCTTTCCCTGCCTATCGTAGCCACCAATGATGTTCACTATCTAAGCAAAGAAACTGCCAGGGCCCATGAGGCGCTCTTGTGCATCCAGACCCAAACCACTCTTTCTGACCCACAACATATGCGCTTTAATTCCGAGGAATTCTATTTTAAGAGCGCGGATGAAATGAAGTCGTTATTTAAAGAGCTTCCCCAAGCGATCGAGAATACCATAACTATCGCGGAGCGCTGTAATTTAGAATTGGATTTTAAAAAGCTGCATCTCCCCGCTTATACCCCGCCGCAAGGACTGACAAAAGATGAATTCCTGCGTCAACTCTGCCTTGAGGGCCTGCAAAAAAGATTTCCCGAAGGAAACACTCCAGAGATAAAAGAGAGGTTGGAACACGAACTGCGCATAATCAAAAATATCGGTTTTACCAGTTATTTTTTGATTGTCTGGGATTTTATCCATTTTGCCAAAAATAGAGGAATCCCGGTTGGGCCCGGAAGAGGCTCTGCCGCAGGAAGCTTAGTAAGTTATCTCTTAGCCGTTACTGATATCAACCCTCTAAAATATGGCCTGTTATTTGAACGTTTCTTAAATCCTGAACGTATCGGCCTGCCTGATATTGATATTGATTTCTGCTATGAGCGAAGAGCGGAAGTCATTGACTACGTTACGCAGAAATACGGACGGGATAACGTTGCCCAAATAATCACCTTTGGAACCATGCTTGCCAGGGCAGCTATCCGTGACGTAGGAAGAGTCAAGGGGATGAGCTATGCCGAAGTGGATAAAATTGCAAAGTTAGTGCCTGTGGAATTAAATATCACCCTTGATGACGCGCTTAAACAATCCCTTGAGTTGAATAATCTTTATCAAAATGACCCTCAGGTGAAAGGGCTTATTGATACAGCCAAATCCTTGGAAGGCCTGACCCGCCATGCCTCAACCCATGCCGCGGGAGTAGTTATCTCCGATGGGCCGCTTGCCGATTACGTGCCGCTTTTTAAACCCAGCGACAACGAACAAATCACCACAGGATATCCCATGGAAGCGCTTGAGAAAATCGGCCTTTTAAAAATAGACTTTTTGGGATTGCGCACCTTAACCGTTATCCAGCGCGCGGCCGAAATTATCAGAGAGCGCCATAAGGTGGAGCTTGACATCGAGAGCATCGGGCTAGACGACCCTAAGACCTTTCAGCTCTTAAGTTCAGCGCAAACACTCGGGGTATTCCAGCTGGAATCCAACGGTATGCGCGATTTATTGAAAAAAATCAATCCATCTGAATTCGGAGATTTAATTGCCGTCTTGGCCCTCTATCGGCCGGGGCCAATGGGCTCTGGGATGCTAGATGACTTTATCCAGCGCCGGCTGCATAAGACCACGCTGCGCTACGAATCAAAAAAAATGGAGCCCATCCTTGCGAGCACCTACGGGATTATGGTCTATCAGGAACAGGTAATGCAGATTGCCTCGGAATTAGCCGGGTTTTCCTTAGCCCAGGCAGACCTCCTGCGCAAGGCAATAGCAAAAAAAATTCCTGAGGTAATTGAACTCCAACGCAAATCCTTTATTGACGGATGCAGGAAAAATAATATCAGAGAGCAGGCAGCCCATAAGATATTTGACCAGATTGAGTATTTTTCCGGTTACGGCTTCAACAAATCACATTCGGCCGCATACGCGATGATTTCCTACCGCACTGCCTATCTCAAGGCGAATTACCCTGTTGAATTTATGGCAGCGCTGCTGACTTCAGAAAAAGACAATACCGACAAAATCGTAGAATATGTCGGCGAGTGCCTGCGTATGGGGATTGAGGTTTTGCCGCCTGACCTAAACGAATCAAGGGATATCTTTACGGTTATTGATAACCAAAAAATCCGTTTTGGCCTGATTGCCATCAAAAACGTTGGCCAGGGAGCGATTGAATCCATTCTTAAGGTGAGGCGGGAAAAAGGCAATTTTAAATCCTTAACTGATTTTTGCCAGGATCTTGACCTGCGCCTGGTAAACCGCAAGGTCATTGAATCTTTGCTTAAGAGCGGCGCGATGGATTCCTTCGGCCAGTTCAGGGCGCAACTTATGGTAAACTTAGACCCTGTCTTAGAGACGTCATCCAGGGCCCAGAAGGAAAAAGCCAAAGGCCAGCTATCTTTCTTTGATGCGCAAGAGGAGAATGGTTTTAAGAAAACTATTGCCCAATCTACCCAGCAAATCAGAGAATGGCCCGAACTACAGCTTCTGGCATTTGAAAAAGAGATGTTAGGTTTCTATGTCACCGGGCATCCCTTAGCCAGATTTTCTAATCAGCTCAAACGATTTGCCTTCTGTTCAACCACTAACCTGCGCACCTATAAGGATGGCGACCTGGTAAAATTAGCCGGGCTTATTGTCAAAATAAAGAATACGGTTACCCGCAAGTCTGCCGAAAAAATGGCGATCCTAAAGCTTGAGGATCTAAACGGCGCGGTTGAGATTCTGGTCTTTCCTGAGGCATATAAGCAAAATTCCCGCTTTATTCAGCTAAACAGCATCGTGCTCATCCAGGGCAGGCTTAACCTGAAAGAAGAATCGCCCAAGATTATCGTCAATTCAATCCTGCCGATTGACGAGGCCTATAAACAAATCTCTAAAATAGATATCAATATCGCCGGAGTGCGGCAAAATCTGCTGGAAAGCCTCAAGGAAAGGCTTAAAGGGCACGCGGGAAAAACCCCGGTCTATCTGCATATGGATACCACAAACCGCGCCAGGTATCAAATCTTAGTCTCGGATGAACTCTATGTCCAGCCAAATCAGGGCCTTATCCAGGAAATAGAATCCCTCCTGGGTGAAGAAAGATTTTCATTGACCCTCTAACCTTTTTATGTTAAATTAGTTACGTAAAATAGATCTTAATTGTCATTGCGAGGAGCCCCCGCCTCTGGCGGGGCGACGAAGCAAACCCATAAAAACGAGGTTGCTTCGCTTCGCTCGCGATGAGGGTAATTTTGGATAGACGATAGCGCCTATATATTTATCTAATTAGGCAATATAGAAGGGAGAGCTATAATGACCAAAAAAGATATTGCTCTTAAGGTTGCCGATGCCTGCGGAATAAAACAGGTTATTGTCAAAAAAGTCCTGCAGGGAATTTTTGACTGTATCATAGAAAGTTTAATCCGCGAAGAGAAAATAGAATTGCGTAACTTCGGAGTATTTAAGATCAAAGCCCGCCGGGCGCGCATCGGCAGAAATCCCCGCACCGGCCAGAGCGTTCCCGTTCCTTCCCGCAAAGTGGTGGTTTTTAAGCCCGGCCTTGAGATGAAACAAAAGATTAAATGAAATTTAATTCGCCAACCGGGATGAAGGATATCCTGCCAGAGGAAGCGCTCCTCTGGCATCTTATTGAAGAAAAGGCAATCAGCATATTCAATCTTTATGGATATAAGCCGCTGCGCACTCCGATCTTAGAAGAGAGCGCTCTCTTTAACCGCTCTCTGGGCGAAGAGGCCGAAATCGTCAGGAAACAGATGTTTGAAGTCAAGCGCGGCTCAAGCGAAAGCTATGCCTTAAGGCCCGAGGCAACGGCCGCGGTGGTGCGCGCTTATTTAGAAAATAACTTAGATAGGACTAATACCTTTATTAAATTATTTTATATCGGGCCGATGTTCAGGGCTGAACGGCCGCAAAAAGGGCGCCTCAGGCAATTCCACCACATCGGTGTTGAGGCCTTAGGCTCGGACAGCCCTTATTTAGACAGTGAAATTATCGCATTAGCCCGGAGAATCTTAGAAGAGCTCAAGGTGCACGGTTTTACCATCAGGCTCAATAGTTTAGGCTGTTCTTCAGACCAGCAAAAACTTAAAAGTATATTGCGCATAAAACTTAAAGGCCATCTAAATAAACTCTGCGCTGACTGTAATGAACGTTATAAGAAAAATGTCTTCAGGGTCCTCGATTGTAAAAATGAAGGATGTCCACAGGTAGTCGCTACCCTAAAGCTGCGTTATGAAGATTATCTGTGCAGCGGATGCAGCGAACATTTTCTCATTGTGCGGAAAAACTTAGACCGGCTTAAGATTAATTATTCCTTGAGTCCTACGCTGGTCAGGGGCCTTGACTACTATAGCCGCACGGTATTTGAGATAACCCACCAGGGCTTAGGCGCTCAAGATGCCATCGCGGCCGGGGGGCGCTACGACCGCCTTATCCCTGAGCTTGGCGGGCCAGAACTCGGCGCTGCGGGATTTGCCTTTGGAGTTGAACGGCTGCTTTTGGCCTCAGGGCTTGAATGCGCGGCAGCCAAACCAAGGTTGGATATTTTTATCGCCAGCTTGGGAAATTCTGCCAAAGAGCAGGGCTTTGTCTTACTGCAAAAACTGCGCGAAGCGCAGGTTGCTTCTGAAACGGACTATGAAAACAAATCCTTAAAAGGCCAGATGCGCAGAGCCAACGATTTAGCCGTAAAATTTGTGGCTTTACTTGGCGACGATGAGCTTAAGAAACAAATGATAATTCTCAAAGATATGCAGTCCGGTAAACAGGAAGAAATTGGCTTAGATAATTTTGTTGAAGAGATAAAGAAAAGGCTCTAACTTATGATGCGCACCCATACTTGCGGAGAACTAACCATTAATGACCTTGGGAAGGAAGTGGTATTATGCGGCTGGGTTGGCGCGCGCAGAGACCACGGCAAGCTCATTTTTATTGATATCCGCGACCGCTGCGGCATAACCCAGGTAGTATTTATTCCTAAGCAATCGCCTCAAAGTTACGAACTGGCGGCAAGCTTACGCAGCGAATTCGTGATCCGGCTCAAAGGTAAAGTTAACCCCCGGCCAGAAGGGACAATTAACCATAAGATACCCAGCGGTGAAATTGAAATCCTGGCCCTGGAATTAGAAATACTCAATCCCGCGCTTATCCCGCCTTTTGAAATCAGCGGCAGCTTAGAGGCAGGGGAGGAGATTCGGCTTAAATACCGCTACTTAGACCTGCGCAGGCAGACGATGTCAGCTAATATCCTCCTAAGGCATAAACTCTATCAGGCCCTGCGCAAGTTTTTAGATAGCGCCGGATTTATTGAAGTAGAAACGCCCATCCTTACCAAGCCTACTCCTGAAGGCGCACGCGACTTTCTGGTTCCCTCGCGCCTTAACCCTGGAGAATTTTATGCCTTACCGCAGTCTCCGCAGCTGTTCAAACAACTGCTCATGGTCTCAGGCCTGGAAAAATACTTCCAGATTGCCAAATGCTTCCGCGATGAGGACTTAAGGGCAGACCGCCAGCCGGAGTTTACCCAGTTAGATATGGAAATGTCTTTTATCAACGAAGAGGATGTCTTAGGCTTAAGCGAAAGGCTTCTTTATGCTGTCTTTAAAGAATTAAAAGGCATTCTATTACCCGTTCCCTTTAGACGAATGACATATAAAGAGTCAATCGAACGCTATCGCTGCGATAAACCTGATTTGCGTTTGGCGGAAGGCGAATTTGCTTTTGTCTGGATTATGGACTTTCCTTTATTTAAATACAATAATGAAGAGAAGCGCTGGGAATCCGAGCATCACCCCTTTACCGCCCCTAATGCCGAAGACATTCCTATGATAGAGAAAGGAGAGTTTAGCGTGGCCCGCTCACGCTCATATGATTTAGTGCTCAATGGCAATGAAATTGCCTCTGGCTCGATTAGAATTCATCAACAAGGCCTGCAAGGAAAAATTTTCCGCATTCTCGGCCTTTCAGATGAAGAAGCAAAAGCAAAATTCGGATTTCTTTTAGAAGCGTTTACCTATGGGGCGCCCCCGCATGGAGGAATTGCTTTCGGGTTAGACAGGCTGCTTGCTATTCTGACTGGATGCGCTTCCATCCGTGATGTAATCGCTTTTCCGAAAACCCAGAAAGGAATTTGCCCTATGACCGGCGCCCCGGGCAAAGCAACAACGAAGCAATTAAACGAATTAAACTTGGCCTGTAAAAAATAAGAGGAGGAGTTATGAAAAAATTGGCAGTGGGCAGTGGGCAGTGGGCAGTATCTGGTTTGGTAACTATGCTATTTTTAAGCGGATGCACAGTCAGGACATACTCGGCAGTAAAAGACAGGGTTGACCAGGAGACAGGCGGTAATCAAGGATATTTAACCGGCTCTGCGCCGGCCGGCGCTCCTGCGCCAAAAAAATTCATCCAACGCACAACCAGAATTGTAGAAATTGAAATGCACAGCCCGGTAAAATTTGAGAAAGTTAAAGAACCGCCGAAGCCGATTGAACGGCGAGAAACGCAGGATATCTCACCCGAAGGAAAGCGCGGTTATCTTGAAGTTCCGCCTCCGGCATTTGAGCCGAATGAGGATAAATCAACCCAGAGAACGGCTGCAGAGAAATATGATACCTACATAGTCAAGAAAGACGACAGCTTACAAAAAATCTCTGTTCAATCTTACGGAACAAGCAAAAAATGGACGAAGATCTTTGAAGCGAATAAAGACGAACTCAAGAGCCCGGATAAAATTAGGGCCGGGCAGCAGCTAAAAATACCAAGAGATTAAGAGTTTATAGTAAATGGAAAAACAGATCAAGTTAGAGAATGCCGCTGAGGCATTGGCGCTCTTTGGCCCCCGGGATGAAAATCTTCCGATTTTAGAAAAAGATTTGGGGGTAGAAATCGTTCTGCGCTTAGATACCTTGAGAATCTCCGGCAGAAATAAAAAACTTAAAAACGCCCTGCCGATTATAGAGCATATCTTAAACGAGAACCGCCTGGGACGAAGAATAGATAAACCAGGGCTGCAGCACTTGTTTCATTCGCCAAAACCCGCAGAAAACCATCGGCCGAAACAAGGCCTTGATCTTGAAAAGGTGGATATCGGTTTTTCATTTAAAGGCAGGACGCTCAGCCCCAGAAGCGCCGCGCAACGTGAATACGTCCGGGCAATAAAGGATTATGATATTGTTTTTGGCGTTGGTCCGGCAGGCACCGGGAAAACTTATCTGGCTATGGCAATGGCAGTTGAGGCCTTACGAAAAGGATATGTGCGCAGAATAATCCTTACCCGTCCGGCTCTTGAAGCAGGGGAATCCTTAGGATATCTTCCGGGAACTCTATACGAAAAAATATTGCCGTATTTGAGGCCGCTTTACGACGCCCTCTACGATATGATGGAGGCAGAGCAGATAGAGAAATACATTGAAATAGGAACTATTGAAGTAGCGCCTTTAGCCTTTATGCGCGGCAGGACCTTAAACGATGCCTTTGTTATCCTTGATGAAGCGCAGAACTGCACTGTTGAGCAGCTAAAGATGTTTCTTACCCGCTTGGGGTTTGATTCTAAAACCGTTATTACCGGCGATACCACCCAGAGCGACCTTCCGGGAGGAAAACCCGCAGGGTTAGTGCTGGCAATAGAGATCTTAAAACCTATCCAAGGGATAAAATTTATCCATTTTACCGGCAAAGATGTAGTCAGGCACGAATTAGTGCAGAAAATCATCGCTGCCTATGAGAAAATATATACAGCCCGCTAGAAATGCCTTTAAATCCTCACCCTCTAAATAAAGCCTTACGCCTCATCGCGCGCTGCCAATCTCAAGCTTTTCTTATAGCAAGCGGTATAATCCTAATCCTCTTGCCCATTGCCTTTAATATAAATATCTTAAGCGGGCTCCTGCTGATCAGTTTTATCTTATATTTTAAATTTTCACCGCCTGCAATTACCCGGGATAAACGGCATAACTATCTTGTACTTATTTTTTTATTTGCGCTGTTTATCTTTAGCACCTGTAAATTAACAGAGTATCGCATACCGGCACCGTATATACCGGTTACGGCTCTGGCTATGTATGTAACCATATTTTATAATGACCTCAAGCTCGCCTTTACTTTTTGCGTATTATCATCGTATTATGCCGGAATGATTGCCGGCAGCTCCCTGTATCTAAGCATCATTTTTTCAATAACCGCTATGGCTGCGGCGATTATCGTATTCGGCTTAAGAAAGAGGAGCCGTATTTTAACCGCAGGATGCCTATCCGGCATCATTCAATCTCTGCTTTACTGGCTCACTTATGGCTTTGGCTATATGGAAAGCCAAGGCATTGCCTTAGCGGCTTATCCGCCGGTAAACTTTGCATCTCTGGCTTCCAATCTCTACAGCGGAATTCTCTGCGCAGTTGCGGTAAGCGGAACCCTGCCGTTCCTGGAAAATTTCCTGGGGATTACCACTAATATCAGTTTACTTGAGCTATCCGACTTTAACCATCCCTTATTAAAAAAAATGATACTGGAAGCTCCCGGAACATACCATCACTGTTTGGTGGTAGGGAACCTTGCCGAGCAAGCTGCAGAGAGTATCGGAGCCAATCCTTTACTGGCGCGCATCGGCTCATATTATCATGATATCGGAAAACTCGCCCACCCTGAATATTTTATGGAAAACCAGTGCCTTTTAAGTAAACATATAGGCCTTACTCCTTCAATGAGTAAAATGATTATTATGAACCACGTTAAGGAAGGAGTTGAACTGGCAGGAAAATACCGGCTCAAACCGGCAATCATTGATTTTATAACCCAACACCACGGAAATGGCCTGGTCTATTATTTTTACCGTAAGGCGCTGGAAGAAATCGAAGAGGATGAAAAAATCTATGAAGAAGGCTTTCGTTATCCCGGGCCGCGCCCTACTTCAAAGGAGACCGCAATTGTGCTGCTGGCAGATTCGGTGGAAGCGGCATCAAGAGTAATTAACGAACCTAAGGCCCCAAAGATTGAAGAAGTAGTGCATAAGGTTATCAACAATAAATTTATAGACGGCCAGTTAGATAGCTGCGAACTGACTTTAAAAGACCTGGAGAAGATTGCCCGGGTCTTTACCCATATCTTAAGCGGGATATATCATGGACGGATTAAGTATCCAGAAGCTCTATCGGTATGAAAATCAGCATAAGAAACTTAAGCAGCCAGGCCCTGCCGATTAGCTATGGCGCGGCCAAAAAGCTGATCCGGAAAATATTGCCATGCTTGGGCAAATCAAAACAGCCAGAGGAATGGTTGCTGGGGATAGTTTTTCTCAATGATACCCGGATTAAGCTATTGAATCAAAAATATCTCAAGGCCAATAGGCCTACGGATGTCCTGGTCTTCAATTACGGCCAAAATACCGCTGACCTGGCCATTTCTTTAGAAAGCGCAAAAAGGAATGCCAAATTCTATAAGGCCTCGCTTAAGAAAGAACTCGTCCGTTATATTATCCATGGCCTATTGCACCTCTACGGCTACGACGATAGAAGCCCCAAAGATAAAAAAATAATGTTTAAGCACCAAGAGCAGATACTTAATCAAATAATCCATGTCAATTCAAGATAAATCTGCCCTGCGGGCAGATTTATCTTGATCCTTCAGCGCTCGTTTCTATAGCCTGTTAAAGCGCTGAAGGATCTAATTTAGGTAACCTGATATACTTTCCGATGATCCTAAAAACCGAAGCAATAGTATTAAAGACCTTTGATTTCAGGGAAACAAGCCTGATCGCGCATTTTTTTAGCAAAGACTACGGCAGATTAGACGGAATTCTAAAAGGGATACGCGGCGACTCCAGGAAATTCGCCTCTAACTTAGAGCCATTTTCTCTCAATGATATTATCTTTTATCAAGCGCGCAGTTCAGGCCTGCATCTTATTTCACAGTGTGACTTAAAAGATGATTTTACCGTGATCAGAAATAATCTAAAATCAATTGCCTATGCCAGTTACATAATCGATCTTATAGGGCAGCTGATACAGCCGAATGATAAAAATATAGAGGGATACGAACTGACTCTCTCTGCCTTAAAACAGATATCTTCCGGCTTTGATGCGGAAAAGGTCTTGTGTATATTCCTGATTAAGTTCTTAAAAAGCATCGGCTTTCGGCCTAGATTAGATGGCTGTATAGCCTGCGACCGGGATATTTCCGTTGCGGCTTTTTTTAATCTCAAGCGCGGAGGGCTGATTTGCAGCGAATGCAGCGCTGCCGATAGTTATTCTAGCGATGTGCTCGGGGGAACCATCGCCTCTATATTGCATATTGAGCAGGGGAACTGGGATGATGCCTTACGGCTGGGCTTGAGCGCAAAGATAAAAGATGAACTCAAAAACATCCTGCATAATTTTATGGAATTTCATTTACAGCTCAGGCCGAAATCAGAAAAACTCTTAAGCATATTAGGTTAACTTTCAGCGGGGTGATATTATGAAAATAACCATTGTCGGGCCGGGAGCTATGGGATGTTTATTAGCCGGTTTTCTCTCAAAGAGCGGGGAAGAAATCTGGCTTTTAGATAAAAATGCCGAACGCGCCCAAAAAATCAAAGAGCAAGGCATAAAAGCAGAGGGCGTCTCGGGTAATTGGCAGGCAAAAGTCAACGTCAGCGTAAGCGCCGAAGAAATAGGCCCCCAGGACCTTATCATTATAGCGGTAAAATCCTATGACACCAAAGGCGCCCTTAAGGATATCAAGCCCATGCTTGGCGAATCGACTTTAGTGCTCAGCCTGCAAAACGGCTTAGGCAACACGGAAATCATCTCCGAAGTGGCCGGCCAGGAAAAAACCCTTGGCGGCACCACTAATCACGGAGCAACGCTCTTAGCCGCAGGATCAATACGGCACGCCGGGCGCGGGGAAACAGTGTTCGGCCGCATGGATGGCAAAATTACCGCTGAACTGCGCTCTATCCGCGAACTCTTTAACAAGGCGGGGCTTAAGACCTGCATTAGCAAAGACATTAAGGCCCTGCTCTGGTCAAAGTTGATGATCAACGTAGGCATCAATGCCCTTACCGCAATCACCCGCTTAAACAACGGCAGGCTGATTGAATTTGACGGAACAAGGAAAATCCTGGAAGAAGCGGTCAATGAGGCAATAAAAGTGGCGAAGAAAAAAAGGATCAGGTTAATTTATGACGACCCGCTCTCTAAGGTTGAGGCAGTTTGTGAAGCAACCGCCAATAACGTCTCTAGCATGCTCCAGGATGTTTTAAAACAAAGGCGCACTGAAATTGATTTTATAAACGGGGCAGTGGTAAGACAGGCCCAGGGCTTAGGCATAGCAACCCCGGTCAACGCGGCGCTAACGTATTTAGTGAAGACCATTGAGGCAAGCTACAGCTTACGGGTAGGCCAAAAAAACACCTGCACTTTGTAAGCCTGAAATACCTCTACTTGCCAAGTGTATAAAGGGAATAAAAAATTAAGGCATTATATCATTTTAAAGCTACGATAGCGGTATCGGCTGTTATCTATTTAATTACAAAGTCAGTATCGTGTTTTATCGCTTCTTTTATCGGCGGTTTAGTTATTGACATTGACCACCTCTTTGATTACTGCCTTCAGGAAGGCCCCAGCCTCAATCTCAAGCGCTTCTGGCGATATTGCGTTGAACAGCGATTCGTATACTTGATCCTTATTTTTCATTCCTTGGAATTCCTCTTTCTCTTCTGGCTTCTTATTTATATCTATAAACTTGGAATTTTCTGGATTTCCCTGGCCATTGGAATAAGCCAGCATATACTATTTGATCTCATTGGTAATAGCGCTACTATCAAGACACATTCTTTTTATTTTATAACTATGCGCGCCCTAAAAGGTTTTAGGGCGAAGGACTTCAATCGGGATGATAAGTAAGGCCATTGCCAAAATATTTCGTAACATTGCCAGAATCTTAGAGTTCAAGGGTGAAAATGTCTTCCGCATGCGCGCCTATGAACGGGCAGCGCAGAATATCGAAAGCCTCAACCAGGATGCCCGGGACTTGATTAATGAAAATCAGCTCAGGCTTATCCCCGGGATAGGCCCTGACCTCTCCGGAAAAATCATTGAAATCGTAAAAACCGGAAAACTCAGGTTTTACGATGAACTCAGGAAGACAATTCCTCAAGGGCTGATGGATTTGTTGAATGTCCCCTCCCTCGGCCCAAAACATGCAAAACTATTTTCTGAAGAGCTCAAAATAAAAAGTATCGCCGGGTTAAAAAAAGCTGCCGGCCAGGGAAAACTCTCCGGGCTAAAAGGGATAAAAGAAAAAACGGTGGAAAATATCTTAAAAGGCATAGCCCTGCTTGAAAAAGGCCGCCAGAGAATGGACCTGGATACAGCCATGCTCAGGGCGGATGAATTCATAAAACCGCTCAAAGCGCACGACTATGTGAAGAAAATAACTGCCTGCGGTTCACTGCGCCGAATGAAGGAAACAATACGGGATATCGACATCTTGGTTGTTTCGGACTCAAGGAATAAGGTAATCGAGGCCTTTACAAAACTGCCTGCGGTTAAAGATATAACTGCAAAAGGCGAAAGCAAATCTTCCGTGATCACCGATGAAGGCGCCCAGGTGGATTTAAGGGTAGTGGAAGAAAAAAGCTATGGAGCGGCGCTGATTTATTTTACCGGTTCAAAGAATTTTAATATTAAAATAAGACAACTGGCAATCAAGAAAAATTTAAAGGTAAACGAATATGGAGTTTTTAAGCTCAAAGGCAATAAAGAAACCTGCCTTCCGGGCAGGACAGAGGAAGAAATTTTTAAACGGCTGGGCTTAAGCTTCATTGAGCCGGAGTTACGGGAGGACCGCGGCGAAGTGGAGTTAGCAGCTCAAAATAAACTGCCCGAGCTTGTCTCTTTAAAAGACATCAAAGGCGATTTTCACTCCCATTCAAAATATTCTGACGGCCAGCAGAGCATCCCGGAAATGGCTGAGGCGGCCCGGCAGTCAGGATATACATACCTCAACATCAGCGATCATTCGCAGAGCCTAAAGGTAGCCGGAGGCCTCTCGATTAAGGAACTAAAGGAAAAAAAGAGAGAGGTGGATAAATTAAACTCGCGAATGAGAAATTTCAGGATACTTTTCGGGACAGAAGTTGACATTGACGCAGAGGGAAATCTTGATTACCCTGATAGTGTTCTGGCTGAATTTGACGTTGTGCTAGCGGCAATCCATAGCGGCTTTAAGCAATCGGAGACTCAAAACACTAAACGCTTAGTGAGCGCCTGTAAAAATAAAAATGTGGATATCATTGCCCATCCTACCGGAAGGCTCTGGGGAACACGGGACGGCTATGGAGTAGACTTCCATCAGCTCTTTAAGGCCGCCTCAGATTATGGGACAGCCTTAGAAATTAACGGCTATCCGCTGCGGCTGGATTTAAACGACACTCACGCCCGCCAGGCCAAAGAAAAAGGCGTAAAATTAGCTATTTCCACTGATGCCCACAGCGCCAGCCAGCTTAATTATATGCGCTTGGGCGTGGCTACGGCAAGGCGCGGCTGGCTGACTAAGAATGATCTCCTCAACACGTTATCTTACGAAGAACTGATGAAGTTCTTTCAGAAATAATATGCGTCAGATTAAATTTTGCCGGGCCTGTATTGTTCTATACTGCTCGTTATTTATTCTTGCCGGTTGTTCCCAAAAACCATACCATAAAGAAACCCGCATTATGATGGGCACCTTCGTAGAAATCACCTGTCAGGATAAAACGGCAATGAATGCGGCGTTTGAGGAGATAAAAAAAATAGAAAATATTGCCAATAAGTTTTCGCCGGCATCTGAAATATCCCGGCTTAATAAAAACGGCGAAATCAAGGCCAGCCCGGATTTCCTGAATTTAATCAAGGAATCTAAAAAATATTACGCGCTCTCCGGCGGCGCCTTTGATATCACGGTGAGCCCGCTTGTTGATACTTGGAAAAATAAGATTAAAGAGGCGCTGGAGAAGAAGTCAGAGAACCTCCTGCCGGCAGAAGATGAGCTTGGGGATAAGCTTACCCTTGTCGGCTCGGATAAAATTTTTATTAATCAGAAAGAATCATTGGTTAAATTTACGCAATCAGGAATGTCCATTGATTTAGGCGGCATTGCCAAGGGCTATGCCGTTGACAAAGCTGTTTTGCGGCTTAAGGCGCTGGGGATTAACTCATGCTTAATCAATGCCGGAGGAAACATCTACTGTTTAGGCAAGAAAGGAAAACGCAAGTGGCATATCGGGATTCAGCATCCGCGCAATCCCGGGAAGCTTCTTTTTTATTTAGACCTGGAAAACCAGGCAGTGGCTACCTCAGGAGATTATGAGCAATATTTTATGCTCGCAGGCAAACGCTACAGCCATATTATCAATCCCGAAACAGGCTATCCGGTGGATAATGGCCTGGCTTCGGTAACTATAATTACTAAAGACGCCACCACTGCCGATATCTTAAGCACAACAGTATTTGTCCTGGGCAAGGAAAAAGGGCAAGCTCTACTTGAAAAAATAGCGAACACAGAATACAGGATAATAGAAGAAAAAGACCTTTAAAAATGTTTAAGATATTAGGAAAATCATGGCTGAGCAAAGATACCAAAAAGTTTGTTATAAACGCCCCTGATATCGCAAGCCATACGCAGGCCGGCCAATTTGTAGTTATTGTCAGTAATAAGAATTCCGAGCGCATACCTTTAACCATTGCCGATTGCGACAGAACTAAGGGGACAGTCAGCATCATTTTCCAGGAGGTTGGTTTCTCAACCCGGGAATTAGGCGCCCTTAACGTTGGCGACTCTCTGCGGCATATCTTAGGCCCATTAGGAACACCGACTCAGATTGAAAACTTTGGCACTGTAGTTTGTGTTGCCGGAGGCGTCGGCATTGCCGAGGTCTTACCGGTAGCCAGGAGCTTCAAAAAAGCGGGAAACCGGCTGCTTACTATTATCGGCGCCCGCACTAAAGAGTCAATTATTTTAGCAGACGAGCTAAAACAGGCCTCTGATGAGTTGTTTATTACAACCGATGACGGTTCATACGGTAAGCAGGGGCTGGTCACTGATCCTCTGAAAGAATTACTTACGGTAATAGAAAAATCAACTCATAGCAAATACCCCAATCTGGTCTATGCGGTCGGGCCTGTAGCGATGATGCGGGCCGTCTCAGAGCTTACCCAACCTTACAGTATCAGAACTATTGTCAGCCTCAATCCGATCATGGTTGACGCCACCGGAATGTGCGGAAGCTGCAGGGTTAGCGTGGGAGGCAAGACCTTGTTCGGCTGTGTGGATGGCCCTGAGTTTGACGGACATTTGGTTGATTTCCCTGAATTAGAGAAAAGATTGAATTCCTTCAAGGAAAAGGAAGGATGCCTTAATAAAAACTGCCCCAGGAAAATGTAAAAGATGAGAGCAAAAGTTCCGCAGCAGGATATAAAAAAAAGAATCCAAAACTTCTTTGAGGTTACCCTGGGCTATACGAAGAAACAGGCGCGGGAAGAAGCCGAGCGCTGCCTTTTGTGCAAAGACCCCTTATGCGTTAAAGGATGCCCGGTTGAAATAGATATACCCGCTTTTATAAAACTCATCCGCGAAGATAAAATCAAAGAAGCCCTGGCTAAAATCAAAGAAAGAAATAATCTTCCCGCTGTCTGCGGCAGGGTCTGCCCGCAGGAGGAGCAGTGCGAGGCAATGTGCATCCTCAATAAGAAGAAAATCCCTATCAATATCGGAGCGCTGGAAAGATATGCCGCAGACTATGGCAGGTCCCCAGTCACAAGTCGGGAGTCACAAGTCACAAGTAAAGAACCTGAGACCTGCAACCTGCGGCCTGCGACCAAAATTTCCGTAGTCGGCTCCGGCCCTGCGGGCTTGACAATAGCCGCAGACCTTGCTAAAATTGGATATTCGGTTACGCTCTTTGAATCATTACATTTAGCTGGCGGAGTGCTTAGCTATGGCATACCGGAGTTTCGCCTGCCTAAGAAAATTGTAGATGAAGAAATCGCCTATATAAAAAGTTTGGGCGTAGAAATACAAACCAATGTTTTAGTTGGCAAAACCTTTACCATAAAAGACCTCTTTGAAAAGGGGTATCCTGTAATTTTCCTGGGACTGGGCGCGGGCCTGCCGCAATTTCTAAACATTCCGGGAGAAAACTTAGGCCGGGTTTACTCGGCTAACGAATTCTTGACCCGCATAAATCTAATGCGCGCCTATGCATTCCCGGAATACAGAACCCCTGTTAATATCGGCAAGAAAACAGCAGTGATTGGAGGCGGTAATGTTGCCTTTGACGCTGCCCGCTGCGCCCTGCGATTAGGAAGCGAGGTGACAATAGTTTATCGCCGAAGCGAAGCAGAAATGCCGGCAAGAAGCGAAGAAATTCAAAATGCCAGAGATGAAGGGATAAGCCTTCAACTGCTTAGCCAGCCGGTAAGCATCCTTGGCGATGAGCATGGCTTCGTCAAGGGGCTGGAATGCGTAAAAATGCAGTTAGGCGAGTGCGATAATTCAGGAAGGCCGCGGCCAATCATGATAAAGGACTCAAACTTCGTTATGGATATAGATACCCTGATTGTGGCAATCGGACAAACCCCTAATCCGCTTCTAAGCAAAGCTACAGCAGAACTTAAAACAAATCCCGATGGGACAATTGTAGTGGATAAAAATTTTATGACCTCAATTCCCGGGGTTTTTGCCGCAGGCGATATTGTCAGCGGGGCAGATACGGTCATCGCGGCAATGGGGGCAGGGAAAAAGGCGGCACTGGCAATTGATGAATATTTACGAAAACGAGTAAAAGGCCAAGGTTGATTAGTAACCCTTGATGAAAATATGGGACAAGAAAAAATTACCGCAAAAGATATCATAGCCCTGAAGAATAAACGCAAAATTACCATGCTCACCGCCTACGACTATCCTTTGGCATCTTTAATTGACCGGGCTGGCATAGATATGATTCTGGTGGGGGACTCTCTTGCCAATGTCGTCTTGGGGTTAGACTCAACTACCAAGGTGGGAATGTCAGAGATGCTTCATCACGCCAAGGCAGTAACCCGGGCTGTCCGGCATGCCCTTGTTATCGGCGATATGCCTTATGAATCATACCAGGTAAATCCGCATGAATCAGTAAAAAATGCCAAACGTTTTATTGATGAAGCATACTGTGATTGCATAAAGTTAGAATGGTTTGACCGATGCCTTGAGGTAAGTGAAGAAATTATTTCCGCAGGTATTGCCGTAATCGGGCATATCGGCTTAACCCCGCAAACCGCTGATAAGTCAGGAGGCTTTAAGGTTCAGGGTAAAGACGCGGAAGCAGCCCAAAAACTTATTGAGCAGGCATCGCTCTTAGAGAGGTTAGGCTGTTTTTCAATCGTCTTAGAATGCGTTCCGGATAAAATAGCAAAGCTGATTACCCAAAAATTAACCATCCCAACTATCGGCATCGGCGCAGGAGTGCATTGTGATGGCCAGGTGTTAGTTACATATGATCTGCTGGGGCTTTTTGAACGTTTTACCCCTAAATTTGTGAAGAAATATATCAATCTTTCTCCTTTAATTCTTAAGGCCGTCGAAGAATATAAAAACGAAGTGCTCCAGGAAAAATTCCCTGAGCCAAAACATAGTTTTACTATCAAAGAAGAGGAACTTGCCAAACTAAAAATGGAGCCCCTCCCAGGCTAAGGCCTGGGGTTCCTTGCTTGGCGAAATACTTGAGCGGCCAAACCCATCCGCCCAGCCATCGGCGGGGCGGTTTTTGGCCGCGAAAGTATAAAAAGGGAGAGAAACTATGGCAATATTTAAATTATCAGATAAAAGACAGATGTACAGGATTTATAACACAATGCCTGTTAACTGCGAAATGCTTGATGCGCAAGGGCTAGCGACAGAGAAAACAACGATAATGGCTAAAGACATAAGTTCTGAAGGTATCTACCTTGAAATGAACAAAACCCCGCCCTTAAACAGCATGATAAAACTCGCCTTCCGATTGGCTAAAGATACACAGCTTATCAATGCAGTTGCTCAAGTGGCCAGGGTCGAGTCTCTTGAAGATAAGGATCTATTCGGCATAGGGGCAAATTTTGAAACTATAGAAGAAAACGATAGGAACGAGATCAAAAAATTTGTTGACCATCTGAATATTAATACACTATTGGCCTTAACTATCAGTAAAGGAGCCTCTGACCTGCACTTGCTTGCGGACAGGCCTCCGGCATTGCGTATTCACGGTGAAATAGAAGCAATAGATATACCTGCCTTCTCTCACGATGAAATCACAAAATTGCTTTACAGCATAATGACGCACTTGCAGATAAGGAAATTTGAGCAGGAAAAAGAGTTAGACTTCGGCCTGCAATACGATTTAGCTAACCGCTTCAGGATTAACCTGCATCAGCAGAAAGGTTTTATGGAGGCTACGCTCAGGCTTATAAGCACAAAGATACCTTCTTTTAAAGAATTAAATTTACCGGAGGTAATAAAAGACTTGGCGCGGCTAAAAGACGGCTTATTGCTTATCGTCGGACCTGCAGGCTCAGGTAAAACTACCACCATAGCGGCGATGGTGGAATTAATAAACCAGGAAAGAAAAGCCGTTGTCATAACCCTTGAAAGGCCTATTGAGTATGTGCATACCGGCCAGAAGAGCATAATCAAACAGAGAGAAATCGGAATAGATGCAAGCTCATTTTCTATCGCCCTGAAAAGTACTTTCAGGCAAGACTCTAACGTAATAGTAATCGGAGAACTGGATGATATTGAAACGGTAAAAAATGCGATCGCTGCGGCTGAGGGAGGAAATTTAGTAGTCGCATCATTTCATTCCCTGAATACGTTGCAGGGTATAGACCGCTTAATAGGTTTTTTTCCGCCGGAAAATAGAAAACAGATGCTCTCTCAATTAGCAAATTGCACAAAGGGTATTGTCTCGCAGGTGCTGCTTCCGCGTAAAGATAAACTCGGCAGAGTTCTTGCCTGCGAGGTAATCATAGTTACTGACGCGGTAAAACGGATTATCCGCGGTGATGAGCTTGTCCAACTGCCTACGATTATCCAGACCGGCTCCAGCTATAAGATGCAATCACTGTTTGAATCTATTAATAAATGTGTAGAAGAGGGCATCGTTGATGCGGAAATAGCAAAATCTTATTTAGAAGAATTCACAAAATATGGCCATAAGTAAAACAGATAACCATACACTTCTCATGGAGAATGTCGTTTCGCTCTGCAAGCGCCGGGGTTTCATCTTTCAGGGCTCGGAAATCTACGGCGGCTTAGCCAATACCTGGGACTATGGGCCGCTGGGCGCTGAATTAAAACGCAACATCAAAGAGGCCTGGTGGAGGGATAATCTCTATCGACGCTCAGATATGGCGGGTTTAGATTCAGCGATACTGATGCATCCGAAGGTCTGGGAGGCATCAGGACACACTGCGAACTTCTCGGATCTTTCAGTTGATTGTAAAAATTGCAAAAAAAGATGGCGCCCTGAACAGGCCCAGGGTAAATGCCCGCAGTGCGGCAGTAATGATTTAACCGAAGCGCGGGCCTTTAATCTTATGTATAAAACTCATCAGGGGGCAGTTGAGGATCAGGCGAGCTTAACCTACCTTCGCCCTGAAACCGCCCAAGGCATATTCGTTAACTTCCTGAATATCCTGGATGTCTCGCGCAAGAAACTCCCCTTTGGCGTGGCCCAGATCGGAAAATCATTTCGCAATGAAATAACCCCGGGCAATTTTACCTTTCGCACCCGGGAATTTGAGCAGATGGAGATTGAATATTTTGTCAGGCCGGAAGAGGCGGATAAATATTACGCATACTGGGTAAATGAAAGATATAACTGGTACCTGCGCTTAGGAATAAAGAAGCAGAACCTGAGGCTCAGGCCGCACGCAAAAGAAGAGCTTGCCCACTATGCCAGGGCCTGCTCTGATATAGAATATCAATTTCCCTTTGGCTGGTCAGAATTAGAGGGTATTGCCAATAGGAGCGACTTTGACTTAGTCCAGCACGCTAAATTTTCCGGGAAAGACCTCTCTTATTTTGATGCCCTTGACAAAAAAAGAATAATCCCTTATATTATTGAGCCTTCCGGCGGAGTGGATAGGGCGGCGCTGGCCTTTTTAGTTGATGCCTATTGGGAAGAAAAAGTCAAGGACGAAAACAGGACGGTTCTAAAATTCTCTAAAGAGCTTACTCCGGTTAAAATTGCAGTCCTGCCGTTATTAAAAAATAGGCCGCAGCTCGTTGAACTGGCAAAAAAAATCTATGAAGATTTGAGGAAGCATTACGCCTGTGTCTATGATGATACTGCCTCAATCGGCAAGCTCTATCGTCGGCAGGATGAGGTAGGAACCCTATTTTGCTTGACAGTTGATGTACAATCATTAGATGATAAACAGGTAACCGTACGGGAGAGGGACACAATGAAGCAGGAACGCATCAGTATTGATAAACTCAGAGAGTATTGTTCAGAAAAGTTAAACCACTATTGAATTACGCGAAAATAATGGAAATCCTCTGGTAAGCCGCAGCAGACGGCAAAAATTTTCCTGGTAGCGAAATAGAGCTTTCCATTATTTATCCGTTTCTCAGTAAAACAAGAAGGGAATTAAAAGCAATGGCAAAAAAATATGTTTACAACTTCGGAGGAAGAAAGGCAGACGGTAACCAGAGTATGAAGAATCTCCTCGGCGGTAAAGGGGCTAACCTGGCGGAGATGTCCGGAGATAAGGATTTACGCCTTCCGGTTCCCCCTGGCTTTACCATCACCACCGAGGTCTGCATATATTATTATGCGCATAAACTGACTTACCCAAAAGGCCTTAAGCAAGAGGTGGAGAAGTCATTAAAGAAAGTTGAGGGCTCACTCGGCAGAGAATTCGGCGCTCCTGATAATCCGCTTTTGCTCTCTGTGCGCTCGGGAGCGCGCAGGTCAATGCCGGGAATGATGGAGACAGTGCTGAATGTCGGCCTGACCGAAAAGACGCTCCCGGGACTAATAAGACAAAGCGGCAATGAACGTTTCGTCTACGATGCCTACCGCCGGCTGATTATGATGTATTCGGATGTGGTGATGGAAAAGGCGGCCGGCATTGAGCCTGAAGGCGATGCGGCAGGGATCCGCAGACAGCTTGAGAAGCTCATGTTAGAGATGAAGAAGCAAAAGGGAATGACTAACGACACGGATTTAGAGGCAGAGGATTTAAAAAAGCTTTGCGCTCTATTCAAGGAAAAGATAAGAGAAGTCCTGAAAAGGAATTTTCCCGACGAACCCTGCGAACAGCTCTGGGGCGCAATCGGCGCGGTCTTTTCCTCCTGGAACGGTAAGCGCGCGGTTTCCTACCGCAAGATTGAAAATATCCCGCATGAATGGGGAACCGCGGTCAATGTCCAGGCCATGGTCTTTGGCAATATGGGAGAGAACTGCGCAACCGGAGTTGCCTTTACCAGAAATCCCGGTAACGGAGAAAACAAATTTTATGGAGAATATCTTAGCAATGCCCAGGGCGAAGACGTAGTTGCCGGACTGCGCACCCCGGCCCCGATTAATGAATATTCAAAGAGCGAACACAACAGAGAGTTAGTTACCCTTGAGAAAGCAATGCCCAAGATCTATAAAGAGCTCTTTAACATCCAGAGGCGATTAGAAAAGCACTACCGGGATATGCAGGATATTGAATTCACCATTGAAAGGGGAACCCTCTTTATGCTCCAGTGCCGTATCGGTAAACGTAACGGCCCGGCAGCGGTGCGCATGGCGCTGGAGATGTATAAAGAAGGACTGATCAGCAAAGGAGAGGCGGTATTGAGGGTAGCGCCTACCCAGCTTGATGAATTGCTTCATCCGGTCATTGACCCCAAGTTAGAGTTAGCGTTTAAGCCGATTGCCAAGGGCCTTCCGGCAGGCCCCGGTGGCGCAAGCGGTATGCTCGTCTTTTCTTCCCAGGATGCGGTCCGCTGGGCAAAAGAAGGCAAGAAAGTTATCCTGGCAAGAGAAGAAACCAATCCCGAAGATGTGGAAGGAATGCGCGCGGCCCAGGCAATACTTACTGCCAGAGGCGGAATGACCTCTCACGCCGCGTTGGTTGCCAGGGGCTGGGGTAAATGCTGCATTGTCGGCTGCGGCGCTTTACAGATTAATGCGCAGGCCAAAACCATGAATGTGGATGATAAAGTCTTCAGAGAAGGTGATTGGATTACCTTAAATGGAACTAAGGGGAACGTTTATCCGGGAGAGCTCAAAATGATGGATGCTTCTCTAGAAAATAAACTCCTCTTTAAATTCTTAAAACTCTGCGACTCTTTTCGCAGGCTTAAAGTACGCACCAATGCCGATACCCCGCAAGACGCCAGGAAGGCGCGTCAATTCGGCGCCGAAGGTATAGGGTTATTTAGAACCGAACATATGTTCTACGGCAAAGGCGCAGAAGAACCGCTCTTTAAACTGCGCCAGATGATCATCTCCAAAACCGAAAAGGAAAGAAGAAAAGCCCTGGATGAACTCTTTCCTTACGTAAAGGCTGACATTAAGGCAACCTTAGAGGCGATGCAGGGCTTACCGGTTACTATCCGCCTGCTTGATCCTCCGCTTCATGAGTTTGTCCCCCGGGAGGAAAAACAACAGGCAGAGCTGGCCGCGAGCGTAGGCATCGGCCTGGAAGAATTCAAGAAACGGGCGGATGCGCTGCACGAAAATAACCCGATGATGGGCCACCGCGGTGTGCGCTTAGGCATTACCTATCCAGAAGTAACTGAAATGCAGCTACGGGCAATATTTGAAGCGTCGGCACAACTATTACAGCAAGGTAAAAAGGCAGAGCCGGAGATTATGGTTCCGGTTGTCTGCGCAGTCAGGGAATTAACCGACCAATTGGCGCTATGTAAAAAGGTTTATCAAGAGGCCTTGAAAAAATACAAGCTGAAGAAAATTCCCCATCTCTTTGGCACAATGATTGAGGTTCCCAGGGCAAGCCTCATTGCGGCCCGGCTTGCCGAAGTAGCTGAATTCTTCTCTTTTGGCACCAATGACCTCACCCAGATGGGTTTTGGCTTTTCGCGCGATGATATCGGCGGATTCCTGCCGGATTACCTGAATAAACAGATCCTCAAAGACGACCCCTTTCAAACCATTGACTATGAAGGCATTGGCCAGTTAATTGAAATCGGCATCAAGCAAGGAAGAAAAGTACGTAAGGATTTAAAAGTCGGCATCTGCGGTGAACATGGAGGAGATCCCCTGTCAATAGAATTCTGCCATAAGGTAGGAATGAATTATGTCTCTTGTTCGCCGTTTCGGGTGCCTATTGCGCGCTTAGCCGCGGCGCAGGCAGTGTTGAAAGAAGCGAAAACAGTCACAAGGCACAAGCCGCAGGTTTCAGGCCGCAACCTGTGACCTGAAACCTGAAAGATGGAATCAATTAAAACATACCTCAAAGAAATCCGCCATATACCGCTGCTTGGGCCTGAAGAAGAAATAGCTCTGGCTAAAAGGGTAAAAAAGGGCGATGAGCAAGCGCGTAATAAAATGATCCGTTCCAACCTGCGCATCGTGATTAATATCGCCAAACGCTATACCCACTTTGGCCTTGCCTTTATGGATTTAATAGAAGAAGGTAACGTCGGGCTGATGAGGGCGGTAGACAAATTCAATCCCCTGCGGGGATTTCGTTTTTCCACTTACGCCGCCTGGTGGATAAGACAGGCAATCAGCCGGTCAATTTCGGACCAGGGCAGGTTAGTGAGAGTGCCGGTATATGTCAGCGATATGCTTGCCAGATTGAAAAAGACTACTGAAGCCTTAACCCAGAAGTTAGGCCGCACGCCTTCGTTGGATGAATTATCCAGGGAAATGAAAATGCCGCTGGCAAAACTCCAACAGCTTATCTCCTGGATCTCCAGAACCTCATCTTTAGATGCCCCTATTGGGGAAGGAGGAGAAGACCAGATAAAAGACCTGATTGAAGATACCTCAAGCGAATCTCCGCAAGCAGGCCTATCCCGGACATTTAATAAAGAAAGGGTGACCAACCTTCTTGACCATATGAACGAACGCGAACGCATGGTTTTAGATATGCGCTTTGGCCTAAATGACCAAAGAGCGCATACCCTGGCTCAAGCAGCAAAGAAAATGCGTATTTCACGGGAAAGAGTGCGCCAGATTGAAGAAGCCGCCCTTAAGAAACTACGTAAATTAGCTATTGCCCAGGATACGACAGAATAAAGTAACCCTGCTAACCTACGAGGTTGACAGGATTTAAAAGGAGATAAATGAAAACCAAGTCAAAAGCCTATGCGCTTATCGTTCCCCGCTTTGAAGACGTACTGCATTCCTTTTATGCCTCTGAAATTATTAAAGGGGTGAGCTTGTCTGCCAGCCATCTAAAAGCTGATGTCTTAATCCACATCACCGACAGGCTCCAGCACGAGGACTGGCTGAATTGGCCTGTCCTGCAGTCAAATTATCTTGACGGGCTGTTATTTGCGGATATTGACAGCGATAAGGTAACCCTGAAAAAAGTAATTGCCAAAGGTATCCCCTATCTAGTGCTGAATAATTTTTTTAGCGAAGATATTAACTGCATCTCTATAGACAATGAAAAGGCGGCCCTTGAAGCAGTCAATTACCTGCTCAAATTAGGCCATAAAAAAATCGCTACCATAGCCGGCGACCTGCATACCTATGCCGGTAAGAGCCGGCTTAAGGGTTATAAAGAAGCGCTGGCTAAACATAAGATACCGCTTAAAGACGAATATATCACTATAGGCGAATTCCTGCGCACTCCGGCGCGTAACGCCGCGGAAAAACTGCTCCACCTGCACCAGAGGCCTACTGCGATATTTGCCGCATCCGATGTGATGGCTTTAGAGACCATTGACCTGGCAAGAAAAGAAGGGCTTTCTATCCCCGGGGATTTATCCATTATCGGTTTTGACGATAATCCCATCGCGATCTATTCATCTATTCCTTTAACTACGGTCAGGCAGCCCATTGTTGAAATGGGCCAACTTGGCTTAGAAACCCTGAATCAAATTGCCGAGAGAAAAGCAAAACTACCAGTGAAAACAACATTACCGGCAAGGCTGGTGCTCAGAGAATCCTGCGCCGCGCCAGCGAAATAAAGCCAGAAAGGGCTGATGAGAAAAGACGCTCTATGAAAAACGCAATTGACCTTGCTCGCTCCATCCGCAGCATTCCTGACTTTCCCAAGCCGGGAATCTTATTCAGGGACATCACTACTTTATTAAAAAACCAAAAGGCATTTACCAGGGCGGTAGATTTGATTGCCGGGAAATTCTCCAAAAGCAAAATTGACTATGTGGTAGGAGTTGAGGCGCGGGGTTTTATCTTCGGCGGAGCTCTGGCGCAAAAACTTCATTTAGGCTTTATCCCGGTGCGTAAAAAGGGGAAGCTTCCCGGGAGAACAAAAGGCATCAGCTATAACTTAGAATACGGCACTGATAGCTTAGAAATCCACGAAGATGCGCTCAAGCCAAAAGATAAGGTCTTAATTATTGATGACCTCTTAGCAACCGGCGGAACAGTCAAAGCAGTTGCGGACTTGCTTGAAGCTCAAGGCGCAAAAATCATCGGGATTGCCTTTGTCATTGAGCTGGTGGATTTAAAAGGAAGAGAGAAACTCAAAAAATACCCTATAGTCTCGTTAGTGAAATTCGAAGGGGAATAAACAACGCGGCATAAATGCCTCCGCTGCCCTGTTTGTAGCGGCGCGATTTATCGCGCTAAACGCTAAGCGATTTGATACAAACGCCCCTGTAGCTCATAAGGATAGAGCGGTGGTTTCCTAAACCATGTGGGCAGGTTCGATTCCTGCCAGGGGCATTATTCTAAGTTACAAGTCACAGGTTACGGGTCAAAAGACGGAGGGATGAATGCAAAACAGAAAAAATTTAAAGCTATCAACTATAAACTATAAACCATCAACTATCTTCTCTCTACTGACTACTGTCTACTGCTTACTCCTTTTGACAGGATGCGCCACTACCAGCAAAAGTTCTGACCCCACCCAGGTACCGGCATTAGAGCCGGCGGCATTGCTAAAATTTTCAGACATCCCTGTGCCCGCGGTATTTAAGTTTGCGCCGGAGGAATCCTACGCCTTCCAGACCACGGGTTTTCGCGCCGGGCTCTTAAAGTATAATGGCAAGGCAACAGGAGAACAGGCGGTTGTCTTTTTCAAAGAACAGATGCCGCTTTATAACTGGCAGCTACTTAACATTGTTGAACATGGCAGAAGAATGATCAGCTTTGAGAAAGAGAATGAAACCTGCATCATCACTATAGATGAAAAGGCAAACAAGGCCGGCATAACCGTATCCGTTGCCCCTAAGTCCCAGTTTTCACCGCGCAAGCCCACCGAGGGGGGTAAGCCGATAAAATAATTTTAAAATTTTCTCTTGACAAACTATATGTTGTATGATAAAAAGAGAACAACTGTGCCGTAAGGTGATAGTTACAATCAGAGGCGGAAAGGGGGCTTAAAACCTAAAATGCCTGTAAACTATCGGAAACCTCACGCTCATAGCCATAAGCTTTTTAGAATATAATGCGTAGGGTAAAAGCATCAGTCAGGTCGTTACCTTAGTTAACAATATAGATTATAAGTTATTAAAATGTATACTGAAAAATCAAAACAAAACAAAGGAGGTAAACAAATGGCAAAACGTTTAGGTATATGGATCTGCTTGTTGGCGATAGTGAGTTTCATCGCTC
>MHGN01000018.1:0-19616 GCA_001805575.1 Omnitrophica WOR_2 bacterium RIFCSPHIGHO2_02_FULL_45_21 | reverse complement strand
CAAAATGTAAAGGTAAGCGGAGATATCGTTGCAGCCGCTGCATTGCGTAACAATCTTGACCTGGATAAAACCAGGAGCCTTTTGGTTACAAGCGCCACTGATAGTAGAAATGATAAGCATGAATTACTTCTTTCTATTGTCAGACTACGCGTGGACGCCGACCTTTCAGACAATGTCTCCACCAGTATAAGGTTATTAAATGAAAGGCACTGGAACGGAGAAGGTACTGAGTCAGAAAGGCAAATTGACCTTGATTTAGCATCTATTACCTTAAAAGAGTTCCTCTATTCACCCTTAACCTTAACTGTCGGCCGCTTTGAAGCCCGTTTCGGTAATGGCTGGATTGTCGGTGACCCGGATACCAACGGCGCTTCTTCATCTTCAGACTTAGCAACAGTCGATTTAAGCGCGCGCAAGTCCTGGGACGCCATTCACGCCAGATTAGATTACAATCCATTGATTTTGGATTTAGTCTATGGTAAGGCTGCAGAAGGCACTACCTCAATAAACGATGATGCAACTTTATATGGCGTCAATGCCGCCTACGAATTAAGCCCGCAAACCAATATAGAGGGCTTTTATTTCGCTAAAAAACGCAATATCCCGCGTACGGGCGGGGTAACAAATTTGGACACTGGCGCAGCTACTAGTTTTGATAATGCCGCTGCTACGCTTGCGGATGTCAAACAAAAAGATGACGTAGTCAACACAATAGGTGTGCGCGCAGTTAACAAAAGCGTAAAGAATCTTACCTTAGATGCACAGGTTGCCTATCAGTTTGGAACCTATAATCCTAAACTTGATCCTAACGCAAGATGGATTAGCGATGCCGCTAAAGCCTTAACCTCTCCCAGGAGCGCCTGGGGAACAGAGATTATAGCTGCCTATGATTTAAAGGATATAGCTGCGATTTCCAAATGGGAACCCAGCATTACCGGCGCCTATATTTATCTCTCGGGAGAAAGCAGAGATAAAACAGGAACAACCGCTTACAAGGGATGGGATCCAATGTTTGAAGACCAAACCTTTGGCCATCTTATCAATGCCATAATGGGCTTCTCTAATGCCCATCTCTTTGGTGTCTCTCTAAAAGCCAAGCCCGCAGCTGATTTAACCGCAAAGTTAGATTATGTTACCGGCTGGTTTGCCAAAAAGTATGCGGAGGGAAGGTACGCTATACTTTCAGGTCAGAATGGTGGGCAAACCTTTACCATGAGCCATAAGGCAAGTCTTGGACATGAAATTGATGCCACCTTAGCTTATGATTATACCGAAGATGTCCAGCTGTCTTTATTAGGCGGACTCTTCATTCCCAGCAGTGCAATAAACGGGCTTGACGGAGTATATCCTTACAGGCAGAAGGCCACAGCCGTAGAATTAATCGGCTCAATGAAAGTAACCTTCTAAGCAAACTTGTTTAGCAACAAAAAACCCTCGGGGGAATAATTCCCCGAGGGTTTTTTGTTTTATCAGGATCAAGAAAAATCTACTCAAGGTCTCTCACCCGTAGAGCAGGCTTTTTCTTGACTTTTACTTCAACTTAAAATATAATTTTATAATGCTTTACCTCGCCTTCATCTGGCATATGCACCAGCCGTATTACCGCGACCTGCTCACAAATGAACTCTATCTGCCCTGGGTGCGTTTGCACGCAATCAAGGATTACTTAAATATGCTGACAATCCTTGCAGGCTATCCCAGGATACATCAGACCTTCAATCTCGTACCTTGCTTAATTGAACAAATCCAGGCATACATAGCCGGGGCGCAAGACCGCTACCAGATTCACAGCTATAAGAGGGCTCTTGAGTTGAATGAGGAAGAAAAACATTTTATTAAAGAGCGCTTCTTCTCCAGCCATTTAAACAATATCATTGCTTTATATCCGCGCTATTTTCAACTCTATCACAAAAAGCAGCGAAAAGAAGAATTTTCAATCCAGGATTATTTAGACCTCCAGGTCTGGTTTAACTTAGCCTGGTTTGGCCCATCATCCAAGAAAAACATCGGGGAGTTAAAAAATCTCATTGCCAAAGCCCGCCATTTCACTGAAGAGGATAAGCAAGTAGTGCTTAAGCAGCAGCTTGAGCTGATGAAGGAGATACTGCCGGCATACAAAAGGTTTCAGGATAGCAAGCAGATTGAAATTACCACCACGCCATATTATCATCCGATCACCCCGCTCTTATTTAACACCAATATTGCCAAGGAGGCAAATAAGGCTGCGCATCTGCCTGATCTTGGCTTTGCCTATCCTGAAGACGCCCGAGCTCAGATAAAACAAGCGCTTGAGCTTTACCAGAATGTTTTCAGCCAGCAGGCGCAAGGAATGTGGCCATCAGAAGAGGCGGTGAGTGAGCATATTATCCCTTATATTATTGATGCCGGAATAAAATGGATTATTGCTGATGAGGAAATACTCTTTAGATCGCTAAAGAAAAGAAGGGCGCCGCGCTCACTCTACAGGCCTTATCTTTTAAAAAGAGAGGGAGGGGATTTGAGTATACTCTTTCGCGACCGCAACCTCTCTGACCTCATTGGTTTTGTTTATCACGGCCTTACCGAACATGCCGCTGTTGCGGATTTCATCGGCCATCTGCATAATATAGCCAAAATATTTAAAGGTGAGGATTGCCTGGTGGTTATCGCGCTAGATGGAGAAAACGCCTGGGAATACTATTCGCACGACGGCTGGGATTTTCTCACCCATCTCTATAAATGTTTAAGCGATGATAAGCTTGTCCAAACCGTAACGGTTAATGAATATCTCAAAATGTTTCCCGCCAAAGATACTATCAAACGTTTAAGCGCCGGTTCATGGATATACGGCAATTTTAATAAGTGGCTCGGCCAGGAACAAAAAAATAGGGCCTGGGCCTATCTGGCAAAGGCAAGGGCAGAGCTTAAACAGTCACAGGTCACAGGTCACAGGTCACAGGTAGATATGGAGAAGGCCTGGAAGCAGATCTATATCTGTGAGGGCAGCGACTGGTTCTGGTGGTATGGCGATAATCAGCAGGATTTTGATTACCTATTCAGAAAGCACTTAATTAATTTCTATAAATTTATTGACCAAGAACCGCCGGAATACCTGAATAAACCGATATAGTTCCATCACTACATAATGTGTAGCTAACCAATTATGACTACTATATTATGGGCTTAAAAAGAAAAAAACATTTGACAGAGGAAAGTTTTTCTGCTATACAATGGAAAAGAATGAAGTTTACGATTATTTAGCCAAGGTATATTTAGATAAACAGCCGCAAGCAACTGCCAGGCCTTCAGAAAAGAATAGGCCGCGGTCATTGCGGAAATATGCGCTCTTTCTCCTACTGCCGATAATCGCACTACCGTCACTGTATCTTTTTTTTAGGCATCCCGGGGAGCGGCATACGCCAAAGGGATGGAGTTTGCAGTTAGGCGTTGGCAATCAGCCGATTAAGATAAGATACAATTTCAAGGATTCCGCTCTAAAGAAAGAGGGGTATTCAATAGCCTTAGCGGATTTAAATGCGCGAGGTTTCCTGGAGCTGGAATTTAAAGCTAAGCGCTGTAAAGATTTTGGCGCTGCGCATCTTAGGGTAGCGCTTGAGAACAACTTCAAAGAATTTGCCGCGCGCTACGTTAAGGTAGACAGTAAGTGGAAACCTTATAAGATTAAACTGAGCGATTTTAAGGAAATCACCCTATGGGAAGAACTCAAAAAAATATCGTTTATTGTTGAAGATTGGAATGTCGCGGATAAAGATGATTGCATATACATTGATGAGATAGGCTTTAGCAAATGAACCCTGCCCTTTCTACCATAGAGCCACACTGCGAATTAACAAAGGGCGGGGTGAAGCCCGCGCCGGGCCTTTGAGAGAAAGTGTCATGAGTTCAATGGAGGGATAAGTTTATGAGGATAATCTCAATCGCCAACCAGAAGGGTGGATGCGGCAAGACCACCAGCGCGGTAAATTTAGCGGCGGCATTAGCCGGCAACGGACGCAAGGTATTGCTAATCGACTTTGATCCCCAGGCCCATGCAACGGTTGGCTTAAACGTTGAAGCAAAAAAGAATATCTATCACTGCCTGTCAAAACTGACGCCGCAAAAAGCAGCCCTCCAGGATATCATCGTAAACGTAACCACTAACTTTGATATTGCTCCCTCAGAGATAATCCTCACCACTCTTGAACAGGAACTGGCAAATGAGATCGGCCGCGAAAGCCGCCTCCAGGAAACATTAGCCTCCATTTTAAACAGTAACTATGATTATATCATCATTGACTGCCCCCCAAATTTAGGCATTTTAACCGTAAACGCAATCTGCGCATCCAATGAAGTGATTATCCCGGTTGAGCCGAGCCGTTTTTCTCTGGAAGGCTTGGGCCGCCTGGTTGATATTATCAACCTGATTAAAGATCGCCTTGATCATCGGGTTGAATTTAAGGTCCTGGTCACTATTTTTGACTCCCGGCTAAAATACGCCTTCAAAATATTGGCTGATTTAAGGAATAGAATCAGGGAGAACATGTTCTCAACCATCATCCATGTCAACGTAAAGCTTAAAGAATCGCAAAGCTTTGGCTGCTCAGTCCTTGATTTTGATAAATACAGCCGCGGGGCAAAAGATTATTACAGTCTATCCAAGGAAGTGATTAAAGCAGAAGTTCCGTCTGAACCTTTAAAAGCAAAGATTCAAGAGCTGATTGAAGAACACCTGCCCAAATTAACTGAAATTACCGTCAAGCTTAATCTCGATCTCCCCGGCGCCAGAGAGGTGTATGTGCTCGGCGACTTCAATGATTGGCGCACGGATAAAGATGCGGCAATGGCCGATGATAATGGCAGGTGGGTTAAGTCTCTTAAGCTTGGAGCTGGACTTTACCGATACCGCTTTATCGTTGACGGAAAATGGATAACCGACCCTCAGAATCCGTTTCAAGAAAAAAATCCCTACGGCGAATTTGATTCGTTGTTAAAAATAGAAGAGAGCTGAAAGGAGGTTGTAAATTATGCCGCCTAAAAAGAAGAAAATCACCGTGAGAAAGCCGGCCAGAAAGGCCTTAAGCATCAAGAAGAAAAAGGCTCCTGCCAGGAAAATACTGAAAAAGAAGGCGCCGCAGCCCAGGCGCCAGAAAGCCAAACAGGCTAAAGCGAAAGGCCGCCAGATAAAAGCAGCAGTAATTGGCAAAGTCACCCATTACTTTCCGCACGTAAACGCCGCAGTAATTAAGCTCAAGCTACCTTTAAAAGCCGGCGACAGCATCCAGATCAAAGGCCATACTACTGACCTTAAAGAAACGGTAACTTCTATGCAAATAAACCGCGCTCCCATAACTGAAGCAAAAAAAGGCGATGAAATCGGTTTGTTGGTTACCTCAAGAGTAAGGACAGGTGACACGGTCTATAAGCCGTAAAACTATGGCTTGAGGGTAAAGGTTAAATAAGGTCACCGCCCAAAGGCGATTATCTTGCCCGCTAAGGAGGATTAATGCGATTCTTAGTTACCGGCGGAGCCGGTTTTATCGGTTCAAATATCGTTGAAAGATTACTCAAAGGCGGTCATTTTGTCCGCATCCTGGATAATTTCTCCAGCGGCAAAGAAGAGAACCTTTCTTTTGCTATGCCATTGCGAGGGAGTAAAGCGAGCGAAGCAATCTCGAATTTCGAACTCATCAAAGGCGACATCCGCGACAAATCTACTTGTGATAAGGCCTCTCAAGGCATCGACGCTATCCTTCACCAGGCCGCCTTGCGCTCTGTGCCTAAATCAATGAAAGAGCCTGAGAGTTACAACGATGTCAATATCGGGGGCACGCTGAATATGCTCCAGTCAGCCTCAAGGAATAAGGTAAAGCGCCTTGTCTTTGCATCGTCAAGCTCTGTCTATGGAGACACTGGCCAATTCCCCGAGCAAGAGGATGCCTATCCGTTATTGATTTCACCCTATGCTCTGACCAAATTAGCCGGCGAATACTACTGCCGCATCTTTTCAGAATTTTTCAATCTGCAAACTGTTGCTTTAAGGTATTTTAACGTCTTCGGCCCCAGGCAGGCATTGGATGATGAATATGCGGTAGTCATTCCAAAGTTTATCCATTGCATCCTGCGCGATGAAGCGCCGCCGATTTTTGGCAGCGGAGAGCAATCCCGTGACTTTACTTATGTTGATAACATCGTTGAGGCGAATATCTTAGCGGCAACTACGCCAGGCATAAAACATGCTGTTTTAAATGTGGCTAACGGTAAAGACAATACCGTGCTTGAGCTCTTGGCCGCCTTAAACAGAATCATCGGCAAAAACATCAAAGCGCAGTTTTTAGCACCGCGTGCGGGCGATGTCTTCAGAACCTGCGCTGATATCTCAAAAATTAAAAATATATTAGGATATTCTCCGAAAGTGGATTTTGAAAGCGGCCTAAAGAAGACGGTAGAGTGGTTTGAGGCAAACCGCTTGCCGGCTAAAGCTAATAATGGATGAAGAATTGGAAAAATGGCTTAAGCTGCATAAATTTTATCTTTATAGCGACAGCTATCAGACCAAAGAGCTGGCTAATTATCTGAGAGTTACCCCCAGAACTATTGAAAGGTGGATCAGTGAGAAAAATACGCCCAATAAAGAACAATCTGAAAGAATTAAGGCCTATCTCAGCAAACCTGATTAAACCCTTTTTTTACTATCAAATGTCGCACAAGTTCCTATAATATATCTTATGTTAACTACGGCATATTTAACTAATATTCATTACTGTTTGTAATATAATGGGTTATGGAGATTTGTGATTTTGCTGTGAATAACTAAGCTGGGGTTTACTTTTACTTACTTTTATCTTTTAAAGATTACATTTTCTGGCAGGAAATTGCTTAATTTGGCGGATTTGACAACTAATCTGGGCGGAAAAGGCCGGGAATGGCTTTACTTTGGCGGATTATTAGCGGGTAAATCTTAGATAATTTTTACCTCTTTACCTATATTTTGCTTTTTGGCCCGGGAATAGGCAAATTGGGCGCAGGAGATATCCTGAATGGCCAGGCCTGTTGAGTCAAAAACAGTAATTTCATCAGCTTTAGTGCGTATTTTTATCCTGCGATTGATAACTTCACCTAAGGTAGAGCAAATATCTCTTCTCTTGATCAGCCCTTTTGACCAGGGAACGTTGATTTCTCCCGAAGAAGGCGCCTGGGACCAATCGTCTATAACCACTTTTGCATTCTTTAAGATATCCGGCTCCAATTCCTGCTTTCCCCGGGCATCAGCTCCGATGGCATTGATATGCGTACCTCTTTTTAACCATTCAAGGCGCACTATTGGCTTCCTGCTGGGCGTTGTAGTTACCAGAATATCTGCATCCTGAACACAGTCCCTGACTGTCTCTGAAACAGCCATTTTTAATTTAAGCCCTTTCATACGCTTAATAAAATCCTCTGCGTATCGAGAACTTTGTCCGCAAACCTTGACCAGCTCAAGAGAAAAACATTCGCTTAAGGCGGCAAGCTGTGATTCTGCCTGACTACCGCAGCCAACCATAGCCGCAATTTTAGAGTCCTTGCGGGCAAGATACTTAGCGGCAATCCCTCCGGCTGCTCCGGTGCGCATTTTCGTAATATAGGTGCCATCCATTATGGCAAGGGGAAAACCGGTTACGGCGTCATTGAGAATAATTACTGCCATTGTTGTCGGCAGACCTTTCATTTTATTATCAGGGTATACACTTACCCACTTCATCCCGCAGGCCTTAGTTGTTTCTATAAAAGCCGGCATTACTCTTAAATCGCCGTTATATTGATGCAGTTTGATATAGATTTTAGCCGGCATCTGAGTCTTTTTATTCCCATGCGCCCGAAAGGCATCTTCAACAATCCGTAAAGTGTCCTTTATAGACAATATCCTGCGAATATCTTTGCTGGTTAAAATTAAGGTCGGTAATTTCATATCAAACTAGCGGTGCATCCCGAAAGAATCAACTTCGCTGCCTGTATATCTCCCCCCTATGCCCAAGGTCAATAATATATACCAGGAGTCTGTATTTATGGATTGTGTATATAATGCGATAATCGCCTACCAGAAAGGAATAATCTCCCTTCAGTTTACCTTTTAAACACTTTCCTTGTAAGGGAGCAATTTTAAGGGATTCTATCACAGTTATAAAACGAGAATAGAGCTTGGGGTCGCTTCGGTATATTTTCTCTAATTCTTTTCCGGCAAGATTAGAAAGCTCTATTTTATACATTCAACTTCTCAATTCTACTGCGTAATCCTTCCAAAGAAACGGTTTTACCCTCTTTAATTTCTTGTTTTGCCTGTTTAATTCTTTTTACGGCTTCTTTGTCAGAAAGTATCTCGATTGTCTCTAAAAGACCTTCAAAATCATCCGGGCTAAGCATAACAGCTATAGGTTTACCCCTTTTGGTAACGATATACCTGTCTAACCGTGCATCAATTTTATTTATTACTTCCGGCAGGTCTGGCCGTAATTCTTTTAAGGTAATTGTAGTAACCATATTTTCACCATCCTTTCAATGAGAAGTATACACCAATGAGTATACTTTGTCAAGGTTAATCTAGTGGATATCTTTAGCCACTAAACATATGTATCTGTGCGAAGCGAAACTTCGCACAAGCACAGAAGCAGAGCTAAAAGCACAACCGTTTCAATCCACGCGCCCGTGCGGGGCGCGACAAATGACTCCGCGCACAGGACAATCTCCTGTATCCGGCCGCGTCCACATTGCAGTAGGTCCTGATATTTCAAGTGCGATTTCGTATGTTTTACTCATATCCATTCTCCTCCTTAAAAATTAATCCTGTTGCTCATTTACCTCCACAAACTCAAAGCTATTCATAAAAAACTACTCAAAAGGATCAAGAAGTTCTTTGCATAGCGGGCATACGTAATCTACATTGCCTATTTGAGTGGCATTCTTATAATCATACCTGTAAATTGGTTTCCTCTTTTTAGGAAATTTTAGCCATACAATCTTAGTGCTTCCCATGAATTCTTTTTTGAGATTCATTTTCTTTGAGATAATTACGCGCTGACACTATCGGCCTTTTTAATCGTTTTTCAAGCGCCTTACGTGCATCACCGGCAATTTCCCCTCCGGCATTGGCATCTTTTTTAAGCTTTACTACACCCTGCGAATCTTCGGTGCGATGAATTTCGGTAGTCGCGCGTTCACCCAGCATGGTAAAGATAAGCTCAAAGTCGTTCATATGGTCGCGCAGATTATGCCGCGTTAACCCCTTTATATTTTTGTGTTTACCTGGGGTAATACCGAAAGTGGCTTTGGATACTTCCGCGGTAAGTATTTGATAATCGCGTTCTTGCCGCACTCCGCGCTTCTGCCATTCTTCAGTCAATTCTTCCCGGATAGCAATACCGCGCATGCGTTTTTCAATCCAGTCGTCGCTGTAGCCTTTGAGCTTATACAATACGCGTGTGCGTTTAGTAGCTAGCTCCGGATTCTCAATCTCCTGTATCCGCTCATAGCCGACCCTGGCCAGCCAGCGCTTAAGCGGTTCAGCCTTGGGAGATGGGATTGATTGAATAACACGTAGCATCCCTTCAGTATCGGCACAGTCGGTTTCGCGCATTTTTCCGTCCGGAGCGAACAATTTCAACCCGTGACAAAATGTCACGACTTCACTTCCCTCCTCATTTAACCTTTGTTTAAGTTTTCGCCAATAGGCGCCGGCATCCGGACTACCTGTAAGCACAGCCACCACATCCACCACCGAAAACCACCACTCTTTATTACGCAATACCTTACGAATCCGCTCCCCTCTGAATAAAGCTATTTCAGTCCCCACAAATGCCTCCTTATTTCGGCAAGCCGAGTATATCAATTTTCAGCTTATTGCTGTTCAAGCTCTTTCGTAATCCATCATACGCCTTTGCCACGCGCCCGGCATTCTTATAATCATACCTGCAAATTGGTTTCCTCTTTTTAGGCTTTATCATCTCTAAAACAAAAAACCTCCGCCGGATCAGGATTTGACCGGCGAAGGTTTTACTTTTTTAAAGTGGAGGTGAACCCCCTTCGAACGCACCACTGCAAGAGTTATCTAACACATCCAATTAAAACATATCCAAAGAAGCCTGTCAAGTTATTTAATTTTCTGCCCTCATCTTAGTTTGGCTAAAATCTTCTTTATTGCAGGCCTTAACGCGGGAATCTCTTCCTTGACCGTCTTCCAGACCACTTCCAGAGCAATGCCGAAATACTCGTGGATGACTTTATCTCTCATCCCCGCCATCATTTTCCAGGGAATTTCAGGGTATTTTCTTCTTATAGCATCAGGTATATGTTTTACGGCTTCACCGATAATTTCTATGCATCTTATTACCGCGTATGCCGTCCTCCTATCTTCAGAAAGTTTCTCAGAGGATATACTCTTAAGAAAATCTTCTGCCATCCGCATATTGTCCAATATGTCTTTAATATATACCCTATAGTCCCTCTTTACCATATATATATCACCTCTCTCAAAATATACTTTCTTAATAAAGGCTTCAAAGCTTTTTTCATGACTAGATCCACTTTTAATCCGGTAATTCTTGATAGATATCTCTCTATTTCTATATATTTTAATAGCCCAGGAGCCTCTTTAAATTCTACAAGTATGTCTAAATCGCTTTTTTTATTCTGCTCTTTCCTGCGATAAGAGCCAAAAACCCCTATACTTTTTAGCTTATATTGTTTCTTGAGCTCGGATTCTTGCTGTTTCAGTATGTTTTCTATGTGAGTTAGATTTATCATAGCCTAAAAACAGGGGTTTAAAAGTCTGCTGATATCTAAATTCTATCTTATTCTAAGGTTTAATTCAACAAAAACCTTTCAGAATCTTGCAATCTCTCAACGGGGGGTATTTTTAACTAAAATTTGCATTGATTCCCCAAAAAAGGACAAAAATAAATGTCCGCTGTCCCTATTTCCCTAGTTGTTATTAAGATATTTCTTAACGGTAAACACATTTTATACATTGGTTTTTATATTTATCCCGGCAAACCTGTCTACGCCCTGCTCATCCTGGACCCAGCCGTTATGCAGGCCACAAGAATACATTATCTCCATTGCCTTTTGGTATTCTTGCCGGCTAACCCTGCGGGAGATTTCCTGGTAGTCTTCGGCCTTATAGCAGGGAAAATACTGGCTCATCAGGCTGATATAGCTATCCGGGCTTAGCTCGTCAGCAATAAAACGCATTATCTGGGCGGTTCCGGAGAGATTATTCGGCAAGACCAGATGGCGGATAATTAAACCGCTTTCTATAATCCCGGCTTGGTTAAGCTGAGCCACCCCTACCTGCCGGTGCATCTCTTTAAGTGCCTTTTGATTTACCCCCGGATAATCCTCTGCCTGTGAGAATTTAAGGGAGATTTGGTTATCCGCGTAACGGGCATCCGGCAGATAGATATCAAAAATTCCATCCAGCTTTTCTAAGGTTTCTAGAGAATCATAGCCGCTGGTATTGTAAACTAAGGGAATGTTTAAGCCGCCAGGTATAGCCAAGAGCAGCGCCTTTAATATCTGGGTAATCACGTGGGTAGGCGTAACAAAATTAATATTGTGGCATCCCTCCTTCTGCAATGCCAGCATATAACTAGCCAGCTCTTCCTCGCTTACCGGCCGGCCTTTACCCAGCTGGCTGAATTCATAATTCTGGCAATAAACACACCTTAAGTTACAGCCGGCAAAAAAGATGGTCCCGGAACCATGCTCTCCTGAGATAACCGGCTCCTCTCCGTAGTGGCTTAAATAGCTATAGAGCACCGATTTTTTGCCTGTCTTACAGAAGCCGGTTTTCTCCTCCAGCCGGTTTACTCTGCAATTTCTGGGACAGATTGCGCAGTGCTCAAGTTCCCGGTATAACCTATCAGCCCGCTCTTGTAATGTTCCATCCCGATATGCCTTTAGATACTTAGGATACATTTTTTATCTGCTCCTGATAGAGCTTACGTATGGCGTTAAAGACGGCAATATACTCCTTTGATTGATAGTCAGGATATGCCCAGGGCCAGGGCCTGAATGTCGCCTCTTTACAAGAAAATCGCCTACGGCGATGACTTTCAGCGATTTTCGCAGTGGTATGGGAAAGTGGTTTATACTTTCCTGTACCATAAAAAAGGGTCGCCTCGGCAAATATACCCCTGCCAAGATAAACCCGGTGGCTATAATTCTTGGTAGTGGCTAAGATTACCTTGCCTAAGCTTAAGAATCCCGGGTCAATATTTATTCTACGTTTTTGTTTACGGGAAAAACGTTCTTCAAGTTTATTGGTGTAGAGCTTTATATAGATAAGCTTATCTTCGCATAAAAGCCGCTTAAAACTTAAATGTATGCGCTTTAAGGGCTTGCCCAATTCAGGATAATAATAATCCGTATAATCAAAATCAAGCTCCTGGCTTAAGAAATCTATTTCGCCGAAACGTCGCTTGAGAATATCCAGGACTTTATCTTTTACTGCATTCTGCTTATGGCTTTGGCTATACTGAGAGCCAAACCATTGCCTTACCGGCTTATATATTAATCCTATGATCAGCTTTGCGGGAGGGGGAATTTTTGTCTTACCCACGAGGAATGATTTTGGCGAGCTTACCTTATGGCTTGATATGGCTTTGGATATAGTGGTTCAAATTTACTTTGTCTTTCTCTTTCATATTATTGAAGAAGATGGCGATATTGAATTTTCCCTCTCTGTCTTTTACCTGTTCAGCCCTCACTATAACGCCTTCAAGGTTTAATTTTCTGGTGGCTATTTTATCATTCTTAAGCCTTAGGGGAAGCAAAAGAAGCAACCCTACCTTGGTCATCGGCTGGATAAACTTATCAACCTGGCAGTAAGCTCCTGATAAACTGATATCTTTAGTTTCAGTAACAAGGTCAAATGAACCGGCCTTGACTTTGAGAGGGAGTTTCTTATTGATACGGGGGTGTTTTCTTCTTTCTTGCACTTTATTCACGGGCTTACGCTGGGCTTTCTTTTTGCTCTGCGGCTTTCGCAAGATAAGTCTTATAACATTTCTTAGTGCAAAAATATTTTCCGTTGCGGTAATAGCGCCTTATCTTCTTAATTACCTTACTGCACCCGCCGCAATTGCCAAGATCTTCCTTTTTTGTCTTTTTTTCTTCAGCCATTTTTTCTTATTTTATCCTAAATTTTGCATTAGCCATTTGTTGCGGATTTTGCTATTGCAAAATCCTGGTTTATCTATGACTTGCCACATATTCGGATATGCTGCGCCTGACATCATTATCTAGGTCTTTAAACTCTAATCCCACCTGATAGCGGTATGAATGCGTAATCCGCTGCGCCCATTTTACTTCGCCGCTAGCAGCAACTAACTTATTCGGCATCAGATTTATCTGCATTGACATCCTGGATAGCCGCGGGATAAACTCTTCGCAAAGCATGCTCACTCCGCCCTCGGATATATCCTGAGTCAGGGTTGCGCCACTGGCGGCATCGCTTGAAGAATCATAATGGATGGGCAGGCCGCTTTTTAGCCTGAAATCCCTTCTCTTTTCATCCCAGGGAGTGAAATACATAGCCAGATCTCGCTTGGAAGCCGTGGCTATCCCATCCTCAAATTAAACCCACTTAGAATTATAACCTATGCTTGAAAGAATAACATATAAATGGCGTTTTGTCAAGTTCTCTCGCTTTACAAAATAATTTTTCCTGCTATAATTAGAGTATGTATTGCCGGCACTATGGCTTCAAGGAAAAACCGTTCAATGTAACCAGCGACCCGGCCTTTTTTTACTTAAGCCGCAGGCACAAAGAGGCAATTGCCTGTATGTCTTACGGCATAGAGCAACGTAAAGGCATCATTACCGTAACCGGAGAAATCGGCACCGGTAAAACCACGATCTGCCGCACGCTTCTGCATCAGTTAGACAAATCCATAAAAACAGCTCTTGTGCTTAATCCTTACTTCTCGGAGCTCCAGCTGCTGGAATTCATCGTCCAGGATTTCGGAATCAAGGTCAAGAAAAGAACCCGCCTCTCTCTGATCAACGAACTGAACGGCTTCTTAATAAACGAGTCGTGCTCAGGAAATAACGCCGCCATTATCATTGATGAGGCGCAGAATTTAACCGTGCGTCAGCTTGAACAGATACGTTTACTCTCAAATCTGGAGACAGACAAGGAAAAATTGCTGCAAATCATCCTCATCGGACAGCCGGAATTACGGGAGAAATTAGGGCTCCGAGAGCTACGCCAGATTAAACAGCGGGTTATGGTGGACTATCATATTGAGCCCTTAGACAATGATGAGGTGAAGGATTACATCCTGCATCGCTTGAGCATCGCCGGCAGCGATAGGCAAAAACCAGAATTTACTGAAAGCGCGCTCAGGGAAATCTGCCAATTTTCACACGGCGTTCCCCGTTTAATCAACCTCATCTGCGACCGGGCGCTCCTTCTGGGATTCATAAAAGAAAAAGACTGCATCTCGGAGGCAATCATCCGCGATTGCATCAAGGATATCAGGGTGAAACAATGAGCATCATTTATGAGGCCCTAAAAAAGATCTCCCGAAAGGATACTAATACATCCCATAATGAATCAAATCCTTCCCCCAGGCCAACCTCAAGCTCTGCCGTAATTAAATCGGCATCAAAAGATAAACCTGTGCTGGCCTTAGCCGGAATTACTGCGGTAATTTTAGTAATCTGGATAATGATGAATAAGCTAACCGCGCCATCAACTTTTCAGAAAATGCAAGCTGCAAAACAAACTGCCTCTGCTGCCTTATTGCACAGCGCTGCGCCATCGCCGATCAAAGAGGCGCAACCTCAAGGTAGCGATGGTTCGGCTGCGCTCAGTGCCAATGAAAAACTTCCTGCTCCGGAAGCTCCCGAGCTTATGCTAAACGGAATAGTCCTCTCAGCGGATGGAAACCTTGCTCTGGTTAATGGGGAAATACTTCAGGCGGGCGATGATATTCAGGGAGCAAAAGTGCAAGTAATCACTGATAAGCAGGTTACCCTAAGCTTCCAGAACCAAGAAATAATCCTAAAGAAAAAATAATACCCCTTTTTCTTCCTTGTCTCGCATAGTTAAGATTAATAAACGAATAATTCCTTGATCGCTTTATGGATTGCTTCCTGAGGAACATTCTCGCAGACTACAGGCCTGCCAATACCCTTAATCAGCACCAGGCGGTTGGTCCTGCCGATAAATTTCTTATCTAATTTATAGGCGTCAATAACATCCTTTTCTTTGAGAGCGATTATTTCCTGGGGCAGGCCGAGCTTGGCAATAAGATTAAGTATACGCTCATAGGCCGCGGAATCTAACATCCCTAAGCGCTGGCTAAGCCTGCATGCAGCAAGCATTCCCAGGGCTAGCGCCTCTCCATGGCTATATTTGAGATAATTTCCGGCTGCCTCAATAGCATGGCCGATGGTATGGCCAAAGTTCAGGATAGTTCTTAAACCCCTCTCCTCCCTTTCATCAAGCTGCACAATGCGCGACTTAATCCTGGCGCACTCATAGACCAGGTGCGTAAGCGCCGGCATATCCTTAAAGAAAAGCTGGCGGTAGTTTTCCTCTAAAAAGCGGAATAACCCTTCATCTTTTATAATTGCGTATTTCACTGCTTCGCTCATCCCGGCGCGCAGCTGTCTTTTATCCAGAGTAGCCAAAAAATCAAGCTCGCAGAAAACCAAGCGCGGCTGGTAAAATGTTCCCACCAAATTCTTGGCTATGGCAAGGTCAATTGCGGTTTTACCTCCGATACTTGAGTCTATCTGGGCCAGCAAGGTTGTGGGCACCTGCACCAGAGGCACTCCGCGCTTGTAGATACTGGCAATAAAACTACTCAAATCCCCCACTACCCCTCCCCCGAAAGCCAGCACCGCTGTCTTCTTCTGCCGGGCATAATCAGCCAATACCTCAACAAGTTTAACCGCATTGGTAATTGACTTTGCCTTTTCGCTGTCTATGCTGCTATAAAAGAATGAGGAAAACCCGCCTTTTTTCAGGCAGGACTTAAGCGCAAAGCCAAAGCGATGCTTAATCTGGCTATTGGTGACAATAAAGAGTTCCTGCGGCAGTTTCAAGGACTTAAGATACCCTGGTAGGTGTTTTAAGATACCCCTTCCAATGCATACGCAATAGCTTCTTTCTTTTAGATGTACTCTTATTATTTTCATAGCAGTGAGTTTTCTATCTTTAAAATGGCAAGCAGAATATTGACTATGGGCCAGATGATATAGTCAAAGAAGCGAAAATACAAAAGAATGAACAAAATGATAAATCCATACCGCTCAATAGCGGCATACTGCTTAGTGAGGCCTGCCGGCAGGATACTGATCAGTATCCGCGAGCCGTCAAGAGGCGGAACGGGTATAAGATTAAAGACTGCCAGCACCAGATTGATGAGTATTCCTTGTAATATGAGCTGCGTTATGAAAGTAGGCACAGCCAGGTCCATCTTCAAAAGTAAACTCAAACCCGCGGCTAAGATAATATTCGCCAGAGGCCCGGCTAAACCTACCCAGAGGATATCCTTCTTAGGGTTCCTCAGGCCCCAGTAATTAATCGGCACTGGTTTTGCCCAGCCAAAAATAACCGGAGACCGGGAAATGACTAAGAGTATGGGAAGTAATACAGTGCCAAAAGGGTCAATATGCGCTAAAGGATTTAAGGTGAGCCGGCCGGCGTATTTTGCGGTGCGGTCTCCCAGCCAATAAGCAGTGGCGCCGTGGGCATATTCGTGGATTACTACGGCCAGGAAAAAGATAATTATGGAGAAGAGAAAACTCATGTCAAGCGCTTATTTTTTCTGTTGGGATTGAGCAGTTCCTTTGGCAGCTTTGGGAGCAGAAGCGCCTTCGCTCTTTCCTTTGCCGGCTGCCCCGCCGCCTGGCGGGGGCGGGGTGCTCGGAGCGCCTGCGGCTTGCGGAGCCTTCTCTGCAGCTTTCTCCTTCTTTACTTTTATCTTCAGGGATTTTATCTTAGGCAAACCGAATACCGGGCTTTCTTCGTTAAAAGAACCCTTACTGATATAATATTTAATCCGCTCAATGCGCTTAAGCACCGAACGCTGCTTTCTGTTTTTTAACGATGAACTCAAGGTGGAATGTATAGACATTTTTATAATCTCCTCAATGAGCCCCGCCGCAGGCGGGGCGGATTAAACTTACAATTTCCTCAGCTGGCAGTCCGGATACTTAGTTTTAAGTTTTACTAAGCTGTTCTGCGCATGGTCTTTGAGGTCAAACTTTCCCACGCAGATTACGGTATACTTACCCTTTACCAACCCAAAGGCATGGTAGCCTTTATTCTCCAGGCGAGATAATTCCTTCTTTACATTTTCACTGCGCGAGATACTGGCTACTTGAATTGTATACTGAGCCTTCGCTGTTGTCGCGCCTTGCCGGGGTTTTGAGATTTTTAAATGGTTTTGATTTTTGGCTAAAAGCGAAGCGTTCTCTTCTTTAACTTCGGGCTCTGGTTTTTGTGGTTTATCGCTGACAGCGGCGCCACTAATGGCCTCGCTTAAAGGAACAAAAGGAGCGTTGATTTCCTGCGGGATAACCCTGGCTATTGGCTTCTTGCCTTTTTCAACTCCCAACGAAAAGGAAACCAGGCCAACAAAAATAAAGGCGATCAGCTGAAATATAGCTTTTTGGAATCCGCGCACCTTCGCCAGCCGCAACGGATCAGCCTTTGGTGAATTTCCTTGCGCCGCTTGATTACGCAAATCAAAAAGTTCCAACTGGGTAGGATTATTCTTCATTTAATTGTTACATTATATAACCAAAGCCGTCAGTGCTGCAAGTATTTTTTTAAGTTCAGCCTCTTAATGGTTCTCAGGAAGGCATCAACCACATTCGGATCGAATTGTGTGCCGGATTTATTTTTGATTTCCTTGAACGCCTCAGGGATACCCATCCTCTCTCTGTAGGGCCTGCCATAAACCATTGCCTCAAACGCATCAGCCACGGCCATAATGCGCGCCCCTAAAGGAATGTTACCTTTTTTTAACCTTGAAGGATACCCGGTGCCGTCATACTTTTCATGGTGATAGAGGATAATCGGGACCGCAGGCCTTATGGCTTCTAAGTGTTTTAAGATCTGCGCGCCCTTTAACGGGTGTCCTTTAATAATAGTGCGCTCTCTTGCGGTAAGCTTTGATCTCTTGGTCAAAATTTCTATCGGGATATCAACCTTGCCCGCATCATGGAGCTGGCTGGCAAACTTAAGCGATTGGAGCTCTTTCTCGCTGAGGTTCATCTCCTGGCCGATAGCGCAGACCAACCGGCTAAAATAGGGGCTATGGGTGTAAGCATTCGGGACGCGGGTATCAAACAAAGTAACCATAGACTTAATGCTCCCCAGGATAATTTTTTGCTGTTCTTCGTAGAGCTGCAGGTTGCGGATACCGATAACCGATTGTTCTGCCACGGTCATTAGAATTTCCTGATCGTAGGTATCAAAAGGCCGGGAGGTTTTATTGCGCCGCAGGATAATAATTCCCACCAAATCATCCGCTATCAATGGCACCGCGATACTGTACTTGCTGCGCACCACCGAGGACCGGCGCAGGACTAATTTCTCAAGCCTGCCTGAGATTCGCGCGTTCCGATAGACGATGCATTTTGCGCCCCCCCGGGTAACGCAGCGCAGCGCTATCCTTCTCTGGGCAGGGTCCAAAATGACAATCGCGCAACTATGGGCTTGTAGTATCTGAGAGATCAGCCTTGCCAAACGCAGGAGCAAATTCTTTAAATCATAGGTAGAATTAATCAACCGATAAATAGTATGAATGGCTGAAGTTACTGCCTTATACCTTCTCGTAAGGGTCAAAGAGTTTCTTATATTCATCTAATGCGCACCTGTCAGTCATCCCTGCGATATAATCACAGATAACTCTTCTGGTATTCTCGCCTTTTTTGATACGTAGATTTGTTTCCCCGGGAAGCGCTTGAGGATTATCCAGGTATAGCTCAAACAGCTCAGCTATAAAACGTTTGGCTTTGCCTGCCATACGCACCACCCGATAATTCTGATAGAGATTTTCCATCAGAAAATCCTTAAGCGGTAGCCGTAAGGCCTCCATTTCCTTGCTGAAGACGACCAACCTATGCTTAGAGCTGCGGCAATCGTCAACCGATTGCACCTTTTCCTCTTTTATCCGACGCTCTGTTTCTTTGAGCAAATCAGTTACCTGCCAGTCAATTAAGAGCCGGATAATTTGATATTTCTTAAGCTGAAGCTTTAACTTCTTATAGCGCAGGCCAACCTCTCTATCGGCCCGAGCCCAAAGTTTGACTTTTCTTAATTCCGGCTCATCCAATAAACCAGAAGCGAGCCCGTCATCAATATCATGATTATTATAGGCGATTTCATCAGCGATGTCTACTACCTGTGTTTCTAAGGAAGGCAGCTTATCCGCTGAGAATCCTTCGCTTGATACGCTTTCGTCGTAGGATGAAGTATGCCTGACAATCCCTTCCCTTACCTCCCAGGTTAAATTCAATCCGGGAAATTCCGGGTAATGTTCTTCCAGTAAATCGACAATGCGCAGGCCCTGCAGGTTATGATTGAAACCGCCGTAGTCTGCCATCAATTCATCCAGGGCCTCTTCGCCGGAATGCCCAAAGGG
>MHGN01000017.1 GCA_001805575.1 Omnitrophica WOR_2 bacterium RIFCSPHIGHO2_02_FULL_45_21 | reverse complement strand
GAAGCTACGCCCGGTCTTTACAAATATTCATTTAACGCTGATAGCAGGTTTAGCGCAGGTAAGGCCTATACCTTTATTATCACCGAGCAGACTACCGGCGGTATGGTTGCCGGCTCGGGAATGATTCAACTGACTCCTTGGCGGGCTACGGTAGCGCCTAATCCGGCTCTCTCAGGTGACCCGGTTACCATTACCGCTTCGGGCATAGAAAATCTACAGCCTACCGTAACTATCTATAGCTGGGATAACGCTATAATTGTGGACAATGTAGAAATGTCCGCATCCAGCACTATCCAGGGGCTCTATACCTATGAATTTGATGCAGATTCCCGCTTTACCTCAGGCAAGGCCTATACTTATGTGGTGAGCGAACCGCTCTCTAAGGGATTGGTTACCGGCTCAGGGATAGTAGAGAGTATGAGTATTACTACCGTAGCCGGCTTAGCCGCGTCTGCGCCCGGGGCAGAGCGCGCGGCCAAGAAGGCCCTGGATGCAATCAAGGCATTAGAGGTCATTATGACCTCCGGTGAATACCTTAATATCGCCATGGCCTTAAAGAATCTTAAAACCTCGGTAGATTCCATCCCCGAGGCAATTGCTAAAGATGGCCCAACCGCTAAGCTGAATCAGGCAGTAAACGAAATTTCAACCAAGATTAAGGCCTTGGTCGGAGAGGAAGGTTATGACATCGGAACCATATTTGAGAAGACATTGAGCGAGTCGCCCACGGTTAAGGAGATGCGCGCTAAGACCGATGAGATTAATACCGCCAGCGATGTAATGCTTGAGATAATGGAGAAAAAGATGGGTGGCGCCGACGAGCCCTTTATCTCAACCTCGCTTGCTCCAGGAAGCGTGGTCTTTCGTCTGGTAGTAGTGAATCCCTCAAAGCTCAAGAAGCAAAAAATCGGAATCAAGAATTATCTGCCCCAGGAGGTAAAACCAAAGGATATTATAGACTCTGCTGGCTTAGATATTGAATATGATCAGGAGAAATCCCTTTACTATGCCTATAAACCGGCGATAGAGCTTGTTCCGGGTGAAGTGCGGGTCTTTAAGATTGAGGTTGAGGATATCTGGATTGTTCCCGAAAATGAACTTTCAGTACTCAAGAGCCAGCTTGATGATCTGGTCAAACGTTCAACAAATACCCCGCACTTTGAACAGGCAAAGACAACCGCAGGCGCTGTAGATAAATCTCTGGATGAAATCAGAACCACTCAAGCTGATGAAAGCATAAGCCGCTCCCAGCACATCGGAGCTTACCGGCAAAATTTAGAGGCCATCCAGCATATTAAGAAAGAGCTCGCGGAATTAGAAAAACTCCTAAAAGCCCCAGCCGGCCCAGCCACGCCTGACATTCTGGAGAAGGCGAAATTAAAAATCGGCCTGCCTTCGATGACCACCACCTGGCTGATTATCATTATCATTATCCTCTTCCTGGGGATGCTGGCAGCGGTATTCTTCTTTGTGATGCAGGCCCAGGTGCGCTCAAGCCATGAGGTAATTAAGAAGGCAAAAGAATCCGCTTTCCCCGAGAAGAAATCAGAACAATCTTCAGAACAAACTCCTCCGTCCGGAGAAAAGTAACACCGTTAATAGATGTTAGATGTAATTGTCATTACTCCTACAGGCATACTTTTTGAAGGCAGGGCCCAGAGCGTAATTTTTCCCGGAGAGCAGGGAGTATTTGAAACGTTGTCCTATCATAAGCCGCTGGTAAGCCGTCTGATCAGCGGCAATTTAATTATTGATAATCAGCGTATTTTTTCTATCCGCCGCGGTATAGCCAGCATTAACTCCAACAAAGCCACGGTGATAGTGGAAGAGTAGGAAGATATGGATCGTAACCTGGCGCTGCTGGTCATTTTTTCCATTTGTATCTTAGGGCCCTGCTGGGTTTTCTTAACCTGCGGCAATGCAAGTATTAATGCTCTGGGTAGAAATCCATCGGGCTCTCCGCGTATCTTTACGGCAATGATAATTTTGTTGGTATTTGCCGAGGCAGCGGCGATCATTGCCATGCTCATTGTCTTTCAGTTGTTTAGTTAAATGAGGTGAAGCGTGTTTATTATTTCATTTATCATAATCCTGGCGGTTATTTTTATAGGTATGATTATTTTTATGCGCCAAACCTTTAATCGCAGCGTAGTCAGCGCCACTGCGCACTTAGAGCAGATGGCTGAAGAATACGCAAAAAAGGAAGATGAGATTAAAAAACAATTCGCGGAACTGAAGCGTCAGGCTCAAGAGATATTAAACAATGCGCAAAAGGATGCCCAGGCCAAAGCCGAACAGATTCTTAAAGAGGCCCAGGAAGAAAAAACGAGAATTATAAACACTGCTTTAGGCAAGAGCGATGAAATGCTCAAGCAGGCAGACTCTTCCTGCTCCACGCTGCTTAAAGAATTGCAGAATAAGATTGAAGAAAAGGCGCTTAGGCGGGCAGAGCAGTTATTGCAGTTTTCTTTATCCGAGAATACCTGCAAGAAGATTCACGGGTTTTGGATTGATGAGCTGATTTCAGCCGGCCTTCAACAATTGGAGCGCCTGCGTATTCCTGAGAATATTTCCCAGGCAGAAGTATCTAGCGCCTTTTCCCTGGCTGATACCCAGCGCCAGCTCTTGAGCGCAAAAATCAGCGAGAAATTAGGACGGAAGATTACCCTTGATGAAAAAATAGACCCGCAGCTCATTGCCGGTCTGGTGGTTAATATCGGCAGTGTGGTTTTTGACGGAAGCCTAAGATTCAAGATTCAGGAGGCAGCCCGTGCCCAGCAGCCAAGTGTCTAAGGAAAATTCTCATGTAAAGTTTTCGGTGCATGAGGTCGGCACGGTAAAATCAGTGCGTGAATGCATTGTCAGAGTGGAAGGGCTTCCCTCTTGTATTAACGGCCAAATTATTGAATTCAAGAGCGGCGCCCGGGGAATGGTTTTTGGTTTTAACCAGCAAGAGGCGCAGATTCTGGTTTTTAGCGCCAAAGGCGCCATCAGGGTAGGCGATGAGGTCTATAGCCGGGCAGAGTTTCTTCATTTGCCGGTTGGCGATAAGTTCCTGGGACGTTTAGTAAATAGTTTGTGTGAGCCGATAGATGATCAGGGGCCGGTTGAGCCTGCGGATTACCGGCCTGTTTTTGCTGAAGCGGCGGGAGTTATGGATCGTATCCCGGTTAAGGAAACCTTAGAAACAGGTACGCTGCTCATTGATGCGGTAATCCCAATAGCCAAGGGCCAGCGCCAGCTCTTGATCGGCGACCGCCTTAGCGGAAAGACCACGGTTGCAGTTGATGCAATCATCAATCAGGCCGGTAAGGACGTCCTCTGTATTTATTGCGCTATCGGGAAGACCTACTCCAGCATCCTGAAGATTGTGAATCTTTTCCGGGAGAAGGGAGTTATGCCATATAGCATACTGGTTTCCGGCGCCGCCTCAAGCGCTATGGGTGAGCAGTATCTTGCTCCCTATAGCGCGGCAATGTTAGGCGAGTATTTTATGCGTCAGGGAAAAGATGTCTTAGTTGTCTTTGATGATTTGACCAAACATGCCTGGGTTTACCGCGAGATTTCTCTTTTGATGGAACGCACTCCCGGAAGAGAGGCCTATCCGGGAGACATCTTTTATATTCATTCCCAGTTAGTTGAGCGCGCCGGATATCTTAAGCCGGAATTAGGCGGCGGCTCAATGACTTTTTTCCCCATTGCCGAGATACTCCAGGGAGACGTCACCGGCTATATCTCCAGTAACCTTATCTCGATGACCGACGGCCAGATTTATTTTAACACCACTCTCTTTAATAAAGGCATAAGGCCGGCAATTGACTTTGGCCTTTCGGTATCCCGTATCGGCAATAAAGCCCAGTGGCCGGCAATGAAGGCATTAAGCGAAAAATTACGATTAGAATACATTCAATACCAGGAGCTTTTGCAGATGACCCAGCTGCGCACCAGCGGCCTTTCCAAGGAGGCAGAGGAGCGGCTCAAAAAAGGCCAGGCGATCACCCAGTTGCTCATCCAGGACAAGAATAAACCCAGCTCTATGGAGGCAGAGATTGTCTATTTATTTGCCCTGAGCTTAGGTATTTTAGACAGCATTTCTACCTCTGAGATAAAAAAATTCAAGGACGAATTTATCCCTAAACTTAACGCATGGTATCCTGGGCTTTTACAGGAAATCAGGACTGCCCAGGTTCTGACCGACTCTACCATTGAGAAGCTCTATGATGCCCTGGGAAAAGCGTTTCAAACAATATGAAATTACTTTCCCAGGTTAAAAACGATATTGAGTTTAACCGCAACCTCTATAATCTGGTGGATGCCCTGGGAAAGATTGCGGTATCGCAGTATTATATCCTGGAAAAGAAAGTTAAACTGTATGAGAAGATTTTTACCGGCATAGAGGAAATTCTCGCTGCGATAGATATTACGAACTCAAACTTGCCCTTTATCGATCCGCGCAACTGTCCCCCCGCAGTGATAGCGGTTACTTCTGATGCCGGGCTGTTGGGCGGATTGAATATGCAGGTGATGAATTTAGCGGCAAAGGAAATAAGCCGCGCCGGAGGCAGGTTGCTCACTATCGGAGAAAAAGGCAGGCTTTACGCCGCGGAGAACAATATCGCTGCTACTTCTTTTAAAGGAATAAGCGATGAGGAAAGTTTTCTTCAGGCACAGCAGTTAAGGGACTATATCATTGCGGAGGTCTCTTTTCAAAGGTTAGGGGCGTTAAAGATAATTTGTCCTCACCCTATTTCAGTTATTTCTCAGCGGGTGCAGACAATCACACTGTTGCCTATTACCCAGGCGGTGTCTCTGCCCCCGCAGTCCCCCGCGGTGGGCCGCGGGGGGGGTAATGGGCCTGAAGTAATACTTGAATCATCAACAGATAATATTCTAAAGTATCTGGCGTATATTTTTCTAGGGAATAAGTTGTATGATATTTTTAGTTTGGCCCGCCTGGCTGAATTATCAGCGCGTTTTGTGCATCTTGAAACGAGTAAAAGCAAAATAGAACAACTGAATAAAGAGCTGCGGCTGCAATATTTTCGTCAAAAGCACGAATTGGCTGACCGTAATATGCGCGAGCTCTTTGCGGCGCGCCTGGCGTTTCAGCATGGCTCTTGAAAAAAATATGGATGATGAAAACCAGAAGACAGGCACTGTAATCGCGGTGCAGGGGCCGGTGGTTGACGTTAAGTTTTCATCCAGTGAGGATATTGCCGGTATCTACGAGAACATCAATGCCTATACGGTTGACGGGAAAAAGATTGTTCTTGAGGTTGCGGAGTATCTTCCGGGAAATATTGCCCGCTGCATTGCGGTAAATTCCACTTTTAACCTCCAGCGCAACTCTCCTGCCTATCCAACCGGCGAGCCGATCAAGGTGCCTGCGGGAGAAAGCCTTTATGGACGGATTATCAATGCCTGGGGAGAGCCCATTGACCAGAAGGGGGATATAGACTGTTCTGAAAAGTTTCCTATCCGCAAGCCAAGAGCCGGGGTGCACTTTCAGAGAGATTCTCAAGGGGCGCATAAATTTGAGATACTTGAGACAGGAATTAAAATCATTGACCTCCTTTCGCCTATGGTAAAGGGGACTAAAACCGGAATCTTAGGAGGCGCGGCTTTGGGGAAAAGCATCTTGACCCTGGAAATAATCCATAATGTTGTTAAAAAATACCGCGGCGCCTGCGTATTCGTGGGAGCGGGCGAACGTATCCGTGAAGGAAATGAACTTTACTTTGAGCTTTCCCGCAGGGAGATTATTTCCAAGACCATTCTTATCTTCGGCCAGATGAATGAGTCTCCCGGCGCGCGCTTTGAAGTGGCCAAGAGCGGAGTCACCGTGGCGGAATCCATCCAGCGCAAGAATCAGGATGTGCTTCTTTTTGTGGATAATATTTTCAGGTTTTTGCAGGCAGGCGCTGAGATATCCAGTTTGCTCGGCCGCATTCCTTCCGAGACCGGATATCAGCCGACCTTAGTTTCTGAGGCAAGCGAGTTTCACGAAAGGATACGTTCCTCATCGGCCGGCGGCGGTTCGATAACTTCTGTAGAGGCAGTCTATATTCCGGCTGATGACCTGACTGACCCGGCGGTTGTCACTATCTTTAGTTTCCTAGATTCAGTGATGGTGCTTTCGCGCCAAAGGGTGCAGTTAGGCCTCTATCCGGCAATCGATCCCCTGCTTTCCTCAAGCGCCAATCTTGATACGGACGTCGTCGGAAGCCGCCATTTTGAAACCGCAGGGAAGGTCTTGCGCATCCTCCAGAGATATGAGGAATTAAGGCGCTTAGTTATGGTTATCGGAATTGATGAGCTTTCAGGAGGAGACCGTATTATTTACGAGCGGGCGCGCAAACTGCAGAATTTTCTCACCCAGCCATTTTTCGTTGCCGAGGCATATACCGGCAAACAGGGAGAATATGTAACCATAGAACAGACCCTCGATGGATGCGAGAAGATTATTGCCGGGCATTTTGACCGCAGGCCGGAGGGCGATTTTTATTTGATTGGGAAAGCGTAGGGAAGGAGGTTCTCATGCGTAAGCCTAACAGGCGTATCGGAGAGATTTTGCTTGAAAAAGGTTTTATTACCGAGGCGCAGCTTGCCGATGCCCTCTCAGAGCAGAAGCTCAATAGTATTTTCTTAGGCGAGATTTTGACCAAAAAGGGCGCACTCAGCAAAGAGCATTTTTTAGAAGCCCTGTCCGAGCAGTTTGACATTCCTATGGTTAATCTCAAGGAGCAGGATATCGATCCGGAGCTGGCAGGCAAATTTTCCTCAGCCTTAGTTGTTGACCATAAGTGTTTTCCTTTATTTAAGCAGCAGGATTCTATAACTGTTGCCATTGTTAATCCCTTGAACGCCGTGGCGCTCAACAAAATTGAGGAAGAGGCTCAAGGCTTAAAAGTTAATCTGGTGTTGGTAAGCGAAGAAGATTTAGAAGAACTGCTTAAGAAATACCGCCAGCGCATAAGCCAGAATATACAACGTTTGTTGCGCAAAGGCAAAGAAACCTAAAATGACCAAGAGCGACTCTCTTCTTAGCGAGGCATTAGTTAAGCAGGGAACCCTTAGCCGCCAGTCCCTGGAGGGTTTATTTAAAGAAGCCCAGGATAGTTCCCAATCGTTGGCGTCAGTTTTAATCAGCCGAAAGGTAATCCCCGAGCAGGAGATTTTAAACATCCTCACCCGCGAATTAAAACTTTCCTCCGTAGATATAAAGGCGCTCTCTATTGACAAATCTCTTATTGGGAAGGTTCCTTTAAGAATTGCCTCCTATTACAAGTTTCTGCCTCTTGAGCTTAACGGCCGCGCCTTAAGCATTGCCGCGGCTGAACCTTTAGAGGTAAAGACGCAGGACGAGATAAGGACGCAATTGGGTTATGATATAGAAGTTGTCCTGGCCTTGTCTAGTGGTATCCAGGAGGGATTAAAAAAATATTACGGCCTGGCCGCAGAAACCTTAGAAAGAATTTCTCCGCCAGGCGCGAAAGCTGAAGGCTCAACAACTGCGCCTGGTAATGAAATAGTTGAAGATATAGAGAAATTAGCCGGCGAGGCCACGGTTATAAATTTAGTCAATCAGATAATCTTAGAGGGCTATAAGAAACGCGCCACCGATATTCACCTTGAGCCGTACCGCCAGGGAATTACTCTGCGTTATCGCGTTGACGGCCTGCTTTACGATGCCGAGCTTGCCGCCGAGATGAAGAGTTACCTGAACGCAATTATCTCCCGTATCAAGATTATGTCTAATCTGAATATCGTAGAGCGCAGGATTCCCCAGGACGGGAAAGCGGTGGTTAAGGTTGCCGAGCAAATGCTGGATTTAAGGATTTCAACCATACCTACGCCATTCGGAGAAAGTTTGGTGATCAGAATCCTTCCCACCCAGATGCTCTTTAGCTTAGAGAAATTAGGCCTGGGCAAGAAGGATTTACAAATCTTTGAGGCCTTAATCCAGAAGCCCCATGGCATAATTTTTGTTACCGGGCCAACCGGCAGCGGTAAGACCACTACCTTATATACCTGCTTAAGCAGAATCAACACACGCGAGCGAAAGATTATCAGTATAGAAGACCCCATTGAATATGAGATTCCCGGGGTAACCCAGATTCAGGCGGCGCCGCAGGTGGGCCTGGATTTTGCCAGAGGTTTACGCAGCATCTTAAGACATGACCCGGATGTGATAATGGTGGGAGAGGTCCGGGATTTAGAGACCGCAGAAATCGCCATCCGCGTTGCTTTAACCGGCCACCTTGTATTTTCCACCCTGCATACCAATGACGCAGCAAGCGGGATTACCCGCTTGATAGATATCGGCGTTGAGCCATATTTAGTATCTTCCAGCGTTGAGGCATTCATTGCTCAACGTTTACTCAGGCTGATTTGCAATGCTTGTAAATATGAGGATAAGCAGGCGCCCGGAGAGTTAAAGGAAATGATCGCCAGGGACATCGGGTTAAACTCAACTGAAATTAAAATATTCAGAGGCAAGGGCTGCGTTTCCTGTAATTTTACCGGTTTCTTCGGCAGAGCCGCCATTTATGAGATTCTCCTTCTGGATGAAGAGATCAGGGCATTGATTTTAAAGAAAATGCCCTCCGGCCAGATAAAAAGAATAGCCATTTCTAAAGGCGGTATGCGCACCCTGCGCCAGGATGGCTGGCAAAAGGTAATTCTTAGTTTAACTACGCCCGAGGAAGTGATGAAGGCGACCCCTGCAGAAGAGTCCTTAAGGCTTAGGCAGGAAGAGGAAGTTTCTTTAATAAGCCATGCGCCAGAACCTTCCCTTAAGCAGCAGGCGCTTGAGGAAAAAAGGAATTACCGGCGCTTAGACAAACAGGCGATTATGCATTATAAGGTTTTCCGCTCCCAGGAGGAACTGCTTAAGCAGGGATATCGGCTGGAACAGCTCAATGTTACTAAAAATATCTCCGCAGGAGGTTTGCTTTTTACTTCAGCTGAAGCGGTAGCTATCGGCTCAATCTTAGAATTGAAGATTGAACTGCCTGAGGGCGGAGAGCCGATAGAGTGTTTAGCCAGGGCAGTGAGGATAGAAGAAAGAGAGCAGAATAAGAATTATGATATTGCGGTTTGTTTCTTAGATGTAACCGGCGCCCAGAGGGCGCGGATGAATAAGTATACAGAAACAAAAGACGGCTGAGATCAAGGTTCTTTTGTACGACATTAATATGTTGACCTTTAAATACCGCGCAAAAAAAGGCCCTGATATAATTGAAGGCACAATTGAGGCCCGGTCCGAGAGGGAGGCCCTGGAGCGGCTCGGCCAATCAGGCATCCTGCCGATACGTATAGAATTAAAAGATGAACCGCCGGCGCCTTTAGTCCAGCAGAAACCCCTTCCCGGTAAAACTACAGCCCTCCCCTGGGGGGCAGGCCCCGCCGTTGGCGGGACAGGCAGGATAAGAGCAAAAGAGGTTACCCTTTTTAGCCGGGAGTTAGCCAGCCTGTTAAAATCAGGCGTGGCTATATTAAGATCCATTAACATCATTTCCGAACAATCGGAAAATAAAAGCTTCAAAGCGGTTCTTTCTCACATTCATAGCAACGTAAAGGATGGCGCTTCTTTTTCCGCCAGCCTCCTCCAGTATCCCAGGGTTTTCCCGCCGCTTTATATTGCCATGGTCAGAGCCGGAGAGGATAGCGGTGCGCTTCCCCAGGCGCTCTTAAGAATCACCGAATACCGCGCAAGACAAGAGGAGACGCTTTCCCGTTTTCGCATGGCCCTGGCCTATCCTGCGCTTATGGCAGTGGTAGGAATTGGCACCATAGTTTTTATGTTTCTCTTTGTTATGCCGCGGCTTATGGGGATGTATACGAATTTAGGCCAGGACCTGCCCTTGCCGACCCAGATGCTAATTTCCATAAGCAACGGGCTAAAGCAAAATGGGCCCTTAGGCCTGCTTGGCCTCTTGCTTGCCATTGCCATAATGAAGCGCCAGTTAAAAACAGGGGCAGGCAGATTATCCTGGAGTATCCTTACCCTGCGCCTGCCGCTCTTGGGAAAATTTATCCTCAAGGCCGAGCTTGCCCGCTTTAGCCGCACCCTGGAGTTACTGCTTGAAAATGGTATTACCATATTAAAGGCAATTGATATCTCCATCCCGGTATTGGATAACGAAGTGCTCAAGAATCAATTAAAAGAAAGTTACAAGTCATTGGAACAGGGAGGCTCTTTTGGCATGAGCTTAAAAAATTCCAAGTTTTTCCCTGCTTTTATGAGCAACCTGATCATCGTGGGAGAAGAATCCGGAAAGTTAGACGACGCCTTAGCTGAGGTAGCGGATTCTTATGAGCGCGATACCGATGAAGCAATGAAAATAATGAGCAGCCTGCTGGAACCTTTGATGATTCTGGGGATGGGGCTGATTGTCGGTTTTATGGTTATAGCAATGCTTTTACCCATATTTGAGCTCAACGTGATGGCGCGTTAGAGTATAAAAGGACGGCAATGGAGAAGAAGAAAATATTTATTGTCGACGATGATTCTGCGGTCCTAAACAGTCTCAAGGAATTATTGGTCTTTTCGGGCTTTGAGGTGGGGACTACCCAGAATCCCAAAGAGGCATTTAAGGAGATTAAGGGCTTCGGCCCTCATTTGATACTTTTGGATTTGTTGATGCCACACGTGGGAGGACTGGAAATCTGCGAGATGCTCAATAACGACCTCCAAACGCGAGATATGCCTGTTATCGTTATTTCAGCATTGATCAAAGAGGCAGATATAAAAAAGGCATACCAGTTAGGAATTGTAGGATATATTACCAAGCCCTATGATTTTCAAAATCTACTGCATGAAATCAACAAGGCCATCGCCTCCAAGTAATTAATAGCATGAAAATTAAAACCAGATTATTTTTTATCGCGGCGCTCTGCCTTATCGGCTTTGCGTTTTTTAGTTTTTCAGGCTTCGTTGCGCTTGACTTTATAAAGCTCAACCGCCCGCTCTATAAACAAATTGTCCGCGGAAAAGATAGCATTGCCGATTTTCTACCTCCGCCAAAATATATCATAGAAGCTTACCTGTTAACTTTTCAGATGCTGGATGAAAGAAGCCCGCAAGGGATTTCCAGATTATTAAAGGATTCGCTAAGATTAAAAAGGGAATACCTGGAGCGCCAGCAATTCCGGCTTAAGGATTTTCCCGCGGAAGAATTCTTTCGCATCAGGGATGAAGAATTGATGCCTTTGCTCTTATCCGGCCAGGTAGATAAAGCGCGTCAGCTCTCCGGCTTAAAGCTAAAGCCCATTTATGAACTGCACCGTAAACACATAGACCGCCTGGCGGCAATAGCGCGGGAAATGAATGAGCGCGCTGAGCTCTATGGAAGAAAGATTGTTTCCCAGCTCTCTTTATTCCTTTTTATCTTAGGTTTGGCAATAGTAAGTGCCAGTATTGTTCTTTTGTTCCATCTCTTCAGTCAAATAACCATTCCCTTGTCAAAACTAACCCAGGCAGTAAGAAAAATTACCGATGGCGACTTTTCAGAGAGTATCATTATGGACGCTAAGGATGAGCTCGGCTCTCTATCTAAGAATATTGAGAGTATGCGCATTTCATTGCGTTCAAGCTCAGATAGTCTTAGCGAGGAAATCGCAGAGCGCAGGCAGATAGAAAACGAACTGCTCTTAGCGCGCCAACACTTGGAGCAGCAGGTTAAGCTGCGCACTACCCAACTGCAAAGGGCTAACGAAGAATTAAATTCCGAAATTCAAGAACATAAGCAGGCCCAGGAGAGGATAAACAGGTTGAATGAAGATATGGAGCTTCGCATTATGGAGCGCACCTCCGAGCTTCGGCTGGTTAACGAAGAATTAAGAAATGCCTATGAAAAACTTAAAACTACTCAGGCGCAGTTAGTGCAGTCATCCAAGATGGCCTCTTTAGGCCAGTTAGCCGGAGGCGTTGCACATGAAATAAATAATCCTTTAACCGGCGTCTTGAATAACATCCAGCTGATCAAAATGGAGCTGGCGGGAAAAAAAGATTTTAAATTTGATGACTTTAGAAATATCTTAGACACTATTGAAGAATCTGCCTTACGTTGCACATCCATAATCCGTTCGCTGTTAGATTTTTCCCATTCTGCAAAGGAGGAATTTGCGCCCCTTTCTCTTAACGATATAGCGGAAAAGATTATCGCCTTAATCGGCCATGAGTTGAAGCTGGGTAATATTGTTATAGAAAGGCAGTTTCAGGATGAGCTGCCTTTAGTTCTGGGGGATTCCCAGCTTCTCCAGCAGGCCGTCTTTGATATTATCTCTAATGCCCAGTGGGCAATCCGCAGTAAATCAGGCCAGGGCGGCCTAATCACCATAAAGACAGAATATGAGCCGCAAATGTCAATCGTCTCTCTATCTGTTTCCGATAGCGGCATCGGCATTAGCAAAGAAAATTTACAGAAGCTCTTTGAGCCATTCTTTACCACCAAGCCCATCGGCGAAGGCACCGGCCTGGGCTTGGCGATTGTCTATAGCATTATCAAAAAGCATAGCGGTAATATTGAGGCAGCCAGTGAATTAGGCCAGGGCGCAACCTTTAAAATATCCCTGCCTGTTTTGAAGAAAGAGCGGGTATGAGCCAGAAAAAAAATTTGAAGGCCCTGGTGGTTGATGATGAAAAAGTAGTGCGGGATTTCTTTGTCCGTTTCTTAAAGTTAGAGTCGGTAGAGGTCACCGCGGTCGAGGACGGCTTGCAGGCAGTTGAGGCGCTGAAGAAAGAGGTATTTGACCTGGCTTTCTTGGATATCCGCATGCCGAAGAAGAACGGCTGGGAGGCCTTTGGCCAACTGCATCGGCTTGCGCCAAATATGTTTTGTGTCTTTATGACCGGATACGCCTCTGAGGTTGAGATAATCCAGAAGATAGAAAAATTAGGGATTATCTGCTTAAAAAAGCCATTTGCAGACCTTAACCAGCTCAAAGAGATAATCCGCACTGTTTTGCGAAAATCCCAGGTTTGCCTTGAGAGTGGAAAAGCGATTAAGGAAAGAAGGGTCTATCCGCGCTTAGCTCTTGTCTTAGATGTAGATTACCGTATAAAGCAAGAGCAGCGCTTTCACCCGGCAAAAAGTAAGAATATCGCTTTAGGCGGGCTCACGCTCGTGCTGCGGGAAAATCTTGCCCCCGGAACTGAGTTAGAGCTGGTAATGAAATTTCCCGGGCATAAAGAGGCCTGCCAGGCGACAGGAAAAGTGGTCTGGATTAAAAAAGCAAAAGAAGGGCTTGATGATTATGATGCGGGGGTAAGATTCTTAGAAATAAACTTTACCAGATTAGCTGAGTTTATGGCGCATTGTGAGAAGGCAGTGTAGAAATGAAAGGACGCATTCCTTGTTTTGTCTTAATTTTTCTCTTCATCTGCTCAATCTCTTTTGCTCTTGACTGGCAGGAATTAAAAAGTGAACATTTCATTGTCTATTTTATCGGGGATGAAAAATTTGCCAAAGAGGTTCTGGATAAGGCCGAGGTTTTTTACCAGAGGATTGCCTACGAGTTGGGCTATCCACGCTATTCCAATTTCTGGACCTGGGACAGGCGGGTAAAGATTTATATCTATAAGGAAAAAGATGAATTCTTGAAGGCGACCTCTCAACCCAAATGGTCCGAGGGTATGGCTGACTATACCAATAAGCAAATTGTAAGCTACGGCTGGGCAAAGGGGTTTGTGGAGTCGCTGCTTCCTCATGAAATGGCGCATCTTATTTTCAGGGACTTTGTGGGATTTAAGGGAGAAGTGCCTTTGTGGCTTGACGAAGGGGTTGCCCAGTGGGCAGAGGAGCAGAAACGCAAAGATTACAAGGCAATGTCTAAATACTATCTTAAGAAAGAGACCTTGCTTGCCTTAGATGTAATGATGACCTTGGACATCCGGCAGGTTAAGGAAAACGATAAAATCCACATGCGCCTTATCCACAGCAAAGACGGCCAGGAAGGAGTTTTATTCTTAGGTGGTGAAGAGCTGGTGAACGTCTATTATCTTCAGGCAGTCTCTATCGTTGGATTTTTGATAGAAAAATACGGCTCAGACAACTTTGCGGTCTTCTGCCGCCAGTTGCGGGATGGAAAATCCCTGGAAGAGTCCTTGAGATTTGCCTATCCATTGTATATCCACAGTTTAAAAGAACTAGAGGAAAGATGGGTTACCTATCTGGAAGAATCTTAAACAGGAGGAATAAGAGATGAAGAGACAAGGTTTTACCCTTATTGAACTTATGCTCGTAGTGATCATTATCGGCGCGCTGGTGGCAATGGTAATGCCCCGGCTTACCGGCAGGGGCGAGCAGGCGCGCGCCCAGGCAGCAAAGGCAGATATCCAGGCGAATATTGCCACTGCCCTTAAACTCTATGAATTAGATAACGGAAGTTTTCCCGCTACCGATGAAGGATTGAATGGTTTGTTCAATAAGCCGGCTTCAGCTGCTAACTGGAACGGCCCCTACTTAGAAAGAAAACCCATAGACCCCTGGGGAAGAGAGTATAAGTATAAATCTCCTGGCGAGCATCGCAGCGGCGATTACGATTTATATTCCTTAGGCAAAGATGGGGTTGAGAGCGCGGATGATATTAAGAACTGGGAGTAGGGCCTTTACCCTGATTGAAGTAATGGTGGCAAGCGCGGTTTTAGCGTTAGGTATGCTGTTTATATACCAGGGATTCCTGAATTCCTTAGATGTATTTGATTACTATGCCAGTTATTTAGAGCTTGCGCCATTAGCCAACGAAAAAATTTGGCAGGCGCAGGATGAATTAAGATGTTTAGGCTCCCAGGCAAAAATAGAAACAAGGGGAGAATTTTTAAAGGCCGGCAAACCCATTGACTGGGATTTATCATACAACTTAATAGAAGCAGAAAGCGGACTTTATAAAATAGACCTGGCTTTTTCCTGGAAATCAGCCGTCCGAAGGGCGCAGATTTTAAGGAGCGCGTATGCGCTGTTTGATGAGAAAGAATAAAACACAGATTACACAGATTCAAAAAAAAGATTACACCGATTATCAGTGTAATCACAAGAAAATCAGCGTAATCAGTGATAAAGGGTTTACTCTAATTGAGATGCTCATCGTCAGCCTGATAATGTCCATCATTTCGCTTGGTCTATACGTTACTCTTAATAGCGGCATCAAGGTCTGGCAGAGAATAAACAATCAACAGCTTGCCACCGAAGAAGTAAACATTTTTTTTGATAAATTTGCCTCGGACTTAAGAAATAGTTTGCCCTTTACAGCCATAAATTTCATCGGCACGGAGAACGGCCTTTCCTTTCCCTCCGTCATAAATAGCCAGAGGCTGCAAGGAAGAACAATTGGCCAGGTCCTCTATGCATATGATTCCCGCACCGGGCTCTTGAACAGGCAGCAGAAGGACTACAGTCAGATTTATAACCTAGAGGAAGCTGCGCCAAGCGCAAGCTTAAAAAATATAAAATCCATTGTATTTCAATATTATGTCTATGATAAGGAGCATAAGGAATATTTTTGGCATAATGAACCTCTGCCGGAACAAATACCGCAAGCAGTAAGGATAGAATTTGAATCTCAAGATGGCGCAAAGACAATTAGCTTCACCAAGACAGTTACTATCCCGGTTAACGGGTAACGGCAGCATACTAATTATTGCCTTATGGTCGCTTTGTTTTCTGAGCACGTATATTGTCATTTTGGGCTGTCAGCTCAGGCAGAAGATTGTTTTGCTCAGGCGCCTTGATCAGAGGGATAGGTTGAATCTTATTGCCGACGCCGCAGTAAAAAAAGCTATTATAGAGCTTAAGAAGCAAGAATTAAAGCCGTATGACAGTTTAAGCGATGGCCTAAGTAATGAGCCCGCTGTATTCAAAGATGTCCATATAAACTCAGGGAAATTTTCCATTGCTTATGATTTTACCGATGAGCAGTCCGGCTCCCGGGTTACTCGTTACGGGCTTATTGATGAAGAGAGTAAAATAAACATAAATAAGGCAGGCCTGGTAGTGTTAGAACGGATCTTTAAAATACTTCTTGATTCCGACGAGCTCAGGGCCCAGGAATTAGCCGCCTGCATCGTTGACTGGCGGGATAGCGACAGCGAACTATCCATTCCTTTAGG
>MHGN01000016.1:2849-17837 GCA_001805575.1 Omnitrophica WOR_2 bacterium RIFCSPHIGHO2_02_FULL_45_21 | reverse complement strand
GGGAAGACAATGCCGGCCAAAAACGTAATGTGATTGAAGTAAGAGCCGAACGGATACAATTTTTGAGCGGGGGACAAGCCTCCCTCGGGGGGCAAGCCGCTTTAGGCGCGAAGGCTGCTGTCCCTGCTGACGAGACAGGCGAGGGGCTTTCGCAAAATTCAACTTCTCTTCAGGAGGAGAATATTGCGTGGGCGGAAGGAGAAGAAAAAAGTGACAGCGTATAAGACACCGTATAAAGTAGCGAAAAAAGGCTCAAGACTGGCGATGAGGCGCCCGTCCAGAGAAGCAGAATTCGGGCCGCCGCGCAAGAAGTTCTGCCGTTTTTGCGTTGAAAAGGCCAAAATAATTGACTATAAAGACATTAAAAAATTAGAAAAGTGTATCACCGATCGCTGTAAGATTTTCTCCCGTAAGATTTCGGGAACCTGCGCTAAGCATCAGCGAAAGTTAAGCAATGCTATCAAATTAGCCCGCTATATTGGCTTGCTGCCTTACATGAGGGCTTGAGCGGTGTGCCTGTCTGCAGGCAGGTAAGTTTATAAGCCAGAGGGCAATGGTGCGGCAACCGAATAGTCGCAGCCATGAGCCAGAGGGCAATGGTGCGGCTTCCAATAGCCGCAGCCATAAGTGTCTAAGGAGAATATGAAAGTTATATTAAAACAGAAAGTCGAAAAATTAGGCAATGCCTGGGATACGGTCAAGGTTAAAGATGGCTATGCGAGAAATTTTCTTTTTCCCATGGGTTTAGCTTTAGAAGCCACAAAGGCGAGTCTCAAAATAAGAGAGGACTTTCAGGCTTCCCAAGCAGCCTTGGAGGAAAAAGATAAGTTTCAGGCGCAAGAATTGGCAAAGAAACTGCAAAATGCCTCTTTTACTCTGGCCATGGAGGCAACGGCTGAAGACAAGCTCTACGGAAGCGCAGATGCCGAAGAATTGGAAAAATTTCTCAAAGGCGAAGGTTATAGCATAGACAAAAAAGACATTCTGCTCGATGAGCCGATAAGGTCTCTGGGCGTCTACAACATAGAGATAAGACTTCATCCAGAGGTTAGCGCTAAAATAAAGGTTTGGATAGTAAAAAAATAAATGCCTCAGGAACTTACCCTAGAAAAACTCCCTCCTCAGAACATTGAAGCGGAAATGGCTGTTTTGGGCTCTATGCTTATTGATGATGAGGCCATTGCCCAGGCCATAGAAGTGCTCAATCCCGACTGTTTCTATAAAGACAACCACCGCCGTATCTTTGATTGTATCCTGAACCTCTTTAATCAGAATAAGGCGGTGGATATCATTACCATCTGCGATGAGTTAAAAAAGCAGGGTTTGCTAGAACAGGTTGACGGGCCTGGTTATATAGCTTCATTAGTAAACACTGTCCCTACCTCCGCCAATATTCTTCATTATGCCTTAATTGTCCGCGAGAAGGCAACCCTGCGGGCGTTGATTAATAACGCTACGCGGATAATCAGCGATGCCTATAACGTAGAAGGAAATGCTGATCAGGTTTTAGATAATGCAGAGCGCCTGATTTTTGAAATCAGGGACCGCCCGCACCGCGCAAGTTCCGTTATTCTTCTTAAGGAAATCATCAAGGATACCATTGAGACCATAGATAAGCTTTACCAAAAGAAGGCGCATGTTACCGGCATACCCACCGGCTATGTTGACTTTGATCTGAAGACCGCGGGGCTGCAGCCGTCTGATCTAATTATCGTTGCCGGCAGGCCTTCAATGGGAAAGAGCGCCTTTGTTATCGGGATTGTGGAATACGCCGCAGTAGTTGAGAAGATTCCCGTCGCCTTTTTTAGTTTAGAAATGTCCAAAGAGCAGTTAGTGCAGCGGTTGCTTTGTTCGCACGCCCGGGTTGATGCCCATAAGGTGCGTACCGGGTTCTTGAGCGTCTCTGACTGGCCGAAGCTTACCGCCGCCGCGGGAAAGCTTTCAGAGGCGCCTATTTATATCGACGATACGCCGGCTATCTCGGCAATGGAGCTTAGAGCCAAGGCCCGCAGGCTTAAGGCGCAGTACGATGTCAAGTTATTGGTTCTGGATTACCTTCAGCTGATGCGCGGGGGAAGTAAAATTGAGAACAGGCAGCAGGAAATTTCAGATATTTCGCGTTCCATAAAGGCATTGGCAAGAGAGCTCAATATTCCGGTTATTGCCATAAGCCAATTATCGAGAGCTGTAGAATCCCGTACAGACCACCGGCCTCAGCTTTCCGACTTAAGGGAATCCGGCGCTATTGAGCAGGACGCGGATGTGGTGGCGTTACTTTTACGCGAGGAATACTATAATCCTACCGATGAAAACAAGGGGCTCACCGAGATTAACATTGCCAAGCAACGTAACGGCCCGGTAGGAAATTTTAATCTGGCATTTATCAGGGAATATACCCGTTTTGAAAACCTTAGCCGCCTTGCTGAGGAGTAAGTAATGAAAATATTTCAAGAAAAATCTGTCTCAAGCCTCTACTCTAAGGGCAGATTTTTCTTGCTTGTAATGATTTTTCTTGCTTCTAGTATGGCAGCCTATGCTGATAGGCAATCCTCCCTTGAGGGGCAAGCCGCCGCTGCGGAGGACAAGCAAACATCGCTTGAGAGCGGCGACTCCTCGCCCCTTCCCTCCCCTGAGGAGGAGATGTCTTTAGGCCGCCAAGGGCGGGGCTTAGCGGTTCCTCTGGAAAAAAAAGTTACCGCTATTGAAGTCAAAGGCAATAGTTTTATCAGCACCAGGGTAATCCTTTCTAAAATAAAAACCCGGGCGCAAGCGGATTATTCCACCAATATCATCAGCGATGATATCAAGCGGCTCAACGAATTAGGTTATTTTAGCGATATAAAAATTGATACTGAGGATTTTGAGGGCGGCCTGAAGGTTATTATTATACTAACCGAGAAATCATTGCTTGAGAAAATTATCCTCAAAGGCCGCTTCAGCAGGGTATTCCGGGAAGAGAATCTCAAAGAGGCAATCAAGCTGAAAGAGGGCCAATATTTAGACCAGGTTCAGTTAAAAGAGGATATTAATGCGCTTAAGGACCTTTGCATCAAGAAGGGCTATGCCCAGGCAGAGATTTCTTCTCAAAGCGAAATGAACCCTGCCACGAACAAAATAATCCTTACCCTGTCCATAGAGCCGGGAAAACGTATACGGATAAAGAGAATTGATATCCGCGGCAATAAGAATTTTAAAACCAAGCGGCTGCTGAAGCTGATCAAAAGTAAAAGAGCAGGAATATTCAGCTCCGGATTCTTTAAAGAGGACCTGTTCAAGGATGATATTGAACGGTTAAAGTCATTTTATCGCAAAGAAGGTTTTATTGACGTAAAGATAGATTACGAGGCCGGCTCCCATGCGAAACGGGGGCTTATGTTTTTTATCATCCGCGTTGACGAAGGCAGGAAATACGTGGTAGGAGAAATATTCATCAAGGGCAATACGGTTTTTAGCGTTGAGCAGATAAAAAAGGAACTGAAACTGACAGCTCCCGGGAAGGTCTTTAGCCAGGAAAGTATGCAGGAAGATGCCTCCGCTATCCAGAGCCTCTATTTTAACAGGGGTTATATTTTTACTCATGCCGATGGAAGCACCTATCTGAATCCCGAGAACAAAAAGGTTGACGTAACCTACGCGGTTGACGAGGGCATGCTTGGGTATCTGGACAAGATAAAAATCCGGGGCAATATAAAGACCAAGGATAAAGTGGTCCGCCGGGAGTTGAGGATGTATCCGGGTGAGCGTTTTGACGGAGAAAAGCTCAAGCGCAGTAAGGAACGGCTGCAGAATTTGGGATTCTTTGAAGAGGTCAGCTACGATATTGAGCCCTCAAGCTCAGATGAGCCGGATAAAAGGGATTTGGTGGTTGAGGTAAAGGAGTCCAAGACCGGCGAGTTCAGCTTCGGCGGAGGATACAGCTCGGTGGATAAGCTGATCGGATTTATTGAAGTGGCGCAGAAAAACTTTGACTGGAGAAACTTTCCCTATTTTACCGGCGCGGGCCAGGACCTGCGCCTGCGAGCAGAACTTGGCTCAATTGCCAAGAATTTTGAACTAAGTTTTACTGAACCCTGGATGTTTGATTATCCGGTTGCCTTTGGTTTTGACGGATACCGCCGGGAGCGCGACCGGGAAACCGACATAGGCTTCGGTTACAATGAGAAGAGAAGCGGAGGAGATTTGCGTTTAGGGAGGGAATTTGGAGAGTATCTCAGGATTGATGCGATGTACCGCTTTGAAGAAGTAACCATATCGCAGGTTTCTGATGAAGCAACCGCTGATCTGAAGAAAGAAATTGGCAATAATATCATCAGTTCAATGCAGTTAGGCTTAAGCAGGGATACCCGGGACAGTGTTCTTAACCCTGCGAAAGGTTATGTCTTAGGCGGGACGCTTGAATTAGCCGGAGGCCCTTTTGGCGGGGATAAGCAGTTCTTCAAAGCCACTACAACAGATAGCAAGTATTTTGCACTGATGCGTTCCTCTACCTTAGAATTCAGGCTGCGCGCAGGCGTTGTCAATGCCTACGGTGATTCAAGCGCAGTTCCCATATACGAACGTTTCTATGCCGGAGGCGCTTATACTATCAGGGGTTATCATGAAAGAAGGGTAGGGCCTGTAGATGCGGTTTCTAAAGATCCCATTGGCGGTGAAGCGATGTTGATCGGCAATATTGAATATCTCTATCCTTTAATGGATATGCTCAAGATAGCGTTATTTTATGATCTGGGAAATGTTTGGCCTAAAGTAGATGATTTTGCTTCTGGCGGCTACATGGCCGGCATCGGCCTTGGCGTGAGGCTGAAGACGCCTATCGGCCCGGTGAGATTAGACTATGGTTTCCCGTTCAATAAAGAGCCCGGTGAGCCGGCCAAGGGCAAGGGGAGGTTTCATTTTAGTTTAAGCCGCGGGTTTTAAGTGAGGACTAAACTTATGGGAGGAATATGATGAGAAAAGGTATAGTGGTTTTAGTGATGGCGTTGTTTTGTTTGGCATTCGTAATTTCAGCTTATGCGGCGGAAAAGATTGCCTCCGTTGATATAGGCAAGCTTTTCGATGAGTATCCAAAGACAAAAGAGTTCGATAAGGGACTTGAACAGAAAGCCGGCGCCTACGAAAAGGAGAGAGACAACAGAATTTCCGAGATAAAACAATTGCAGGATAAACTCAGTATCTTAACTGACCAGGAAAAAGAAAAAAAGCAGAAAGAGTTAGAAGAAAAGATAAAGTCAGCCAGAGAATTTACTTTGTCAAAAGAAGCAGAATTAAAGAAAGAAAGGGATGACCGGCTCAGGGAGGTCTTAAAGGATATTGAGGCTACCGTAGGAGAGTATGCGCAGAAGGAAGGCTATAGCATGGTTTTTAATGACCGGGTCTTTGTCTATAGCAATAAGGCAAATGATATCACTGGTAAGGTCTTAGAAATACTGCAGGCTGACTATAAAAAGAATACGTCCTCCGGAAAATAGTTAGCACTGATTACACAGATTTTAAAAGCAGATTACACGGATTAGTAGCGTAGACTTTATCTGTGTAATCAATTTTATTGATTTGACAGGGCAAGATGCGAAGTACCGTAGGTGAAATAGCCAGGCTTATTGAAGGCGATCTAGTCGGGGATCCCGCCACCATCATCACCGGCGTCTGCGGAATTAGAGAAGCCGAAGAGGGGGACATTACTTTTGTCGCCAATTCTCGATATGTAAATCTTATCGCAGGGACACGCGCTTCAGCGATTATTACCTCAAAAGAGGTTACCAGCGCAGCCAAACCGATTATCCGCACTGACAATCCTTCGTTTGCTTTTGCAAAAGTAGTTTCTTTGGTCTCTCCCGGCAATCTGCGTCATCCGCAGGGAATACATCCTACGGCAAGCATTGGTAAGGGAGTTTCTTTAGGAAAATCAGTTGCGCTCGCAGCTTATGTTGTCATAGGAGACCAGGCAATAATTGGCGATAGGACTATTATATATCCCGGCTGTTTTATTGGTCAGGGCAGCTCTATAGGCTGCGATTGCCTTATCTATCCCAATGTTTCTATTAGAGAAAAGGTAAGCATAGGCAACCGGGTGATTATTCACAGCGGAACAGTGATTGGTTCAGACGGGTTTGGTTTTATTCAAGTAGATGGAATACATCAAAAAATTCCTCAAGCCGGAACTGTCCAGATAGGGGACGACGTAGAAGTGGGAGCCAATGTGACTATTGACCGGGCGCGCTTTGACAAAACAGTAATCGGGAAGGGGACGAAGATTGATAATCTCGTTCAGATTGCCCATAATGTGATCATCGGCGAGAATTCGCTTATTGTTGCTCAGGCCGGGATTTCCGGGAGCACGGTAATCGGCAGCAACGTTACCCTGGCAGGCCAGGCCGGCTTAGTAGGGCATATCAATGTTGGAAACGGGGCAATCGTTGCGGCGCAGGCCGGAGTTACCAAGTCAGTGCCGGCAAATACCGTTGTTTCAGGATATCCTGCGAGGCCCCATGCCGAAGCCAAAAAGGTGAATGCCTGCCTACAGAAGTTACCTGAACTTTATAAGGTTATCAGGGATTTGGAAAAACGGCTGCTGAAATTAGAGGCGAAATTTGAGATTAAATGAAGACTGGAGAAAAAATAATGGATTCATTTCAGAAGACAATTAAAAATCCGGTTAAAATTTCTGGCGTAGGCCTGCATACGGGTAACCGGGTGAATCTCTTGTTTAAGCCGCAGGCGGTAAATTCCGGCATAAGCTTTGTGCGCGTAGACCTGGCCGATCGGCCGGCGATAAAAGTAGATTGCGGCAATCTCATGGACTCTCTGCGCAGTATCCGCCGGACATCGCTGGGAAACGACGGCGCCGAGGTTCAGACGATTGAGCACCTGATGGCTGTTTTGTCGGGATTACAGATTGATAATCTGCTTATCGAGCTTGATAATAATGAAATTCCGGGTATGGATGGCTCAGGAATTGAGTTTTTAAAAGTATTAAAAGAAGCCGGAATCATTGACCAGGAAGCAGTAAAAAAATCGTATAGCATAAAGGAGCCAATCTGGGTTGAGGAAGAGCATTCAATGCTCGTAGCCCTGCCCGCCAATGATTACAGCATCCGCTACACCTTAAGCTATGAGCATCCGCTGCTTAAGGCCCAATATATGGAATTAACTATTAACCCTGAGGCCTTCGAGAATGAGCTTGCCGCGTCACGGACATTTTGTCTGCAGGAAGAAGCCGGCGACCTGCAGGGCAAAGGTTTGGGCAGAGGCGCTAACTACGAGAATACGCTAGTGATGGGAGAAAGGGATGTTATTAAAAACCGCCTGCGTTTTAATGATGAATTTGTCAGGCATAAAATTCTTGATTTGATCGGAGATCTTTCTCTCCTGGGCGCTCCGCTTAAGGCAAGAATAATGGCGATTAAAAGCGGCCATTCCCTGAATCTCAAATTGGTCAAGAAAATTCTGGCGCAGAAAACGCGCTACGAACTGGGAGCGATGGCTGCCGGCAGCGCTATAGGCGGCGAGGAAATGGACGCCTCGTTGATTATGAAGATACTGCCTCATCGCTATCCTTTTCTTCTTGTGGATAGGATAATTTCCTTAGAAAGCGGAAAGCGCGCCGTGGGCATTAAAAATGTCACTATCAATGAGAACTTTTTTGTAGGGCATTTTCCGGGTAAACCCGTTATGCCGGGGGTCTTAATCATTGAGGCGATGGCGCAAGTCGGCGGGGTAATGATGTTGTCTCTCGGTGGAAACAAGGGAAAGCTTGCTTATTTTATGGCGGCTAATGATGTGAAGTTCAGGAAGACCGTGTTGCCGGGTGATCAATTGCGCTTAGAGGTTATTGCCGGCAAGCTCAAAGCAAAAATAGGCCAGGTTTTTGCCAAGGCCTATGTTGAGGGAAAAGTTGCGGCTGAAGCAGAATTGATGTTTGCCTTGGCTTAGAGCCTAATTGTGCGCTCAAGGATATTTCCATTGTTTATATCTAATTCAATGATTAAGGCAAATGTCTGAAAAGAAGGTACATAATACAGCAATCGTTTCCATAGGCGCGGAATTAGCCGATGATGTTGAGGTTGGCCCTTTTACGGTTATCGGCCCGAAGGTAAAAATCGGCCCGAAGGTAAAAATCGCCAATTCCTGCCTTATTGATGGCAATACCATTATAGGGGCCGGCTGTAAGATTTATAGCGGCGCAGTTATCGGAAGTATTCCGCAGGATTTAAAATATAAGGGCGAAGATACTAAGCTTATTATCGGCGAAAACAACGTCATTCGTGAATACACCACGATAAATATCGGCACCATAGAAAACGGAGTTACCAAAGTTGGCAGCAATAATCTGCTCATGGCTTATTCCCATATAGCCCACGATTGCGTTGTAGGTGATGATTGTGTTCTGGCAAATTGCGCAACCTTAGCCGGCCATGTCAAAATAGAAGACAAAGCCGTTATCGGAGGCCTGGTTGCCATACATCAATTTACTAGAGTAGGTAAGCTTTCCATAATCGGAGGCTGTTCCAAAGTAGTCCAGGATATTCCCCCCTTCTCAACCTGCGATGGACATCCGGCCAGGGTTTATGGCCTTAATCTTGTGGGCTTAAAAAGGGCGCAGGCCTCCCCGCAGGCCATTTCAGATTTAAAATCTGCCTTTAGGTATCTTTTCTTTAGCGGTTTAAATAAGTTAAACGCTGTAGAAAAAATCCAAAGCAGCCTCTCCCGAAGCCCGGAACTTGCTTATCTGATGGACTTTATGCTTGTCTCATCGCGAGGTGTTGCCAGGGCAATCCCGACGGAAGAATTGTAATGGAACGTATAGGCATCGTTGCCGGAAGAGGAAATTTCCCCATACTCTTTGCCCGGGAAGCGAAGAAAGCCGGCTGTTCTTGTTTGGCTATCGCGGTCAAGGGAAATACCAAAATGTCACTGAGGAAATATGTAGATAAGCTTATATGGATTCGGGTAAGCGAATTTAAACGTATCGCAAATATCTTCAAAGAAGAAAATATCCGCAAGGTTGCCCTGGCTGGCCAGATAAATCCCTATACATTATTTAACCCGGGGATAATGGCTCATCCTGATCTGCAGGATTTCTTTGGAAAGGTAGAAGACCGCAGGGCAGATACAGTATTTAGTGCCTTTGCAAATAAATTGCAAGACGCAGGCCTGGAGCTTTTGGACTCAACCTTATTTTTAGTCAAGCATATGCCTAAAAACACCGTGCTAACTCAAAGAAAACCATCTGATGGAGAGCGCAAAGACATTGAACTTGGTTTTAAGATTGCCAAGCATTTGGGAGCTCTGGATATCGGCCAGAGCGTCTGTGTTAAGGATGGAGCAATTCTTGCCGTTGAATCAATTGAAGGCACGGACAATACCATAAGGCGTGCGGCGAGCTTAGTTAAATCGGCAATCGTTCTAGTTAAGGTAAGCAAGCCTTTCCAGGATATACGCTTTGATGTCCCGGTTGTGGGATTAAAGACGATTAAGAATTTACCCAGAGGAAGCTGCATGGCAATTGAATCTTCTAAAACCCTGTTCTTAGACCAAGAGGCAGCTATCGGCCTTGCGGATAGAAAAGGCATTACTGTAGTTGCAGAAGGGTGAGCGGATTTTTCTTGCATAGGGCTTGGTAACTTGTTAGAATTAGAGTATGGTTAATTCGCCCCGCCAACAGCGGGACTCATTAAGGAGGGCAGAGATGGCAAAGAAAACAGTGGTGTTTAAGTGTAAAGCGCCGGAAGCAAGGCGGGTAAACGTATGCGGCAGCTTTAATAATTGGAATCCCGCCGGGATAGAGGCAAAAAAGGACCCCCGGGGTAACTGGTCAGTCAGTGTCAGCCTTAATCCCGGGAGATACGAATACAAATTTGTGATTGATGGCGCCTGGCGTAATGACCCTAATGCCAGGGAGAGCGTTCCTAACAATATAGGAAGCGCCAACGATGTTTTAGTGGTAAAATAATTTTTATTGTTTACCCCATTAGAAACCCACTCTGCGAGTAAAGAACACAAAGATGTCTCTAATGGGGTTTACTTTAAAATATGCGTTACCTGTATGGACCTGTTCATTCGCGGCGATTAGGCCTGTCTTTAGGTATTACCTTGACCCCGCATAAGGTTTGCCCTTTTGATTGCATCTACTGTCAATTAGGCAAGACCATAATTAAAACCCGCAAGCGCCAAAGCTATATCAAGAGCAATGAAATAATTTCCGAGCTCAAAGAATTTTTAAGAAGCCCTGCTCTTAAATCGGCCGCAGTAGACTATATCAGCATTTCTGGTTTTGGCGAGCCAACCTTACATAGCAACATTACTCATCTCATAGCAGAAATCAAAAAGCTCACCTTGATCCCGCTTGCCTTGTTCAGCAATGCCGCGTTGTTCTATGACCCTAAAGTCCGCCGGGATGTTCTGGAAGTAGATTTGCTCCTCCCTTCTTTGGATGCGGTGACTCAAGATGTCTTTGAGGAAATTGACCGTCCCGCCCCGGGAATTAAGATAGAAGATGTAATCAAGGGATTGGTTGCTTTAAGGAAGAAATTTAAATCCGGGATATATTTAGAGATAATGCTGGTAAAAAATATAAACGATAGCCTGGAGTATAGCTATAAATTCAAGGAAGTGATTGATAGAATAAAACCGGATAAAATTCAACTCAACATCCCTGTGCGCTCAACTACCGAGAGCTGGGTTAGGCCTCCGGATAAAGAAAGACTGCTTGAAATAAAACATATCCTGGGGGAAACTTGCGAAATTATATAATCCCGGGATAATGTTTTCCGAAAGGATGTTTCGCGCCTATAGCTCAATTGGATAGAGCGCTAGCCTTCGGAGCTAGGCGTTGCTGGTTCGACTCCAGCTAGGCGCATTCTTAAATTGGAAAAAGCATAGCTAAAGGGAGAGAAGGCGAAATGATATGAAAATCAATAAAATACTATTGACGGTATTATTATTCATTTTGCTGATTTTTAATTATGGGTTCGCCCGGGATGACGGCCAAATATATTCAATGGCTATCCGGGAAGTGAAAGCCGATAATATAGATTTCGCTTTTATGTATTTCCGTTCGCTCTTAAGAAATTATCCCGATTCAAAATACGCCCACGATGGTTCATTTGCTATAGGAGAATATTATTTTATTGCGGCAGATTATAAGAATGCGGCCGAGGCATGGAGTAACTTCATTAATGATTATCCTGATTCAAAAGGCCTGCCCTTTGCCCTGATGTATCTTTTAAGGGTAGCCGGAATAAGGCAGGATGCGTCTCTGCTTGAGAAATTAAGGACTAAGATTATCGGCCTCAAGCAGCTTACTTTCTTATTCCGGGAATCAAAAGGATATACCTACAAATCGCCCTTAAGAAGAAAATACCGCATGATTTATTATATTGATAAGGTGGAATTTTATGTAGATGATAAACTATTTGAGAAAGTGCCCTACTAAAATAATTTTCTGCCTGTCTTTTATTCTGCTTCTTATAACCGCAGCAATCACGATTAGCGGCAATGTCTTTCTTAATAAATCCAAAGATAGAATAATACAGGCCATAGGCGCAAAACAAGCGCAAAAGATATTCATAAAAAGCATCATTTATTTGCCTCCCAATTTTATCTTCGTCAATGGCGCCTCTTTCAGCGAGCCCCGCCCTTTATTGGTTATCCCGCAGGCACTGATACGTTTTTCTCTTCTCCGGCTTATTATCAAAAGGCGTTTTTTTCTCACCGGCGCCTCTTTTTATAATCCCAGGGGAAATTACCATAAATTATATGAGCTTGTAAAAACCAACTTTCAAGCGATCATAGATTTTATTAAGCTTTTGCCTCAAGAGGATATAAAACTCAAGTTAAAAGGGATTGAGTTAGAGTCAGGCCGGCAGCAGGACGCCGCGGGCTATATCAGAGCCGATTTTTTATTAAAAATAAAAGGCAATTCCATAACCGGCTCCGGCTTAATTAATAAAGAAACAGTTCATTTTCGAACCCCCGGCGCGTTTACACCCCAAGGGGCGCAGGGGTTTTTTTCAATAACCGAGGGCCTGCCTCTGCGCTATAACTTCAGAGGATATCTTCAGGGTAACGGATTTTCCCTGGAAAATTTGCAGCTGATGAGGCAGGATCTCTATGCCCAATTATGGGGAGGCTTAAGCGGCAGTATTTTTCAGGTGAATGGTTTTGTTTTTGCCAATACCGCATTTCAGGATCCGGTATATCCTCTGCCCATCTCGGGGATTCCGAAACAAAGGAGATTTTTTGTGCGCCGGCCGCGCGCCCTCTCTTCAGCCATTGATTTATCTTTGGTGAACCTCTATCTCTTAGATATAGACTGTCAGCTTAATCTGCGCCTTCCCGATATTCAAATAGAGCGTTTGCGCTTTCTTTTAAATAACAATCCCATAAGCATAAAAGGAAAGGTTAACTTATCAGATAAAGTTTTATTGGACCTGATGCTTTCTTTTGGCCCGGCAAAATTAGAAAGGCAGGTTAGCGAGAATCTCAAGAAAATCGATTTGGCGATAAAAGCAACCTTTAAGGATATGATCTTTAATGGCAGCGGCATGCTGCATTTTGATTTTATAAAAAAGCGAAAGGCAAGCCCTCCCTTAGATAAGTTTCAGTTTGATTTTCAAGATTTAGGCCTCTATTTTGACCGCTACCCGCGTATCAAAATGTCTCTGAAAAAGCTGGATTTATCCTGCTCAACCGAAAGCAATAAATACAGAGTATTGCTTGAAGAGGTAGGCGCCGCTTTGCATCTTAAGCATAGCAGGTTTAAATATATTGAGTTTGGCTCCCGCTTCTATGACGGATTCCTCAAAGGCCGGGCGCGTATGGATATAGCAAGCCCATATCCTAAAATCTCATCCAGCATCAGGGTAAAAGCCGTAACTGCCAATAAACTGCAGGATGTCCTGATCCATTTCTCCAAGGTTTACGGCGCATTAGACGGCAGGATGTTTTTTAGCACTTATCCGGTTCTAGGGTTAAGCGGAAGAATGTCAATCCGGGACGGCTACTTACAAAACTTTGAATTCTTCAAATGGCTTGCTGATTTCTTTGCGCTCGCCTCTCTTAAAAGAATAGATTTCAGCAGGGCTTCTTCAGATTTTGCTGTTAATGAAGATGGCGCCGGCTTATACGGGATGAGCTTAGATTCGCAGGATCTGGCCTTAGGCGGCTATTTTAAATTAGGGATGAACGATTTTGTCTCCAGCAAGATGTCTTTAGCTTTAAGCAAGCCATTGCTTAGCGAATCTCCCAAATTTACCCGCCTGCTTAAGCTGGTAAGCCCTGACCTTAATGCCCTAACTTTTAAATTCCAGCTTTCCGGAATACTGGATAGGATGAATTTTAAGTGGCTCAGGTCTGATTTGAAAAGAGAGCTTCAGGAACGTATCCCCAACTTTATTGAACGTAAGATTGAAAGGGATGTGCAAGCGGCCATAGAGGATATTTCCCCGGCGGATTATAACTGAGAATTGCAGGATACAGGGGTTAAATAGCATATTGCAAATTCAGAAGTTATCTGTTAGAATACCATCCAACAGTGGACTCGCAGCAATAAGGTAAATGATAAAAAATTTCGGGCCATTAGCTCAATAGGTAGAGCAGGTCCCTCTTAAGGACAAGGTCGTAGGTTCGACTCCTACATGGCCCATATTTCATTCTTTATATTTTGGCTCATAGCCGTGGATGGTAAATAAAAAATACGAGTTCATTGAGCATACTGCTGATATCGGCGTAAGAGCTTTTGGGAGAAATCCTGAGGAGGTATTTATTAATGCCGCAAGCGGTATGTTTGCTATTATTGCCGATGCCCGCCGGATAAAACCCAAAGAACAGATAGAAATAAGACAAGAAGCCCAGGGTTATGACGAGCTTCTCAGGGAGTGGCTTCAGGAGCTGCTTTATCAATATAGTTTAAGCGGAATCATATTCAAGGAATTCGTTATCCAGAGTTTAAGCCAAAATGCGATTAAAGCCATTGCCTGGGGTGAAAATACGCCGGATAAGATAAAAACCGAAATCAAGGCAGTTACTTACCACGAGCTTGAATTCAAGAAAACAAAAGATGGCTATGAGGCCAAGGTAATTTTTGATGTCTGACAATATCTGGGAAGGGCGATTAGAGAAAATAGATGATTACCGCTGGAGGCTTCCCAAAAGCGCTAAAGCGGGAATGCGGGTAGACGGCATCATCTATGCGGATGAGAAGTTATTGAAAGATATCCGCCACGATAAAGCGCTGGAACAGGTAGCTAATGTGGCATTTTTACCCGGCATTGTCAATGCCTCGCTGGCTATGCCGGACATACACTGGGGTTACGGCTTTCCCATCGGAGGAGTGGCGGCGACTGACCCGGATGACGGCGGCGTGGTTTCGCCTGGGGGTGTCGGTTTTGACATAAATTGCGGGATCCGCTTAGTGCGCACAAACCTGAAATATGATGAGATAAAAAATAAGGTTCAGACATTGATTTCCAGCTTGTTTGATTTGGTTCCTTCGGGTCTTGGCTCGAAAGGCGAAATCAGGGTAAATGAAAGAGAAGAGCGCCAGATTATGCTCAAAGGTTCTGGTTGGGCTGTTTCCAAAGGCTACGGCGTCCCTGAAGATTTGGAGGCAACCGAAGAAAACGGCGCCATTGCCGGAGCTGACCCGGATGCGGTTTCCGAAAGGGCGTATCAAAGAGGCAAGGCCCAGTCCGGGACCTTAGGAAGCGGTAATCACTTCATAGAAGTGCAGGTTATTGATCAGGTATATGATAGGGACATAGCGGATGAATTCGGGCTGGATGAAGGTTTAGTAACTGTGATGATTCATTCTGGCTCGCGCGGCTTTGGCTATCAGGTTTGCGATGACTCCCTGAAGGCGATGATGCATTGCCCGCAAAAATACGCTATCAATGTCCCTGATAGGCAGCTTGCCTGCGCGCCGGTAAATTCTCCCGAGGCAAAGCAGTACCTGGCAGCAATGCGCGCCGCGGCAAACTATGCCTGGAATAA
>MHGN01000016.1:0-2843 GCA_001805575.1 Omnitrophica WOR_2 bacterium RIFCSPHIGHO2_02_FULL_45_21 | reverse complement strand
ATGCCTTATGCATTTAACCCGAAAGAGCTTTGAGCGGATCTTTACCCTGCCCTGGAAGAATTTGGGTATGGACTTAATCTATGACGTTGCCCATAATATCGCTAAATTAGAAAAATATAAAATCAACGGCAAAGAGAAAATTCTCTGTGTGCATAGAAAAGGAGCCACCCGCGCATTTCCGCCGGGACACCCTGAGTTGGCGCCTAAATATCAAAAGACAGGCCAACCGGTAATCATTCCCGGGGATATGGGCAGGAATTCATATTTGTTGGTTGGCAGAGAAAAGGCAGCCGAGACCTTTTATTCAACATGTCATGGCGCGGGAAGGGTAAAATCCCGCACCGCTGCCTCCAAGGCCTTTAGCGCTGATAAATTAGTCAAGGAGCTTGAATCAAAAGGAATATACGTCATGGCCTCTGGCCGTGACACCATCGTTGAAGAGGCGCCGCTTGCCTATAAAGACGTAAACGACGTGGTCAGGGTGGTGCACGAAGCCGGTATTTCCAAAAAGGTCTGCCGTATGCGGCCAGTGGGAGTTATTAAGGGTTAGGGAGTCCTGCTCCTGTCAAAGGACGCCCGGCCGGGGCAAAGAAATTAGGGGTTGCCAAAGAATTAAAGAAGCTGATGAAAGACAATGCTTGAATTAAAATTTATCCGCGAAAATCTGGATCTGGTCAGGGAGGCGCTAAAAAGGCGCAATCTCAATCTGGATTTGGATAATCTCCTTGAGATTGATAATAAGAGAAGGAAGGTTTTGGCTGAGCTTGAAGAATTGCGGGCTAAGAAGAATGAAGCGAATGACGAGATTAGCCGTCTTTTAAAAGAAAAGAAAGACCCGAAAGAAAAGATCGGCTCAATGAAGGATAGCGCAAGCGCGATAAACTCCCTGGAAAAGGACTTAAATAATTATGATCCGCTGATTCAGCGAATTCTATTTAGCATTCCAAACATCCCTCATTCATCAGTTCCGGCAGGAGACGCATCCGCAAACAAAATTATCCGCAGCTGGGGAGAGCCGAAGAAAATTGAAAAGGCTCGCAGCCACATTGAATTGGCCGAGCATTTAGACATTATTGATTTTGAACGAGCGGCAAAGATAAGCGCCTCTAACTTCATCCTCTATAAAGGCGACGGGGCGCGCTTAGAGCGTGCGCTCTATAACTTTATGCTGGATTTGCATACCTCAAAGCACGGCTATAAAGAAATCTTTCCGCCCTTTCTGGTCAATCGCGCCTCAATGACCGGAACCGGCCAACTGCCGAAGTTAGAGGAAGATATGTATCGGCTTAAAGACGATGATTTATTTTTGATTCCTACCGCGGAGGTGCCGCTGACAAATATATTTCGCGACGAAAGCTTAAACGAAGATGACCTGCCCATTTATTATACAGCTTACACTGCCTGTTTTAGAAGAGAAGCGGGTTCTTACGGGAAGGATACCCGTGGTTTGGTCAGGGTGCATCAGTTTGATAAGGTAGAGTTAGTGAAGTTTGTCAAGCCAGAAACTTCTTATGATGAGTTAGAAAAGTTAGTCGCTAACGCAGAGGCAGTTTTACAGCTTTTAGACCTGCCTTACCGGCTAAATCTGCTTTCTACAGGCGAGCTCAGCTTTGCCGCCAGCAAATGTTATGATTTGGAGGCATATGCCCCGGGGATAGACAGGTGGCTGGAGGTTTCCAGCTGTAGTAATTTTGAGAGTTTTCAGGCCCGCAGGGCGAATATAAAGTTCCGACGGACGACGGACGGCCCCTCGACTTCGCTCGGGGCAGGCGCCCGGCGGACGACGGAGTATGTGCATACCTTAAACGGTTCAGGGGTTGCCCTTGCCCGGACAATGATTGCCATATTGGAAAATTACCAGCAGCCGGACGGAACAATTGTAATTCCTGAGGCCCTAAGGCCTTATTTTAATGGAAAAGAAAGAATCGCAGGATAAGCTTTTTAGCCAGATAAAACCGCCATCTAAGAATAAGCTGATGGGATTTTTTCTCATTCTCTTAAAATTTACAGTAGGAATATGCCTTTTGCCGATTGTCTACGGGGTCTCTCTCTGTTTTGCCCGGGAGCTGATTAAATTAGAGCCCGCGGTTATACATTCGTTTATCTGGGGTATCGCAGGATTTTTGGTTGTTTATTTGTTCATCTGGGAGCCGGCAGTTTTATATAAGAAGGGCCAAAGGATTCTGGAAGTGTCCTTTCGTTTCTTTGCTCCTTTAGTTAAGCTTGCGCCGTTTGTCCTGCCGATTTATACTATTTTGATTTTTCTTATTTATTTTATCCTGGTCTCATTTATGGATCTGCGGAATCTTCTGGCGGTTTTTCTATTCGGCGCAGGTTTTAGCCTGGCCCTGCATCTGGTTTTTTCTGCCAGGACCCTGCGCTCCAGGCAGGATGATTTCCTAAAGGCAAATTATATTTTTGGCTTCTCCTGGATTTATATTCTGGATGTGTTCTTGTTAGCGCTTTTTTTCAACCTCGCTTTTGAAAATTTCTCCATCCTTTATTTTCTAAACGGTTCCTGCCAGTTAGCAAAGAATATTTACCAGGCGCTTTTTAGCCAGATGTTTTTATAGTCCTTGAGGTCCTTCGCCCCTTTGGGGCTTAGGACCAAATTTTCTGGTCTGAAACAGAATGAAAATTTGGAGAGGTGGCTGAGTGGTTGAAAGCGGCAGTCTTGAAAACTGCTGTGGGGGTAACTCCACCGTGAGTTCAAATCTCACCCTCTCCGCTTGACTTTTCATTAATGAAAAGTCAAGCGGATGCCGAAATAATGTATTTCGGCGCCGTTTCGTATTTCATTAATGAAAGCAGGAACGGATCCCAAACCAATGTGGTTTGGGATC
>MHGN01000015.1 GCA_001805575.1 Omnitrophica WOR_2 bacterium RIFCSPHIGHO2_02_FULL_45_21 | reverse complement strand
TTTTCTACTTCAAAAGAATATACAATTTCACCGGAAACCTTAATCATATCCTTTTTCCTGCCGACAATATAGAGGAAACCCTCTTGATCAAACCTGCCCAGGTCGCCGGTATGAAACCAGCCGTTTTTGATAACTTCTGAAGTAGTTTTTGGGTCCTGATAATAGCCCTCCATTACCACCCAGCCGGAAATGACAATCTCGCCTACCTGCCCCTGAGGCAGTTCATTGTCTTCTTCACCGACAATCCTTATCTCCACCCAGGGAGCAGGCTTACCCACGCTCTCAATCTTTTTTGAACCCAAAGGGATAACGGTGTTCGGAGGACAGGTCTCGGTTAAGCCCCAGCCGTTTAGAAGATGCGCTTGAGGGCAATACTGCTGGAATCTCCTTAAGGAATGCGGGTCGCTGGGCGCGCCAAAAACCACCAGCCAGCGCAAGGAAGATAAATCAAAACTCTCAAATTCCTTCAGATGTAAAATCGCGTAATACATTGATGGCACAAGATGAAAACAGGTTACCTTATATTTCTGAATATTCTTTAAGAATTCTAAGGGCTGAAAGCGCTCCATCAAAACCAGGGTAATGCCATAACAGATACAATTTTGAATATAGATAAGCCCCGCAGAGTGGGATAAGGGCAGCGCGGAAATCTTTACGTCTTTGTCCGTCAAATCCACAAAATATTCCATTGCCTTAGGCGAGCCGTCAAGATGTTTATAATTAAGCAGGATCCCTTTGGGCGAGCCGGTTGTGCCTGAAGTATACATTATGAGGGCCGGGTCACGGTCATTGATTTCTATTTCAACCGGCAGAGGCCTTGCTGAATTCAAAACATCCTGAAATAACTTAAAATTGTTTTTTGACTCCTCCAGGACAATGATGTTTTCTAAGCCGGGAACTCTTTTCTTTAAGTTTTCTAAAGAAAGCGCCTCCTTTTCTTTAGCGATTAAAAGCTTTGCCTGGCAATGGGATAGACAGCTGGCCAATTCATCCTCGGTAAGCATATAATCTAACGGCACGACCGTTACTCCGAGAGAAAACAGGGCCAAATAGCTGTAAACATATTCAGGGCAGTTAGGCAGGTATATGGCTGCTTTATCCGACTTTTTTATCCCTGACTTAAGCAGGCCATTGGCAAGTTTAAAAACATTATCGCAGAGCGCTAAGAAACTTATGGGCTGGTCCCTAAAGATTATCGCCGGCTTGGAATGGAATTTCTTTGTGGTATTGATTAAAACAGAGGCAACGTCCATATTAGTAAAATTTTACTATTTAACTTTTCTTAATTATAGGGGAATGAAAAAGCGGTGTCAACTGTTTTTGTAAGATTTTTCTATGCTGCTTATAATTTTAATTTCGCTTCTTTATAATGATCTTGCCGTTGGTAAGATCATGTGATCTTAAATCAAAGAAAACAAAACCTTGCGGCAGCCCGTATGCTGCGCTATACTGCCTGGAAAGCAGGCCGTTTTTCGCTGCTCCCAGCAGCTTCAGAAGTAGTTATGCAACCCGCTTGAGGTCAAACTCGCTGAAAAATACCCGCTAACTAATTAGATACTATCGTGTTTGCTTCTATTGCACTTCTCGCATAATAGCTGAATATTCCTTGCAGTATCGCTTCCGCCTTTTGAGAATGGTATTATATGATCGAATTCGAGCTTCTCTTTGCTACCGCATTTAACGCATTTACCCTGATCCCTACGCCAGACAAGTTCTTTGACGTCCTCAGAGATAAAACGCACCCTTTCATTCTCAGGTATTTCTTTAAATTCTTCCTCCAAAACCTCCTGTCTTGCTTTTTGCCTTAATCTTTCCATGCGGAGTTTCTGGGATTCTTCTTCTTTTAATTTTCTAAAAATATTTTCTTTTTTGCATCGCTCTTCTTCTATTCTTTCTTTATCTTCTTCTGTCCGAATTCTTCTTAATATAACTAAAGAGTTCTGCGTCTCCTTAATAAGAAATTCTCTCAACATTATTCTTTCTTTTTTAATCAAAACTTCTCTTTCTTCTGGGGATAAGCTCTTTTCGAAATTATTTATTTCTTTCTGGATGGGAGAAAAATAAATGGAAAATATGGATTGCCCGCCTAACACTCGCATTAATAAATTTTCAACTTTATTCTTTTTTTTATTTAAAAACCTCCCAGCTAAAATAAACTGCTTGAAATCTTCAAAGGTAGTAAACTGAATTAATATTTCTATTTTTTTTATTAATGCTGTAAGTATCTTTTTATCTTCTTTCGGGGAATCTTTATTTATTTCATCTAAAATAAATTGACTGAATTCTCTGGCGTAGTCTTCTTCACCATCAATTACATCATCACGACTCCGAAAATGTTTTAATTCACATAATAGTAAACCCCAAAAATAAACATTTTCCTGAGTTTGCGTCTCCAAATTTTTATAATAAGGAACTAGTTGCCTCCAAAAATTTTTCCCATTTTTCCAATTTACTTTTAATTTTTCCACACCGCATCCTTCCCCATCCACATCTTCTCCGCCAAAAGGATATATTTTTACTACTTCTTCTCTATCCTCAACATCGCAGTAGCTATAGATATTATCTCCTGCTTCATCACCTCCAAAAAATACTTGTAAGTCTTTATAAGGCTCTAAACATTTAATTAAAGTACTTACTTTCATTGCTTTCAATAAACCTGTTTCATCGCTTTTACTCCTCGAAAAATCATCTATATCTATAGCATCTTTTAAAGGCCACCTTTTCTCTTCCCTGCGCGGATATATTATTATTTTCTCGCCATCAAAACCAATATCGCAGTCACTATAAAAAAGTGTACCCACTGAATCATTTCCAAAGTATACCTGTAAATCTTTATTTGGTTCTAGCCAATCAATTAAAGTATTTACTTTTAAAATCGTATAGTCTTCAAGTTCCTCTTCAGCTTCTTCTTCAATTTCTTCTAAATTCGTTGCTTTAATATATCCTTCCATTGCTTTGTCATATTCTTCTTTATTAATGAACAGCTCAAACGATATCTTTGTAGATATCTCAACAGAGATATTCCCCTCTTTATCAATATAATATACCCAACCTTCTTTCCTCTTTATCCCTGTCTTAGCTACTTTCTTGATTTCGCCACTAGCTCCCGCACACGCAACATCTCCCTCATTATCAATAAAATAGGTAAAACCTTCCTTTCTCTCGATCCCTACCTTAAGAATCCTGGCCATCTAACTCCTCCTGTTTGGGCACTCGCGCACTCGGGGGTCTGGTCTATTTTTTAAGCATTCTCTCGATTCCCCTCACGATTCTACTATTCCAAATCCGCTTTGACCCCTTTATTCTTTCAGGCTTCTAATAGCTTTCGCGCAAGGCGATGCAGTTCGGGATTGGCTAAGGCCAGGGCCTTCTTCTTTACGGAGCGAGAAAAGTATTCTTTTTCTGTTTTGGTAAGCTTCTCGCTCTTTAGCTTCTTCAAAAACAATTCTTTCTGTTTCGGTGAAAATACCTGGGATAAAGCGTATTCTACTCCTAATTCTTCCTTTACGGAGAGCAATTCATTAAGGCTGCTTTGGCTTTGCCGGAAATAATTACGGAAGGTTGTTTTAAGCCGCTGGACTGACATTTCCCTTCCGGCAACAGTAAACATCACATCACGTTTCAGTTTTTCTCTAAAATTACCGAAATCTTTGTTTGCCCGCGGGGTGAGTAAGTTTAACAGCCTTTTTGCCCAGGAGAATTTTAACTCCAAAACCTCATATAACGCCAGAGACATCGCCAATAATGCATTGAGTTTTAACTTGTCAAAAGGTTGCTTAAGCTGACGCAGGGCATTTTCGTAATTAAACAGGCCTTTTTCAGCGCTATTGGCCAAGACCACGGGAAAACCCTCCCAGAGCCGAAAATCGCCGCCTTTGGCAATCTGCGCCAAAACAGAATTAGCGTCAAGTTCTTCTTCCCTTTTAAATAAAGGGAATCCTAGCTTGCTTAATTCCTTAAGAAGGTTTTCGTTCTTCATTGCCTTATTTGCTCTTTTTTAATAAGTTTCAGAAAATGCTTCCAGTTTTTAATAATTTTCTCTTCAGAAACATCGTAAGAAGCGGTCCCATAGAAACGTTTCTCTAAATATTTCAGGTCTATTTCCCTTCTCTTGTCTCTGAACAAAAAGAGACAATCTTCAAAGTCAACCGCTGCCGCCCTGAATAATTTGCTGATAATTAAATCATAGTAATTCAAGACGCCTAAATAAATACGGGTGAATTCTTTGATTGGGATATGTTTATCCTTCTCTAATGGCGAATCCAATAACTCCGTAGTATGAACTGCCTTGCCTCTGAATAAATCAAAGATGAATCCGTCGTCCCGGCTTAAGCCCCAGCCGCTGACTGATTGATAGCCTAATTGTTTTAGAACCTTTACTAAATATTCGTGCTCCTTGACGTCAGGAACAAGCAGGTCTATATCTTTGGTGGACTCTTTTATATTAAGCAGGGTAAGCGCGGTGCCTCCGCAAGCAATTAGGCGCACCTTTCTTTTGAGATAATCATTCCAGGCGCTAAGCCTATCCACCAGCCCGTTTTTATCAATACGGTATTCCATTTTACTTACGAATTATTTTATACAATATATTGTATATATATATACAATTATCTGTATTAAAGTATACAGTATTTATTCAAATTTGTCAAGGCCATTGTTGGTTCTTTTAGGAAACCTAATTCGATTTTAGCGAGAGTGTTTGGTGAGATATCCGCAAAGAGCGGGCGCCTCTGTGTTTTGATACCTGCTATTTATGGCTTTGGCTATTGGGAGCCAAACCATTGCCCTCTGGCTTATGGCTTTGGCTATTGGGAGCCAAACCATCGCCTTACAGGCTTATCGTCTGCCCGCGGCCAGACCAAATCGTAATGAACGTTGCGGCCTTTGCCGGATAATTGACGTAGAATTTTCTTCTCCAGCATATCCGAGATTTCGCGAAATGCAGTGGCGCGGCTTGTCTTAACGATACCGACGTATTTGCGCGTTGTTAATCCTCCTTCGAAACGTCCTGGGCCGGCATCTAACATACGGTTTAAAACTTTCTTCTGGCGCTGGTTAAGTTCGGCTTGAGTATGTTCCTGCCAAAAATCCGCTTTGGCTAAAACATTCCCAATGATCTTATCGGATCTATGCATGGCGCGCTCAAAACATTCTAAAAACCAAACCAGCCATTCGGTCAGGTCGGTCCTGCCAGATTTTGAACATTTCTCAAGAATTTTATAATACCCGTCTCTTTCTTCCATAATCTGAGAAGAAAGGCTGTAATAACGGATGTTAAGCTTTTCGTCCTGCGCAAGGGCCAGATCTGTCAATGCGCGGGCGATACGGCCATTACCGTCTTCAAACGGATGGATAGTCACAAAATAAAAATGCGCTAACCCGGCGCGCAAAATACCATCCGTGGTCTTGCGGCTTGATTCCCACCAGCGTAAGAACTCCTGCATTTCTGCCTCCACTGCTTCCCCCGGAGGCGCTTCAAAATGAATTTTTTCCCGCCCCAGCGGACCGGATACTACCCGCATTGGCTCTTTCCCGCGCCACCGGCCAGCATGGATTCTATGAAGGCCCGAATATCCGGACGGGAAAAGCGCGGCCTGCCACCCTTTAAGCCTATTCGCAGAAAGAATTTTATCGTATTTTTGTGCCGCGTCTAAAATAACCTCAACCAGGCCATCCACGGACCGGGTAGCTGAAATCAGGCCGGCTTCTCGCAGCCCTAAGTGCCTTGCCACTGATGAGCGCACCATTTGAGGATTCAACCGCTCCCCTTCAATTGCGGCGGTCTTAATGGCTTCTTCCGTAAGGATATCTGCCTGCGCCTCTTCCCCGAGCTGAAACCCGAGACGGCTGAGGCGGCCAAGAAGATTCCCCTGCATAAGCCGCGCTCGTCCCAAAAGAGATAGAAGAGCCTTACTATCCCATGCCAACTTTGGCCATGAATCGCATTGCCAAATATATTTCATTTTTGATTACCCCCTCTTGAAGCGATTAAGATTACTAATCGCTTCAATATCTGATACAATTATAACACCTATTGCCAAAGAATAGCAAGTTTTTTATTTATTTCAATGGCTGGCGATATAACGCGCCTGCCAGGGGGTTATCGCGTTCTTTTTCTTTTAAAGCCAAGATATACCACCGGTACAAGAATAAGGGTGATGAATGTGGAAACCGAAAGGCCGCCGATGATGCTTACTCCGAGCGGCCGCCAGAGCTCTGAGCCCTCGCCTTTGCTTAAGGCTAAAGGAAGCATGCCGAAAAGGGTGGTAATCGTGGTCATTAACACCGGCCTGAGCCTATTCTTTCCTCCGGTAATAATTGCCTCTTTTAGAGATATGCCGCGCCGATGGAGAAGATTAATATAATCTACTAAAACAATCGCATTGTTGACCACAATGCCTACGAGCATCACCAGTCCCAGAAAGGCAAGGATGCTTAAATGGACACCGCTAAGCAAAAGCCCAAAGGCAACTCCGGTAAAGGCAAAAGGCACGGAAAAAATGACAATAAACGGGTCTAAAAAAGATTCAAATTGGCTGGCCATTACCATATACACTAACAAACCGGCGAGGGCAAAAAGCAGAAGCATCTCTCTAAAGGCCTTTGCCTGTTCTTCTATGTCGCTGCCTAAATTAACCACGATATCCGAAGGAATATTTGTTTTGGCAATGGCGCTCCTGATATCCCTGGTTATATCTCCCAGGGAACGCCTGAAGACATTCGCTTCAACCTTTATAATCCTTTCCTGATTCTGCCTTTCTATTTCAATGGGCCCGGTGCGCTGGATAACCTTCGCAATGTTGCTTAAGCGGATAATTTTTCCTGAGTCGGACTTAAGCGGAATACTTTCTATATCCTGGATACCGGCGCGCTCAGATTCTTTTAAGCGCAAGAAGACATCATATTCATCGCCTGCCTGGCGATATTTGGTAGCGGCCTTGCCGTAAAAAGAGGTGCGCAAGCTATCGGCGATGGTATTCATACTTAAACCTAAAGACGAGGCCTTAAGCCTATCCACTTCTACCTGAAGCTCAGGCCTGCCTAAAGCGCGGGAAATCGTTACATCCACAATCCCTTTTATCCCGGAGACCTCTGATTTTAGCTGGTAGGCAAGCGCATCGGTGGCAGATAAATCGTGGCCTAAAATTTCAATAGAAACCGGTTTCCCGCCGCCAAAGAGCAGCCGGGCAAAGGGGCTGCCGGCCTGAATGCTGATTTTTTTTACCCCCAAAAGCCCGCTGATTTTGGGGCGGATACTTTCGGCAATTTCTTTTGTGGAACGGCTGCGCTCGGATATTTTGCAGAGTTTTGCGCCTACCATCATAATGTTTGAGCCGGTTCTTGAACCAAAGGCCCCGGCAAAGCGGGTGGCCGCAGATTGCCCTACCCGGGAGAATATGGTCAGCGCCTCAGGAACATCCTGTTTAAAGATACCCTCCACCTGCTTAGAAATTTTATCGGTCTGTTCGTAGCGTGTCCCCGGAGGAAGCTCTATGGAGATATTTAAATCTCCGGTGTCTTCTTCAGGGATAAATTCCGTGCCGATTCTGGGAGTCAATAAAAGGCTAAAGATAAAAATGGCCATTGCCAAAAAAATAGTGGTTTTCTTATGCGCCAGAGCCCATTCCAAAACTTCTGCATAAACGTTTTCCATATATTGAAAAAACCGCGCGCTGGTTCCGTAAAATCTCTGATAGAGAGTTTTCTTTTTCTCTCCCGTGGCGCTTGCCTCCGGCAGTTTTACCAGCAATTTCAAGCAGAGCATGGGGCTAAAAGTAAGCGCAGTAAAAAGCGAAGCCAAAAGCGTAACGGTAACGATTGTGGCCAGCTGTTTAAACATTATGCCGGTAATGCCGGTTAAAAATACCAGCGGCAAGAATACCACCACCGTAGTAAAGGTGGAGGCAGAAATTGCCCTGCCCACTTCAGAAGCTCCTGCTATTGCCGCCTCTTTGGGCGCTTCGCCTTTTTCTCTATGCCGATACACATTATCTGTTACCACAATCGCATTATCCACTACCATACCAATGGCAATCGCCAGGCTGGATAAAGACATAATATTGATGGTAAACCTAAGAAAATACATAAAGATAAAGGCGATAATTAAGGAAAAGGGTATGGTGAGGGCAATGATCAGGCTGGGCCGTATCTGGCGCAAGAAAAAAAGGACTACCAGGATAACAAATATGCCTCCCCAATACACGGTTTGCGTAAGGTCTCTTACCGATTGCACGATGTGCTCTGAGTTGTCTAAGAGAATGGAAAATTTTAAATTTTCCCCCGATTGCGCTTCTAATTTTTGGATTTTCTTTCTTACCCTTTTGGCCACCTCTACGGTATTTGCCCCGGAGCGCTTCTGCACCATCAGCATCATTCCCCGCTTACCCTGGCTGCGCACCGACATACTTTCTTCTTTAAAGGCATCCTCCACCTCGGCAATATCTTTTAAATAAATCGGCTTATCGGCGTCAGACGAAATGATGATGTCTTTAATCTCATCGGCTGAGGCAAACTCACCCGGCAGCCGCAGGGCATAATCCAGGTAGCCGACTTTTAAGTTTCCCGACGGAAGGCTGATGTTTTCTTGCGCCAATCTTTCTGCGATTTTCTGCGCCGAAAGCTGGTAGGCCTCTAAGCGGCTGCGGTCTAAATTTATGTTAATCTGCCGCTCTAAGCCCCCATACATCTGCACTGCCCCTACTCCGGGAATTCTTTTGAGAGAATCGCTTACCTGTTTATCCACAATATGGAAAAGCCGGGGGTAAACTTCTTCGGGGGCATTGATACCAACAAAAATGATGGGTATAGTTGCGGTATTGAATTTAAACACGATAGGGGTTTCTATCTCGTCAGGAAGGCCTCTTTTGGCAAATTCTAACCTATCGCGGATGTCATTAGAGGCCTCATCAAGATTTACCCCCCACTTAAAACGGCAGCTCACGATAGAAAGGCCTTCAAGCGAACGGGAAGTAAGCTTATCTAAATTAGAGACTATGCTCAAGTTATTTTCTATTATCTCAGTGACCTTTGTCTCTACATCTTCGGCATTTGCCCCTTCGTAAACCGTAATTACGGAAATCACCGGCGGCTCAATCTCAGGCATAAGGTCTATGGGCAGTTTGTTTAAGGAAACCAATCCCAGAACCAATACGCTTAAGAAAATCATTATATTGGCAACCGGAAATCGGACGCCAAATTCAGGTAAACGCATCAGCCCTCGCTTCGCTCTGGAGTAACCAGAGACCAGAGCAGAGAAACCAGAAAAGTATAAATTAAACTATCTTTCTCTAAAAATCTGGTTTCTGGTTACTGGTTTCTGGTTTCCTTTATTCAATAATATTTACTTCCACGCCATCCTTCAATCCTTGATGCCCAAAGACAATTACCCTCTGGTTCTCTTCTAAACCTTCTAAAATTTCTATTTTATTATTCTGCCGGATGCCTGGCTTAACCTTAACCTTCCTGGTAACAGAATTATCCGCCAGATACACATAATTAAGGCTGTCTTCCTTAACCAGGGCATCCTGCGGCACAACAAAAGCGCCGGGATGTTTTCCGGCAAAAACATTGATTTTAGCAAACATCCCGGATTTCAGGCGATAGTCTGCATTAGGGATGGCAATTTCTATTGGCAGGCTGCGGGTTGCAGTATCAAGCACTTCGCTTACCTTTGTAATCTCGCCTATGAAATCTTCATTCGGATACGCATCAATTCTTAAATGCGCCTTTAGCCCTTTCTTTATATAGGGGATGTCTGTTTCGGGGACGCTTAGCCTTACTGCCATCTCATCCATATTAACCACTATTGCCAGGGGCATTGATTGCGCAAGGACAGTTACCCCTTTATCTAAAAATGTCCTGCCCACAATTCCGCTTATCGGCGCATCAACCCTGGCTAATTCATACTTCAGGCCTGTCTCATCCCTGTCTACCAAGACAATGGTCTGGTCCTTTTCTACCCTATCGCCTTCATTAAGTAAATAGCGGGAGAGTTTTCCGCTGACTTTAGAAAATATAATTGCCTCGTCCTTTGCCTTGAGGCTGCCTACATAGGTAAGCACAAAATCCAAATCCTCCTGTTTTACTGCTTCTACTTTAACCGTGGTTTTTTCAATGCCTCTTTTTTTAGTGACAGGCGGCGCCAGCGGTTTAGCTAAAAATAATCTCTGCATCAATAAACCGCCAAAGACAAACAAGAATAAAATTAAAAGAAAAAGATTCTTTTTCTTCATTTTGCCTCTCCCCCCATTGCCTTATCTAATTTTGCTTTAGCGGATAAACAATCATAGATATACTGCTTGTGATTAAACTGCGAAATCAAAAATGCAAGCCGGGCATCTTCTAAATCTAAATCACTTGAAATGCCGTCGTTGTATCTGGCCTGAATTACCTTTGCATTATTTTCATAAAGCTCAATATCCCTTTTAGCCGGATTGAGTTTGACCAGCGCTGTCTTTAACGTTAGATATGCCTCTTTGACTTGAGCGCTGATGTCTACTTTTAGCTTATTTTGCAGAATCTGCGTCTGCTTAAAATCGCTTACTGCCTGTTCCACTTTATACTTTGTGGCCCAGCCGTCAAATATCGGCCAGGATAAAGTAACACCTGCCACGTTATAATCCTGCCAGCCTTTGCTGGGCGAAAAGGTAAGCGACGTGGTTGAACGGCTGTAGTAATCAAAAGAGCCGTAGATACTCGGCCGGTTTGCGGCCCTGGCAATTTCTATTAGTGCCTTATCCGCTTGCGCCTGCGCATCAAACTGCCTTATCTCCGGCCGCAGGGACAAGGCCTTTAAAATTGCCTCGTCTATGGCTATTTCCCTTGGCGCATATTCAAAATCGCCTTGAATGTCAAGGTTAGTTTTTTCTTCTAGATAAAGAAGATTTTTTAGCAAGGCGCTGGCCTGCTCCCGCTGATTAAGAGAGGATTCATATAATGATTTTGCTTCATCCAGCAAAGACCGGCTCTTTAGTATCTCTGATTCCGAGGCCTCGCCTTCTTCGTAACGCAAAAGCATGCTTTCAAGATGCCTGTCAGAATTCTCTAAAATTCTCTCGTTCATTTGCGCTAACTCTTTGGCTATTGATAAAGTGTAAAATGCCTTTTGCACCTCTAATATTATCTCATCTATGGTTTTAGCTAAAACCTGTTCCTCTACTTGTGACTTATATCTTGCCTGCCTTAACGTATTGGCGGTCTCGCCGCCTTTATAAAGATATTGTTTAATCCCTGCCGAAGTAGAGTATTGGGTAATATCTTTTCTATAAAGCCCCCTGGTTCTGGCGGCGGTGCTGCTTAAGTTAACCTCCGGCAGGAATCCGCTCTTTGCTTCTTGAATCTTCAGCCTTGCCTGCGCAAGTTTTTCTTGATTTAAG
>MHGN01000014.1 GCA_001805575.1 Omnitrophica WOR_2 bacterium RIFCSPHIGHO2_02_FULL_45_21 | reverse complement strand
TTGGTCTGCACCGCCTTCAATGCTGACTTTGACGGCGACCAGATGGCGGTGCATGTTCCCCTGTCCTGGGAAGCGCAGATGGAGACCCGTCTTTTAATGTTGTCGGTAAATAATGTTTTCTCGCCCGCTGACGGCAGGCCGATCCTTACGCCCACCCAGGATATTGTTTTGGGATGTTCTTTCTTAAGCAAAGAAAAGCTAAACGCAAAAGGCGAGGGGATGGTTTTCTCTTCTCCTGATGAGGTAATCGCAGCCCATAATGATAGCGCGGTTGAATTGCACGCGCGGATAAAAGTAAGGGTGGATTCGCTCTATGATTTAGAGCAGGGTGAACTTGTTGAAAACAGGCAGCTCATTGAGACCACGGCAGGCAGGGTTATTTTTAATCAGACGCTCCCGCAGGGTTTCGGTTTTATTAATTTAGAACTGAATAAGTCTAACATCGGCAGTATCGTAGCTAACTGCTATAAGAGATATGGCCATGGCTCGACCATCGGCCTCTTAGAGCGGCTAAAGAACTTAGGTTTTGAATATGCGACTATAGGCGGAATGTCAATTTCGATTGATGATTTAAAGATTCCCAAGGCAAAGCAGGAAATACTCAAAGAAGCGCAGGAAGAAGTTGCCAGGGTGGAAAACCAGTATCGTAAAGGCATCATCACCGACGGCGAAAGGTATAACCGGGTTATCGATATCTGGACGCATACTACAGACAGGATTTCGGATTTGCTTTTTAAGGAGATGGATCCTTTTAACCCCATCTTTATGATGGCTGATTCAGGCGCGCGAGGTTCACGTTTGCAGGTGCGCCAGCTTGCGGGAATGCGCGGGCTGATGGCAAAGCCGTCAGGTGAGATTATTGAAAACCCGATCACTGCCAATTTCCGCGAAGGCCTGACGGTTTTAGAATATTTTATCTCAACCCACGGCGCCAGGAAAGGCCTGGCTGATACTGCCTTAAAGACCGCGGATGCCGGGTATTTAACCCGCAGGCTGGTAGATGTAGCGCAGGAGTTGATTATTACCGATGAGGACTGCGGCACCCTTAATGGCATAACCCTTTCATCTATTATTGAAGGCGATGACATTGTAGTAGCGCTAAAAGAACGTATCAGCGGAAGGGTCGCCCTGGATAACGTTGTTGACATTGTTACTGATGAAATCATTGCCGAATCCGCGCTTGAGATTACTGAAGAAAAAGCCGATCTGATTGAATCTCTGGGCATTGAGAAAATCCGCATCCGCAGTGTGCTGACCTGCGAAGCCGAGCGGGGCGTCTGTTCAAAATGTTATGGCAGGAGCTTAGCCACCGGAAAATTAGCCGAGCGGGGTGAAGCAGTCGGCGTTATTGCCGCCCAGAGCATCGGCGAACCGGGAACCCAGCTTACCATGCGCACCTTCCATATCGGCGGAACTGCTTCGCGTATTGTCGAGCAGTCCTCAATAAAGTCCAAGAACAAAGGCATTATAAAATACCATAATCTGCGTGTGGTGGAAAAAGGAAAGGAATTCATCGTCTTAAACCGAAACGGAGCGATCAGTATCAATAGCGAACAGGGAAGAGAACTTGAACGTTATCCCATACCCCAGGGTGCATTAATCAGCATTGCTGATTCTAAGGGGGCCGGAAAAGGAGAGGTCTTTGTGCGCTGGGATCCCTATACTTCGCCTATTCTTACCGAGGTTAAGGGTAAGGTGAGGTTTGAGGATTTAAGAGAGAACGTATGTATGCGCGAAGAGTTGAATCCGATTACCGGGGTTACTGAGCGCGTGGTGGTTGAACATAAGGTAGAGTATCATCCCCAAATGATTATTCTTGACGCAAAAGATGAGGTTCTGGGCATATACCCCCTGCCCATAGGAGCGCATATCTTAGTCAAGGACGGCCAGCATATTGATGCCGGTGAGCTTCTGGCAAAGATTCCCCGGGTTTCAGGCAAAACCCGTGACATAACCGGAGGCCTGCCGCGGGTGGCAGAACTTTTTGAGGCACGCCGGCCCAAGGATCCTGCGGTAATCAGCGAGATTGACGGATTTGTGGAATTCAGCGAGAGCAAGAAAAACCAAAGGGTCATTGTAGTCAGGAGCTCCACCGGGATGAAGCGGGAATATGCTATTCCTCACGGTAAACACCCTAATGTGTATAAGGGAGACAGGGTGTCCGCCGGACAGCAGCTTGTGGATGGGCCGGTAGTGCTGCAGGATATTCTGCGCGTTTCGGGAGATAAAGTTTTGCAGGAATACTTAGTAAATGAAATCCAGGAGGTCTATCGCCTGCAGGGGGTGCGGATTAATGATAAACATATTGAGATAATCATCAGGCAGATGCTTAAGAAGGTGCGCATTGAAGATGCGGGAGATACTGATTTTCTCTCCGGCCAGCATGTGGATAAGTCAAAATTTCAGAAGGAAAATGCCCGCATTGCAAAGAAAGGCGCTAAGCCCGCGCAAGCCACCCCGGTATTATTAGGTATCACCAAGGCTTCCCTAACCACTGAGAGTTTTATCTCTGCTGCCAGCTTTCAGGAGACAACCCGGGTTTTAACTGATGCCGCGGCTTCCGGGAAAAAAGACGAGCTGCTGGGGCTAAAAGAGAATGTTATTGTCGGCCATCTCATCCCGGCAGGAACGGGCTTAAAGAGCCATCGCAATATAGAAGTAGTTAAAGATGCCCATCCAAAGGAAGAAGAAAGATAGAATGCCTACAATTGCACAGCTTATACGATTAGGAAGAATCAGTAAAAAGAAGAAGTCAAAGTCTCCGGCGCTTAAAGATTGTCCTCAAAGGCGCGGCGTGTGCTTACAGGTAAGGACGATGACTCCTAAGAAGCCGAATTCAGCGCTGCGTAAGATTGCCAGGGTGCGTCTTACCACGAGTATCGAGGTTACTGCCTATATCCCCGGGGAAGGCCATAACCTCCAGGAACACTCAATAGTGCTGGTAAGAGGCGGAAGAGTCAAGGATTTGCCGGGAGTCAGGTATCATATTGTCCGGGGAACTTTAGATACTGCCGGAGTGCAAAACAGAAAGAAGTCACGCTCTAAGTATGGAGCGAAGAGGCCAAAATGAGACGAAGAAGAGCGCCGGAAAAAGAAAGTCATCCTGACCCAAAGTATAGCAGCAAGACGGTTGCCAAATTCATCAATATGGTAATGACGCGGGGCAAAAAGAATCTTGCTGAGAAAATTGTATATGGCGCGCTTGAGCTGATGAAGAAAAAACTTAATGATTCTGATGGCTTAAAGCTATTTCATAAGGCAATTGAAAATGTCAGGCCGCGCTTAGAGGTAAAACCCAGGCGCGTGGGCGGGGCTACCTATCAGGTTCCGGTTGATGTGCGCCAGGAAAGAGGGACGTCTATTGTTTTACGCTGGCTGAGGGATTTCGCGCGCAGCAAAAAAGGCAAGCCAATGGTAGATAAGTTAGCGGATGAGCTGATTTCTGCGTATAAGGGAGAGGGTTCGGCAATAAAAAAACGCGATGATATGCACAAGATGGCGGAATCAAATAAGGCCTATGCGCATTTCAGGTGGTAAGTAGTGCATAAGATATGAAACGAGAATTTCCAATAGAAAAAATCAGAAACATCGGTATCGTTGCCCACATTGATGCCGGCAAGACCACTACCACCGAACGTGTGCTCTTCTACACCGGGAAGACCTATAAGATTGGCGAGGTCCATGAGGGCACAGCCATAATGGACTGGATGCCTCAGGAGCAGGAGCGCGGGATTACCATTACCGCAGCCTGCACTACCTGTTTTTGGCAGGATTGCCGCATCAATATCATTGATACCCCGGGACACGTGGATTTTACCATTGAAGTAGAAAGGTCGCTCAAGGTCCTGGATGGAGCTGTGGTTTTATTTGACGGGGTAAACGGGGTTGAGCCGCAGTCCGAGACTGTCTGGAGGCAGGCAGATAGGTATAACGTTCCGCGCATATGTTTTGTGAATAAAATGGACAGGCCCGCAGCCAGTATTAGCGAAACAGTGAAGCAGATTCATCAGCGCTTAGGCGCAAATGCGGCCGCGGTGCAGATTCCCTATGGCAGTGAAGAAAACTTTAGAGGCATAATTGATATCATTGAAGATAGGCTTTATTTATATGAGGACCCTACAGGAAAAGAATATACGACCTTAGATGTGCCTGAGGAATTGAAGGCTGAGGTCAAAGAGGCAAAGGCTCAACTCCTGGAACATCTAGCGGAAAGCGATGATGAACTAATGCAATATTTTGTTGAAAATAAGCCGGTGCCTAAGGACTTAATCAAGAAGACAATCCGCAGGACAGTGGTTGCCGGTAAATTTGTCCCGGTTTTTTGCGGATCCGCCTTTAAAAATAAGGGAATACAGCCGCTGCTTGATGCGGTATGCGCCTACCTGCCGTCTCCTTTGGACAGGGGCCAAATTAAAGGGATTGACCCGGATACGCAGCAATACGAAGAACGTGTTGTTAATGACGATGCGCCTTTTTGCGGCCTTTGTTTTAAGGTTGCCTCGGACCCCTATGTGGGTAGGCTTAGCTTCGTGAGAATTTATTCCGGGGTACTTTCTGCGGGAAGCTATATCTATAATGCCAGCAAACGTACTAAGGAAAGAGTTACCAAGATAGTTCTCATGCACGCTAACAAACAGGAAATTGTTGAAAGGGTTGCTACCGGAGATATCTGCGCGGTGGTAGGACTAAAAGACAGCAAAACCGGCGATACGCTTTGCGATGAGGATACGGCGATTATTTTAGAGTCAATGCATTTTCCCGAGCCGGTTATCTCGCAGTCAATTGAACCAAAGACTAAGGCGGATCAGGAAAAGTTAGGTATGGCGTTAAGGAGGCTGTCTGATGAGGACCCTTCATTTCGGGTTAAGTATGATCATGAAACCGGTCAGACGATTATTTCGGGTATGGGCCAGCTGCACTTAGAGATTATCGTTGACCGGCTCTTGAGAGAATTTACCGTTGCCTCAACCGTAGGCCAGCCCCAGGTTGCCTATAAGGAAACCCTGACCAAGAAAGTAATCTCTACGGGTAAATTCATTCAGCAGTCAGGCGGACGCGGACAATACGGCCATTGTGTTCTGGAAATGAAGCCCCAGGAGGCTCCCGGAGCCGGCGTAACTTTTGAGGATAAGTTAAAAGGCGGAGTGATACCGCGGGAATTTATTCCCGCAGTTAAAAATGGAGTTATGGCTTCTGCTAAGACCGGCATTTTGGCCGGGTATCCGGTAATTGATGTAGCGGTAACTTTGATTGACGGCTCATTTCATGATGTTGACTCTTCGGAGCTTGCTTTTCAGATGGCCGGCTCAATAGCATTTTCTGACGGCTTGCGCCAGGCATCCTGCAGACTGCTTGAGCCGATTATGGATATGGAGGTTGTGGTTCCGGAGGAATTTATGGGTTCAATTATCGGAGACCTGAATTCCCGGCGGGCAAAAATAGTCTCCCTGGGCCAGCGGGCAAATACCCGTGTGATTCGCGCTCACGTGCCGCTTGCTGAAATATTTAATTATGCTACGATCATCCGCTCGGCAAGCCAGGGCAGGGCAACTTATTCCATGGAGCCCTCCTTTTATCAGGAGGTGCCTTCACATATAGCAAGGAAGATAACCGAAAGAAGCACAGCTACGCAAAGGTTTACACAGTGAGTTACGTCGCTGCGAGCATAAGCGAGCGCTCCGTAAGTTATGTGCTCATTAAGGAGGGATAAATATGGCTAAAGAAAAGTTCGTAAGGTCAAAGCCGCATGTAAATATAGGAACTATCGGGCATGTTGACCATGGTAAGACAACGCTTACCTCGGCAATAACCATGGTTTTAAGTAAGAAGGGGCTTGCTGAGGCGCGAGCCTATGATTCGATTGATAACGCACCTGAGGAAAGGGAAAGAGGCGTTACGATCAACATTTCGCACGTAGAATACCAGACCGCAAACCGCCACTACGCCCATATTGACTGTCCGGGCCATGCTGACTACATCAAGAATATGATTACCGGCGCGGCCCAGATGGATGGAGCAATCTTAGTTGTTTCAGCAGCCGATGGCCCGATGCCCCAGACCAGAGAGCATATCCTTTTGGCTCGCCAGGTGAATGTTCCGTCAATGGTGGTCTTCCTGAATAAGGTGGATATGGTGGAAGATAAGGAATTAATTGAGCTGGTGGAAATGGAAGTGAGAGACCTGCTGAATAAGTATAATTTTCCCGGAGACAAGACCCCGATTATCAAAGGTTCAGGTTTGAATGCTATGAACTGCGCCTGCGCTAAGGATGACTGTCCGAATTGCAGGCCTATTCTGGATTTAATGAAGGCAGTTGATGATTTTATCCCGCTCCCCAAGAGAGATCTGGATAAGCCGTTCCTTATGGCAGTTGAGGATGTCTTTTCAATTGAAGGGCGCGGAACAGTGGGAACGGGCAGGGTTGAGCGCGGTAAAGTCAAATTGAACGATACCGTGGATATCGTGGGGCTGCGGCCGGAAATTAGCAAGACGGTAGTTACCGGGATTGAGATGTTTCGTAAATTACTTGATGAAGGTTTGGCCGGGGATAATGTCGGCCTGCTCTTAAGAGGCGTTGACAAAAATATCTTAGAAAGAGGCATGGTTTTGGCGGCTCCGGGTTCGATTACTCCGCATACCAAATTCAAGGCTCAGGTTTACATCCTGGCCAAAGAAGAAGGCGGCAGGCATACGCCATTCTTTAAGGGATACCGGCCACAATTTTATTTCCGTACTACCGACGTAACCGGAAACTGCAATCTTCCTCAGGGGGTAGAGATGGTTATGCCGGGAGATAGCGTGCAGCTTGAGGTAGAATTGATTACGCCGATTGCCATGGAGAAGGAATCGCGTTTTGCGATTCGCGAGGGCGGGCATACCGTCGGCGCAGGGGTGGTTGCCGAGGTCATCGTTTAATTCGCCCCGCTCATCAGGCGGGGCTCATTACATGCAAAAAATTAGGATAAAACTTAAGGCGTACGATCATCGCATACTGGATCAGGCGGTAGGAGAAATCGTGGAGACAGGAAAACGAACCGGCGCAAAGGTTTCGGGCCCTATTCCTTTACCGGTAAAGCGCGAGATTTATACGGTAAACCGCTCTCCGGTCATTGATAAAAAATCGCGGGAACAGTTTTATCTAATCACCCATAAGCGGCTGATTGAACTTACTGAGCCTACGGCTAAGACGATCGATGCCCTTCGCAAACTCAATCTGCCTGCGGGCGTGGATGTAGAAATTAAGTGAGGACTCATCACTTACGCCGCACTTCGTGATGCGTAAGTGATCTGCTCATTAAATGTCAACACATATACTCGGTAAAAAGATAGGGATGACGCAAGTTTTTGATCAGTCAGGGAGGCTTACGCCGGTAACGGTTATTGAGGCCGGCCCTTGTCCAATAGTAGCGATTGGGCCTCAGAACATTCAGATTGGTTTTGGCGAGGTTCGGGAGAAGTCGCTAAGTAAGCCGGTATTGGGAATCTATAAAAAGGCGGCCGTTAGGCCGCGAAGGATGCTTCGTGAGGTGCCCAAGGTTTTGGGAGAGCAGTATCAGCTAGCGCAAGAGATCAGGGTTGATATGTTTAATCCGGAAGAAAAGGTGGACGTGATCGGCATTTCTATCGGTAAGGGCTTTCAGGGAGGAATGAAACGTTGGCACTGGTCAGGGGGCCCGAAAACCCATGGTTCAACCAGCCACCGCCGGGCTGGTTCAATTGGTTCATCTACCACGCCTGGAAGGGTTATCAAGGGCCACCATATGCCCGGGCATATGGGCAATATCCGGGTTACTGTTTCCGGCCTTAAGGTGGTTAAGGTTGATAGGGAAAATAATCTTTTAGCGCTTAAGGGCGCAGTTCCTGGCCATAAGAATAGCTATCTGCTTATCCGTAAAACCACTAAAAAGAGCCGTCAGGTGATCAAGCCGATTATTGCCGAGCAGAAGGCTGAGGCCGGTAAAAAAGATGCCAAGAAGCAGGCAGCGGCGAAGAAGTAATAAAAATAGGTGTCAAGTATCAGGTATCAGGTATCAAAGATAGAGAAAATAGCTTATTGAGTAGGTAGAAAATAAATAAAAAATAATGTCAGAGAAATTAACTGTCTACGATATGCAAGGTAACAAGATAGATGAGATAGATTCTCTATTTAACGGTAGGGTAAATCCGGCGGTTATGGCGCAGGCAGTCAATATGTATCTTGCCAATAAAAGGCGTGGCCTTGCTTCCACCAAGACCCGCGGCGAGGTATCCGGCGGCGGCAGGAAACCCTGGCGGCAGAAGGGAACCGGAAGGGCAAGAGCTGGCTCAATTCGCTCTCCTTTATGGAGGCACGGCGGGGTTGTCTTTGGGCCGCATCCGCGGGATTTTCATTATAGCTTATCCCCAAAAATTAGAAACCTGGCTCTTTTGTCTGCGTTGAATGAAAAAAATAATCAAGAATTGATTCTGGTCTTAGATAAAATTACGCTCCCTCAAGCCAAGAGCAAAGAACTGAAGAAGCTCCTAGATGGCCTTAAGATAAAGGAAAAGGTATTATTCGTCTTTAACAAGATGCAGGAAGATTTTCAAAGAGCAGCCAGAAATGTACCAACGGTAGCCATAGCCATGGCTAGCAGCCTGAATGCGCTGGATGTATTAAAAGCAAAAAAGATAATTTTTTCAAGAGATGCGCTTGAGTTTACTGCCGGGCGCCTCAAAGCGTATACCGCAAAAAGTATAGCATTAAAAAAACAATGACAGAAAAGAGATCGTATGATATAATAAAAACTTTATTGCGCACTGAGAAGGCAACCTTCCTGGAGCACCTAAGGAAATATTTGTTCTTGGTGGCAAAAGACGCCAACAAAATTCAGATTAAAAAAGCCGTTGAAGAGATTTATAAAGTAAAGGTTGAGGCGGTCAATACAGGAATATCCGCGGGAAAATTACGCCGGGTGCGCCATCAGCCGGGATACGAGCCAGACCAGAAGAAGGCCCTGGTTACTTTAAGGCAAGGGAATAAGATAGAAACCACATAAACTTATGTTCGTGCTGCGCACTCCATAAGTTAAGTGCTCTGGTACAGGAAAGTATAAAGCACTTTCCCACACCACTGCGAAAATCACATAGAGTTATCGCGCGATGAGCGATTTTCTTGATTAAATGGGAATACGAAAATATAAACCTACAACTCCATCCTCGCGATGGACGCGCTCTTCAGATTTTAAAGAAGTTACGGCTGATAAGCCATATAAACCGCTTTTAAGGCCGCTGAAGAAAACCGGCGGCAGAAATGTTTATGGCCGGATTACGGTAAGGCATCAGGGCGGCGGACATAAACGAATGTATCGCTTAATTGATTTTAAACGTGACCGGCTTGATGAATCAGCTAAGGTACTCACCATTGAATATGACCCTAATCGTTCAGGCAGAATTGTTTTAGTAGAATATCCTGGTGGACAAAAACGCTATTGTATTGCGCCTCTGGACTTAAAGCCCGGGGATACGATAATCAGCTCTTATAAACCGGAAATAGAAATTAAGCCGGGTAATTGTTTGCCTCTACGATATATTCCCCTAGGAGTGTCTATCCATAATTTAGAACTGGTGAAGGGTAAAGGCGGTCAGATTGTTCGCAGCGCAGGAACTCAAGCCAGCCTTACGGCAAAAGAAAATGATATAGGGCATGTCAGGATGCCTTCAGGTGAAGTAAGATTGGTGCACTTAGACTGCCGCGCTACCATCGGACAGGTTTCCAATGTCGAGCATGAAACAATAACTTTTGGTAAGGCAGGAAGGAAGCGTTGGTTAGGTATCAGGCCTACGGTTAGAGGTTTAGCAATGAACCCTGTTGACCATCCTCATGGAGGGGGCGAGGGAAAATCCGGACAAGGAAATCCTCATCCGGTTTCCCCTTGGGGGCAACCGACCAAAGGCTTTAAGACGCGCAAAAAGACTAAGTATTCGGATAAGTTTATTGTCAAGAAGCGCAGGTAGCTTTTTGTAAGGGTGTAAGTGTGTAAGATGAAACTTAAACACTTTACACTCCGAACGGAGTGAGGGTGAAATGCCGCGTTCACTAAAAAAAGGCCCTTTTATTGACGAGAAGCTGCTTAAGAAGCTTACCCAGGCAAGGGCATCAGGCAGCCGCCAGCCGATAAAGACCTGGTCCAGGCGCTCAACGATCAGCCCGGATTTTGTCGGATTCACCATAGCGGTCCATGACGGCAGAAGGCATGTGCCTGTGTTTATTGTTGAGAATATGGTTGGCCATAAGCTTGGAGAATTCGCGCCGAGCCGGATATTCAGGAAACACGGAGGCGTAAAAGCCAAGAAGGCCGCTGAGAAAACATAAAATGTTAGTTAAAGCCAGTGCAAAATTTATCAGGCTCTCTCCCTCGAGATTAAGAGAAGTGATGAACTGCATCAGAGGCAAGAACGTTACCGAAGCCCAGGGGATATTGCTTAACATTAGCAAGCGGGCAAAGGGTTATATTCAAAAGGTTCTAACCTCAGCCATTGCTAATGCTAAGGCCAGGGGGTTTAATTCGGGCGAGCTCTGCATTTCTAAGATAACCGCAGATAGCGGTCCGATTTGGAAACGGTTTAAAGCCGCAGCCTTTGGAAGGGCAGCAAAGATACGCAAGAGAACAAGCCACATACTCATAGAGTTGGATCTTAAGAGTAAAGAACTATAGGTAAGTTTATAGTTCATAGATAGTGGGTAGTTTATAGAGATAACAATGAACTCCTGACTATGAACTATTTTGAGTGAGGGAATATGGGACATAAGGTAAGTCCGCTTTTACTGAGACTAGGTTATATCCAGGATTGGCGCAGCCTTTGGTTTGCCAAAAAACATGACTATGCAAAAGCTCTCTATCAGGATTTTCAGATCCGCAAACAGATTAAAGAAAATTTTAAACAGGCGGGTATTGCTAAGATAGTAATTGAGCGGCTGGCGGATAAGGTCAAGATAAAGATTCATACCGCAAAACCAGGCATTATCATTGGCCGCCACGGCCAGGACATTGAAAGGCTGCGGGAGGATTTAATGGGGATGGTAAAGCAAGAGCTTGCCATTGATGTTATTGAGGTAAAACTCCCTGCAGGGAATGCCCAATTGATCGCTGAGAACGTGGCTCTACAGCTTGAGAAGCGCATTGCTTTTCGCAGGGCGATCAAGCGCGCCATTGAACAGGCAATGGCTCAAGGAGTAAAAGGAATTAAGATCTCGGCCGCGGGAAGGCTGGGGGGCGCTGAAATGTCACGCAGGGAAAGCTATAAGCAGGGAAAGCTTCCCTTATCTACTTTACGGGCTGACATTGACTATGGATTTAGAGAAGCGCTCACCACTTTCGGTCTTATCGGGGTAAAGGTCTGGATTTATAAAGGGGATGTGTTATTTCCCGTTAAACAGGCAGGTCGCATTCTTGCAGAGCAAACGCAGCAAGGCGAGGTAGCATAGTGCACTGTAAAGTTAGTTGTTACGAGTTATATACAGTGCACTAAGGG
>MHGN01000013.1:5198-17721 GCA_001805575.1 Omnitrophica WOR_2 bacterium RIFCSPHIGHO2_02_FULL_45_21 | reverse complement strand
TCGGGTGCCTTAACTTCTTTAATGCCTTGGCTTCAATCTGGCGCACCCTTTCCCGCGTAACCTTAAAAACCCTGCCCACTTCCTCAAGAGTGCGGGAAAGCCCATCCTGCATCCCAAAACGTAAAAGGAGTATTCTTCTCTCCCGCTCGCTGAGAGTGGCTAATGCCTCGGCCATATTATCTTTGAGCATTGAATGCACTGTTGCATTTGCCGGAGAAACCGCCTTCTTATCCTCAATAAAATCGCCGAAGTGGGTATCCCCTTCGTCGCCGATCGGCGTCTGTAAAGAAATCGGCTCCTGGGCAATCTTTAATATCGCCTTGACCTTATCCTGCGACAGACGCATTTCCCTGGCGATCTCCTCGGGAAGGGGGTCGCGTCCGTGCCCCTGGACAAAAATTCTGCTTACCCGCATGATTTTATTGATCACTTCAGTCATATGCACAGGAATCCTGATGGTGCGCGCCTGGTCGGCAATAGAACGGGTTATTGCCTGGCGAATCCACCAGGTGGCATAGGTAGAAAACTTATATCCCCGCTTATATTCAAATTTCTCAACTGCGCGCATCAGGCCGATATTGCCTTCCTGAATCAAATCCAGAAAAGACATCCCTCGGCTGGTGTACTTTTTAGCGATACTAACCACCAGCCGCAAATTTGCCTCTACTAATTTTTTCTTTGCCCGATTAAACCTGATGAAGCACAGCCTGATTAGTTTGCTATTTTCCTTAATCTTTACCGGCAGCTCACTTAAGACTTTTAAAAGCTCTCTTTTTCTTTCTCTTAATTGCGCCTGCCTGGGGGCCCTTTTATCCTGCTTATTCAAAGTATCAAGTTTTCGCTGGATATCATTTAACTCATGGGCAAACTCAATATACTTTTTGGCTATTCGCTCTACAATTGAGGTAATGAACCCGAAAGCCATAAGTAACTTTACATTGTTGCTTCCGCGCCTGGTATGCCTTAAGCGCTGCGCTAACCGTAAAAGGCGGCGTACTGCCGACTCCCGCTTAACCTTTATTTCATCCTTAAGAACATCTTCCAGGTTGGCTTCATTCTGAAATAAACTGCCGGCAAGCTTAAGCACCTCATCCCTGGCAAATACGGTTGAATAGACCACCTCAAAAAGGGAGGTTTCGGCGGCTTCAATATCTTTAGCCAGGCCAATCTCCTCCTCGCGGGTAAGCAGAGAAATTGAACCCATCTGCTTTAAATACATCTTCACCGGATCGTCTAACGGCACGAATTTACTTTCTACGATGCCCTTGACGTTTGCTTTGCAAATGTCAAGGGCCTCTAACAACTCCTTGCCCTCTTCCTGAAAATCCTCCTTTTCTTTCTCTTTCAACTGTGACGAACCCACGATGCGGATATCCTCATTTCCCAGGAGATCAAAAACTTCACCGATTTTTTCGCTTGATGAAATATTTTCAGGCAGCAGATCATTCAACTCATCGTAAGTTAAGAAACCCTTTTGTCTGCCTAAAACAATGATTCTTTTTAAGTCGCGCTTTAAATTAACCTTGCTCATTTTTTAAATCCTCTTCAAGGGTAATGTTATCAATGTAATAAAATTTATTGCGTTTGTATTAGTTGGCTCTTTTAGACAAATACTTAAATTCAGCTAATAGTTCCTGAAGCCTAAACTCATCTTTTCTTACCTGGGCTAATTTCATCTGCTCGCAGAGCTCCTGCTGCTTTAATTTACGCAAATCATCCTTCATGCGCCTAAGGCAGTCCTTAAACATCCTGGGCCTATCAGCTTGCTGTGGATATTCGCTAGCGAGCAGTTCGCAGATAATTTGAGCGGCCTGAGGGTCGGCACATTGATTCACTAAGCATTTCGCATCAATCTTCTTCCCTGCGCAAAATAATTCAAACATTCTGGATACAATTTTAGCTAAACCTCTATCCTGGAAATCCGCAGGGCTGATTTTTTCCCTCAAATGAGCAATGAACTCGGTTTCCTCCAGCATCAGTTTAACTAAGAGGCGTTCGGTAGCAGATGAAGTAAGCAGAGGCTGCATACGCGCCCCCGGAAGGTTTGGCGCTCGCTGCGCACATGGCGTATCCCTTACTTTTTTCAGTTCTGACCACAGTGAACCCTCCTCAACCTTTAATGCCTCAGCTAATTTCTTCAGATAAGCGGATTTTAAAACCATATTGCTAAATTTACTGATTGTAGGAAGCATCTCTGAGGCAATCCTTGCCTTGTTGGCTATAGTTAGAGGGCTATATTTTGATTTTAGTATCTCCATCTTGTAATCAAAGACATCCTTGGTTCCCTTAAGCAACTCCCGGAATTTATCCGCACCCAAGCGGCGCAGATACCCGTCAGGGTCATAACCTTCAGGGAGCCCGGCCACCTGAACGTTTAGCCCCTCCTCAATTAAAAGGTCTAAACTCCTGATGGTGGCAAGCATGCCGGCATTGTCAGAGTCATAGACCATCACCACGTTATGGGTGTAGCGCTTGATCAGCCGAAGCTGCTCAAGTGTAAGCGCGGTTCCGCAGCTGGCCACAATATTTTTAAAACCTGCCTGGTACGGAGTAATTAAATCAAGGTACCCCTCCACGATGATAGCCGAATCATTCGCGCGGATCTCCTCGTAAGCGGCATTGAGGCCAAAAAGGATTTTGCCTTTTGAATAAACAGGCGTCTCAGGAGAATTGAGGTACTTGGGCATACTCTCATCTAAGACCCGCGCCCCAAAACCAAGCACCCTGCTTCTAGTATCAATAATCGGGACAATCAGGCGGTTACGAAAGCGGTCATAATATCCGCCCCTTTCCTTAGGAATGATTAACCCTGCTTTTTCAATAAGTCCAAGCGGGATACCCTTTCCTCTAAGATAATTCAGCAGCCCATCCCAATGGTCCAATGCAAATCCAAGTTTAAATTTTTGCATAGTCTCTTTGCTAACGGCTCTCCTGGCAAGATATTTTAGCGCGGCTTCTCCTTGCGCAGAATATAATTGTTCAAAGTAAAGATTAGCGGCGAGCTGATTAATCTTATACAGCTCTGTCCCGATGTTCTGGTTTTGGCTTGGCTGCGCGCCGGAAGCGGCCTTAGGCAGGGCTACGCCGGCCTTTTTGGCTAAAAGCTCAACTGCTTCAGGGAATTCTAAGCGCTCATATTGCATAACAAAACCAAAGGCATTACCCCCGGCAGAACAGCCAAAACAGTGAAAAATCTGACGTTCGGGGTTGACCATAAATGATGGCGTTTTCTCAGAATGAAAAGGACAGAGCGCCCTGTAGCTTCTGCCGGCGCGTTTTAAGGGAATGTAACCTGAAATAAGCTCAACGATATCAATGCGCGAGAGAATTTCCTCAATGGTATTTTCGGGAATTAATGCCATATGGAGTGTTGCACTTGCGAAGTGCGGAATGATTATCTTCTGATGGCTTTGGCTAGCGGAAGCCAAAGCATTGCCTTACCGGCTGATACGTTTAAAGCCGGAGCACCCGATGATCTCTAATTTTTCCTGCGCTTCTATTTTATCCAGAATTAAATTAAGCCCGATAACATCGGAGGCGATGTGCCCGGCAATGATAACGTTGATATGCTCGGGCTTTGCCTTTAGAAAATGCTCCTCAGAAAGATGCATACAAACCAGGGTATTTACTCCTGCCTGCGAAAGGCGGGCAAAGATATCCTTGGGCCCCTCGGTTCCGCCGGTCATATCCACAAATACCTTGCCGGCTTTATCATCTGGCTTGCCAAGAATAGTTTTTGGCCCGGACTTATTGGCCGCTGCTTCTCTGTACTCAGGAATTTTATAGAGCAGGCCGAGGACATCTCTGACCTTCTTTGGCTTATTCTTATCAATAAGCGCTTTAAGGTACCGCGCCACAAAGTTATCCGCAGGGGTATGTATGGACATAAAAGGCATATCCAGCAGCCGCGCCGCATCAACAGGACGAGAATGATTGGCCGGTGAGATTTTTCTATAAACCTCACTGATGCGCTCTCCCACCATATCCTGCGCAATATCCTTACGCAATCCTAATTTATTCAGGATAAAACTATGCACCCGCATTACCTCAGGCAGGCCAGCATAGGCAATGCCTGCGGGATGATGCGCAATAACCAAATCCAGGTCTTCTCTTTCCCTTATCTTATCCGCCAATAAAATTTCAGCCGTATCAATATCTATGCCCAGAAGGATTTTTTTCACTTCGCTATCTGGCCTGCCATAGAGTATCCGCGTATCGGCAAATGGATTATTGAATGCCTCTTTATCAAAGCATGCTTTCTCAACACCCCTTAACTTACGATATTCTTTTCTCACAGACCTAAAATACTCACCTAACTTCCCCCGGCGCGGGTCCTGCTGCATACCAGACTTAACTATTAATTCATATAATCTTCGCAATTTCATTATTCTAATACCTCATAGATGGCCTGATTGAGTTTATCGCCCGGAGAGAACTTTGAGACGATATGGTTAAAGATAAACTCATACACCTTCGCATCGGTTACCACGCACTGGCTGCCCAGATAGGATTTTCTTACGCTTTCTTTAAGATAAGTTACAGTTGAAAGATAAAAAAGAAGGAAAAGCATACTCGCGCTCAAGCAGCCCCTGAAGAAACCCGCTAGCATCCCTCCCCATTTGTTTAGGCCGCCCTCCGCCTCCACCTTGATAAAACGACAAAAGATATTTCTGGCTGCCGCCATAGCCAGATAGCTGATGAGCGCCAGAATAGTAAAACAAATAAAATCCCAATAGATAAGCTTTATGCTGGTAAAACGCTGATACAAAAAATCACTTGCCCGGGAAAAATAATGTAGAGAGGCATAAATGGATAAAACTATGCCTGAAAGCTTAAACATTTCAACAATAAGGCCCTTTTTAAAACCTCTATAACTCATTATAAGAATTAAAGCCCCAACTACAATATCAATCCAGTTAAACTTGGTCAAGGTTTCCTGAATAGGCATATAGCCTCCTTAATGTGCCCCGCCGTAGGCGGGACGAATTAATCCCGAAGCGTACGAAGTAAATTTCGCAGAAATTTACCAGCGTTTACGCAAGGGATAACATACTTTTATGGCTTTGGCTATAGGAAGCCAAACCATTACCCTCTGGCTTATGACTCTTGCCCCATTAGAAACCTCTTCCTCTTTTCTGCTGCCCTGCAGTCTCTAACGTGGCTGGCGGCGGGAAAAATTACGAAAGTTACCAAAGTATAACATAGAACTTGGCTTATGTCAAGGTAAGCGCTTTAATCGAGCCCCGAGCCATGCCCTGCCGTTGGCGGGGCGAAGCGGGGCGGATTATCACGGCTAAGAGGCCATCATGGTAAATTTTTATTGGTTTTACTGTAACTATCGTATTCATGAGCTGTTCTGCTCTCTGTATGAATACTTTTATGTAATTGCCGCTATAACCCTTAGAGAATTTTTCGCCTTGAGAGAGCTCAAGCTTGTGACTAGGCTCAGAGCCGGATTCTATAAGCACCTCCAAAGTCCTTCCTAGATGAACGCGGCAGAAGGCGAGAGACAATTCCTTGGCTAAAACCCGAAGCTGCTCCTGTCTTTCTTTTACGACTTGAGGCCTGGCCCTTTGAGCTGGTAATTGAAATGCCGCGGTATTCTCGCGCGGGCTAAAAGAAAAAATATGCATCCTTGAAGGCTTAACTTCTTTTAGAAACTCAAAAGTCTTGGCAAAGCTTTTTGCATCTTCACCCGGAAAGCCAACTATTATATCCGTAGTGATACCGATAAAGGGAAGAAATTCTCGCAAACGTTGAATAAGCTGACGATAACCGCCTGAGAGCACTTTCCGATTCATCAATCGCAATACCTTATCGTCCCCGCTTTGAAAAGGGATATGCAGGTGCCGGCATATTTTTTTTGAGTGTGCTATTGCCTTGATCAATTCTAAAGTTACCTCTCGCGCCTCAATCGAACTCAAGCGGATACGCAGCAGTCCTGCGATTTTTTCTAACTCCCCTATGGCCCTGACTAAACCTTCGCTTAAGCCTAAATCCGCACCGTAAGCGCCCAGACAAATCCCGCAGAGCACAAGCTCTCTGTAACCATTGTCAACTAAGATTTTTGCCTCCTGGGTTATCTCTGATAAAGGCCGGCTGCGCGATGAGCCCCGCAGTTTTGGAATAATACAATAGGAACAGCCATTATTACAGCCGTCCTGGATTTTAAGAAATGCCCTCGTATGTTTATAAAATGCGCTGATAAGCGGCTTGCCCCCCGAGGGGGGCTTACCCTGTCCTTCGTAGGAGTTGAAGATAAAATCAGGCAGGTTTTCCTTCAGCTTATTCCCCAAAACGCAGGCCACTCCGCTTATCAGCTTAAGCCCATCGGGGTTGTGATGAGCAGAGCAGCCGGTAACAAAAATCTTTCCTTTAGGATTGAGGCGGCTAAGCCTGCGCACCGCCTCAGCGGATTCCCGCTCTGCCTTCCGGGTAACCGCACAGGTATTCACCACATAAATATCCGCCCTAGGGCGAATATTTATATCCGCAAGGGCCGTATCCGCTTCCCGGAGGCCTGCTTGCAACAGCCTCTCGCGCAGAGACTGGCTTTCATATTGATTCACCTTACAGCCCAATGTCTTAAACTCAAATGTTTTCATTGAAGGTTATCCGCCTTCTGCGCAGGCGGATAAACGCAAAAAGGCAACTACTGCAATTGCCGCGGTATCCACCTTCAGGGTTAAATTACCCAACGACACACCCTTACACCCGCTGGCTTTGGCTAATTCTATTTCGCATTCGCTGAAGTCTCCTTCAGGGCCTATAAAAACTATAACCGACTTACCTTTAAAATTACTCATTACCTTTTCTATATCTTGATTACCCACTCCTAAATTCGGGATGATTGCTAAATCATATTCTTTAAGCTCAGTTAGCGCATCTATAAAAGGCGTAACTGGCTCTATCAGCGGCAAGGTTATCCTGCCGCACTGCTTTGCGGCTTCTTTTGCTATCATCTGCCAGCGCCTTAATTTGCCACGCGCCCTATCAGGATAAATTCTTACAATGGCCCTTTCTGTTTGCAGCGGGATTATTCTTTCCACTCCTAATTCAGTGGCTTTTTCTATGATAAAATCTATCTTGGCCTTCTTGGGGATGGCGCAAGCCAGGATGACCCGTAAACCTTTCTCCTGGGATATCTTCTTTAGGCTATTGATTGTTAATTCAGCCATATCTTTGGTAATTTTATCAATAACACACTCATATTCTAGGGATTGGCCGTCAAAAATAGACAGCCGGTCGCCAACTCTGCGGCGCATCACATCAACAAGATGATGCAGCTGGGCATGGTCAAAAATAGTTATTTTATTCTGGGTGATATTTTCAGGCGGGCAATATATGCGCATATTTGAACCCCGTTGGCCTACGAGGTTGACAAGGGGTTTTCAGAAAAGACCTGGGCGCTGAAAATATAGAGTTCGGTTTTGGCGTCCTTCCAGGCATCAGGAGAAAGGCCTGCCTTATGAGCGCACAACTGCGATAAAAACTCTTCCTTTGACCAGCCGGTCTCAGTGGCTACCTGCGGCAAAAAAACTCCCTGGCTAAAGCCGCTCTTAACCAGAACTCCATGAATACCTAACTGAAATTCATCAATGCCGGTAATTCTTTTAAGCGGGGTTAATACCGAGATTTCAATATCAACCTCCTTGAATTCCTCTTGGCTAAGCGCAGGAAAACGGGGATCTCCGCTTGCAGATGCAATCGCCATATCGCTCACCGTTTCGAAAAGCGGCTTCTGCCCGATTATATTACCGATACAGCCTCTCAACTCTCGCCTGTTATGCAAGGTTACAAAGGCGCCGCTTATTGAAGTCAGCTGCGGGTCATCTTCCTTAAAATCCAAGCGCTTGCCGTTAGCCAGATACTCCTCTATGGCCTTACGGGCAATTTCCAATAATCGCTTTTTTTGATTTGTAGTAAGCATTGTCTCCTTGCTTTTTTCGCTCTCGCCTGCATAGATTATAGCGCAAGCATAACCCACTGTCCATATCCCTTTTATCTTTCTCCGGGTAACTTCTGCGGAATTCGTATAATCTAAGAGCTTAAGTTTATCGTAGCTTAACTTCTTTGCCGTAAGCATTGCCGCTACTACCGGAAAGCCGCCGCAGATCTGAATTGTGCCGTCTCTTAGCTTAGCATAAATCTCATCCGGCGACATCTTCTCTAAATAGCCAAGGGTAAGTTTATCAATGAGCTCTGTTTCCTGATAATCATAGCTATGGGTAAGGTCAGTGGAGGCTACAAGGAGGACATCTTTTCTCTGGCCGATTGCCTTTGCTAAGCCCTCAGCTAAACTGCTTAAGGTTTTAAAATCACAGTCTCCTACTAGAATAGGCACGAGCTTAAAATCAGTAAGTACCTTTTGCAGGAACGGCAATTGAACCTCAAGCGAATGTTCTTTATCAAAGCATTGAGGAATAAAACTTATATTCTGGGCGGGGTCAATTATTTTTTTGGTAAAATCTGAATCTATTTCTAAATCGCCAATTGGCGTGCGAAATTTGCCGCCTGGATAAACCGAGACGCCGTTAAATCCATAGTAGTGGCTGGGGCCGATAACAATAACTGTCTTATAGGGCCTAGCATGGATTAGCTTATAGCCAAAGGCAGCGGTTTGACCGGAAAAGCCATATCCGGCGTGAGGAGAGATGAGACAGAAGATATCGCCCTTGATTTCTTCTGGCGCAGCTCTTTGAAGTAAGTTATCAATTTGCCGGCTTAAGCTGTCTTTATCCTGAGGATAAAACTGGCCGGCGGCATTGGGCTCTTTGGTCTCTTGGGCATAACAGAAAATCCGAAATCCAAACATCAAAATCCAAAATGACAATGCAAAATTTAAAATCATCTTGCGATAAATAAGAAATTCCGAATTTTTTAATTTTATGGACCCGAGCGGGTTCGAACCGCTGAGCTCTACAATGCGAATGTAGCGTTCTCCCAACTGAACTACGGGCCCATTGAATTAAATGTATCATAAAGCTCAGGAAGTTGCAATCAAAAGTTGACCCCGCCCTTTCCTTGTTAAGATATATCTTTTGGCAGAAAGGGTGGGGTTAATTGGAATTGGGCTCTACTGTAAAAAAGAGGTCAATTGAGAGAAGTGCTGCGGGGTGAAACTGATGTCTCTAAAGTAACCCGGGGGTTTTCAAAAGTATCCGGCGGTGGCGTTGCCTGGGCATTGCGGCGTGCAGTCATATTTATTCCTACTACGCCATCAGTTCCCTGAGAGAAAGCGCCGCTTTCAATATTCCTGGCTATAACTTCAGCGGGATTCCAGGAACAAACACCTCCCGGACAAGAAGAACTTGTTTCTCTGATAATATAAAAGTTGGAAGAATTAAAAGTGTATCTAAGCCGGGGGTCATCATCAAAATCAGCGTAAGTGGGGGGAGGATCATCAAGCCGTCTAATTGTGATCTGATTACTGCCGGTTATGTTTATTCCCGGATTATCGCTTTGTCCATAGGCCAGGGTAATCTCCTTAACCATGCGCTCCAATGCCGGACTGGCCTCGCTTTGCACCTGGGCTTCATAGTTTGCAGTATTAAGAAACCTGCGCGAGCCAAGGTCAATTGCGGTAATCGCTAAAATAATCATTCCCATCAGGCTGATAGTAATAAGCAGCTCAATAAGGGTAAAACCTTTTGCGCTCCAATCTTCTCTGATCATCGCTTCGTTAATCAACTGCCCTCCAACGTATCTCTGCCGTCACCGCCCGATAATCCCCGCTTCCGCTTGCTTCCACCTTATAGCGGCGCCGGCCATTCCAGGTAGCAGAATTACCAAAGTCGCCAGGAAGATTTTTCCAATCAGTCCAAACCGGCTCAGCAGGACTATAAGAAGGGCAGTTAAGCGTAGAGGTAAGCGCCATCCCATTGAGGTCCGGGTCGCATTGAGGCGTATTAGCCCAGGTATCCTCCCTTACAGATGGCTTAAGCCGCTCAAACTGTTGTCTGGCGAAATTAAAAGCAATAATCCTGCGCTTTGAACGTTTTACATAATGCTGCGCGGCGATAAAAGAAGCAAAAATTCCCGTAGCAGTAATTGAGATAATCACCAGCGAGACCAGCACCTCAACTAAGGTAAATCCCGTTTGAGCTTTGAGCTTTGAGTCTTGAGTTATGAGTTTTGAGTTAAGCATCCTGTCTTCATTTTATTGAACGCCACAACCCACTCAGTTCACAACTCGGATTAAGGACAGTTTGTTCCGCTGCAACTGGGCGCAGTTGAAGTATCCTCAGTTATATTCCAAACTCTGGAGAGGTCTGCTCTTGTAGCATTAGCAGTAAAAACAGTTGCGCTAGCGCTGGGCACTGTGAAATTCCAGGAGCGGGAAGCCAAATCCAATTGTAAATTAGTGTTGATATCAGCCAGGGCGGCAGCCGGCCAGTATGTGCCGTATTTTGACTGATACACCCTTTGCGCTGCCTGAATCAACTTTAGCGCAGTTTGAGCCTCTTTATCTAAAGCCCGCTCTCTGGTGCGGGTGAAATTAGGAATAGCCAGCCCGACCAGAATAGCAATGATGATCAGCACTACCAAGAGCTCAATAAGCGTAAAACCCTTTAGCTTGAAAACCTTAATAAATTTTATTAAGGTTTTAATGAACGATACCATAGTCCATCTTCAGCTTATCTTTTAAGAAGATGAGCTGAAAACCTTATGAAGAAGGTATATCCACACAGTCACCTGCTGTTGACGTTGTGCAGAGGATATTTCCGTTTCTGTCCACTTTCAACTTATAATCCGCTATGCCTGCGGTGCGGCTTACGCCATTTCTGGTTGCTTCCGCAAGGTCAGTATCTCCTGGAGACACCGGGAGGCTGTAGTTAAAAAACTTCCCATCGCCTCTTGTCCCATCGTTGTTATTGTCAGGCAACTCAATATCTAAATTCGCTGTGCTGCTTGTGTAAGCGCCGTTGTCCGCAGAATACCTTAACTGGGCGCCGCGCATCACACTAAGAATAGAAATTGCCTCTGCCTGCCGGGAACGCTCGATTACCCGGCCATATTTTGGCAAGGCGATGCCGGCAAGTATTCCCACAATGATCAGCACAACGAGAATCTCAATTAAAGTAAATCCGGTTATAATCTTTCCCACTGCTCGTATCCAAAAAATGGCCGCTGTCCATATTTATGATTTATGGACGCATCAGGTTTAGACAGCTATGTACTCCGCAAAAGAATTAGATTTAGGAATTGACAACTTATCTTCCAAAAGGCCTTGCACATGCATTTCAATAGCCTCGTGCATATTCCGCTCTACTTCTTCACGGGTATCGCCGGTAGCTACACAACCTGGCAGGTCCGGGGAGTATGCTGAATAATTATCATTTGCCTTTTCAACTACAATAAGGAAACGATACATACTATTTTACCTCCAATTTCGCCTGCTTCAAAATACTGCTTAAGGTACCCGGTGCCAAATCATTCTTAGGATGGCCGGCAATTGTTACCCTCCCTGATTTTATCGGATGCTTGTATTGCTGATGACTGCCTTTTGTTACAACTAAATACCAACCATCCGCCTTTATTAGTTTTACAACATCTCGCACCTTCATAGATTATTTCTCTCATCCTCTACACTTTGCGAGGATGCGCACTTCGCAACTTATGACCTATAACCTGTGACTTTAATAGCCACCTGTTCCGTATCCAAAAAATGGTCGCTGTCCCTATTTACCCTATTTACATGTCCCTATTTACCTATTTACAATTAATAAGTTGAAGTCATCGTCCCGTCTATGGTCAGAGTCACAGTATAGTTACTGGGGCCTGGAGGTGGTTTTCCGCCGTCCGTGCAGCGTGTCGCAGTTCCTGTACCGCTTGAGTTATTAATCGCATAGGTGTAGTAATAGCTGGAATTGCAGGCAGGTGGCAAGCTATAAGCACTAACGCTAATGTTATAATCGCCATATTCCTGGTATTGTGCTATGCACAGGGTTCTAAGTGTCCCTAAATTTGTTTTTGCCTCTGCGGTACGGCCTTTTTCAACAACGGCGGTATATTGCGTCAAGCCCAGGGTCGCAATAATACCGATAATAATTAAAACTACGATAATCTCAATTAAGGTAAACCCCTTTGCGCTATATGCTTTGTGCTTTGGGTTGTACGTTCTAAACATTTCTTCCTCCTTTTTTCATTATTACGAAATTACGAGTTACGAGTTACGAGTTACGAGTTACGAGTTGCATCACCTCCCTATTTTAGCCTCAGCCTCCGATGTTGGCCATCTCAAAAATAGGCAGAAACATCGATACGACCATCCCCCCGATAACGATACCCATAAATACAATCATCAGCGGCTCAAAGAGTGTGGTCAGGCGGGTAATTCTGGTATCCAAGAGCTCGGAATAAAAGTGAGCGATCTTTTTAAACATCTTATCCAACTCGCCTATCTCTTCGCCAATGTTAACCATCTGGGTAATCATAGGAGGAAAAAAGCCGCTTTCCTCCATCGGTATTACTAAGGGTTTACCTTCCCGCACATTATCCTTAATCTTTTTGACGATATCCT
>MHGN01000013.1:5000-5179 GCA_001805575.1 Omnitrophica WOR_2 bacterium RIFCSPHIGHO2_02_FULL_45_21 | reverse complement strand
CACATTATCCTTAATCTTTTTGACGATATCCTGGACTAGCGTATTCCCCGATGAACGTTCAGAAATTTCCAGGGCAAAAAGTATGGGCACCCCAGACTCAAGCAGCGTAGACATCCCCGAGCAGAATTTCTCTATCTCAGCCAAACGAAAGAATTCACGCAAGGCCGGGGCATTCAAAA
>MHGN01000013.1:0-4966 GCA_001805575.1 Omnitrophica WOR_2 bacterium RIFCSPHIGHO2_02_FULL_45_21 | reverse complement strand
TATTAAAACTTTCAAAGATCAGGGCAAACTTAGGGATAATGAAGCAAAGAAAAACCATTATCGCCGCCAGGGCCACGGTTAAAAGTATCAGCGGATAGAGCAAAGCCGAAACGACCTTTCTCTTAAAAGCGGCCCGGGCTTCAAGGTAGGTCACCAATCTCTCTAAAACTACGGGTAAGCTTCCCGAGGCCTCTCCGGTCTCAACCATATTTACCCAGAGGCTGGGAAATATCTTAGGATGTTTGCTCAAGGCATCGCGGAAACTAAAACCCGACTCAACATCATGGGTAATGGTGTTGATAATCTCATAAAATCTTCTTGAAGTTACCTGGCGGGAGATAATATTCAGGCTTTTAAGAAGCGATACCCCTGCACCAATAGCGGTGGCTAACTGCCTGCCGAAAATAATCAAGTCATCTTCTTTAATCCTATAGCGCCTGAATTTACGCTCTACCGCGGATTGAGCCGCCGGCCTTAAAGAAACGGCGGGTTCCGCATAGAGCCCGATATGGGTAACCAATAATCCTCTTAGCTGCAGCCGATTAACTAAAATATCCGCGCTTTCAGCTTCTTCACTGCCGGTAACTGATTTTCCCGTTTGATCCCGGGCGTTAAATTCAAATTTTTTCATTCCATGCCTAAGGTTTTGGATAACACTTCTTCAAGGGAGGTTAAGCCCTTTTCTGCCTTACGGATGCCGTTTTGAAACAAGGTTTCCATCCCGGATTCTATTGCTGCCTGGCGCAGTTCCTGATATGAAGCCCTTCTGCCAATCAACTGGCGTATTTTATTGTTCGCCGCCATCAGTTCAATAACCGGCAGGCGGCCCTTATAGCCGATTTGATTACATTTGGGGCAACCTTTAGGCCGATAGAGTAAATCCGCCTTGAGCTTCAACTCGGCTAACTGTTCTTTGGGCGGCTCATAGGCCTCCTTGCAATCCTGGCAAAGCCGGCGCAGCAGGCGCTGGGCAACCACCATAAGCAATGAGGGCATAAGCAGATATGGCTCTATGCCTATATCAATAAGCCGGCTAATCGCTGAAGGCGCATCATTGGTATGTAGTGTGGAAAGGACTAAATGCCCGGTCAAAGCCGAACGGATGCATATCTCAGCGGTCTCCAGGTCCCTTACTTCGCCAACTAAAATAACATTAGGGTCCTGCCTTAAGAATGCCCGCAGCGCTGAAGCAAAGGTGAGCCCGATTTCAGGTTTTACCTGAACCTGGTTGATACTATCCAGATGATATTCTACCGGGTCCTCAATGGTGGTAATATTTTTTGTGGTATCTTTTATCTCATTAAGCGCGGCGTATAAAGTTGTGGTTTTCCCTGAACCGGTAGGGCCGGTCAATAAAACCAATCCGTAAGGGGCAGTGATGCTCTTGCGGAATTCTTCCGCTTGTTTTGGCTCAAACCCCAATGAGGAGAACTCTAAAACCACCTGCGCGCGGTCAAGTATGCGCATTACCACTTTTTCGCCGTATATCGTAGGAATAACCGAAACGCGTAAATCAATGTTGCGGTCTTCAAGGCGTACCATAAAGGCGCCGTCTTGAGGGAGGCGTTTCTCGGCAATATCCAAGCGCGCCAAAATTTTAATCCGGGAAATAATCGCTAAACTAAGGTGTTTTGCCGGCGGAGGTATGTCGTAGAGCTTCCCGTCAATACGGTAGCGCAGGCGTATTTTATTCCTGCCGGGCTCAATATGGATGTCTGAAGCCCGCTCATCAATAGCCTGACGAAGAATCAAATCCACCAACTTGATTACCGGCGCCTCTTCAGCCATAGCCGCCAGACGGTCCATGCTGAGTGTGGTATCCACCCTTGTTTCGGCTTCAACAGTCATATTTTGCAGGCCGTAGGATTGCTCAACCGCATGCTTTAATAAATTCGTTTTCCCGTAAAAATCCTTGGCCGCCTGCAGGATATCACTCCTGGTGGCAATTACCGGGATTATTTCGCAATTGGTGAGCTTTCTTAAATTATCTAAAAGAGTGAGGTCCAGGGGATCAAATATTGCGCAGGTAAGCGAGTTTATCGTTCTTGAAAGAGGCAGGACTACATTTTTCAGGGCAAGCTCCTGCGGGATAAGCTCTTCTAAGCCCTGGTCAGCGGCAGGATTGAGCAAGCCGCTCCCCAGCGGGACGTATGGGATGTTCAGTTGTTTACCCAGAACGTAAGCCAGGTCGGTCTCCTTAACTATATCTAACTTTATCAATATTTCGCCTATGCGGCATCCTTCTTTCTTTTGCACTAAGATCGCCCGCTCAAGCTGTTCCTGGCTGATCAGGCCTTCTTTAATAAGCATCTCGCCGAGTCTAAAGTATGTAAGATGCGCCATTTGAGTTTAGAGAGTTCCTCAAGTAACTCTAATGCTTTCCTTCAGAGATTCCCAGCGCCTGGGAGACAACCTCCTGACGCCTGGCGATAGTAAAATCATCCTGCTTGCGCTCACCGAGCATCTTAACGGGTAGCTGACGGCCCCCTGCGGTAAAATCGCGGGAGCTCTTTATGATTTTTGGGGTGATAAAAACCAGGATCTCGCGTTCACTGTTTCCGACTGTAGTTTTATGCCGGAAAAATAAGCCCAGAAGGGGAATGTCGCCAAAGAAAGGAACCTTGGTTTTAACTATCGGATTCTTCTGGCGGATTAATCCGCCGATAATTATCGTTTCCCCGTCCTTAGTCCTGACGGTTGATTTCACACTGCGCTCTTCCACGTCTTTTAATTTTTGGCTGCTGCCTAAGGCAATGCTTGAATCTATCGCTTCTTTAACCGTGGGATTGAGAATCATGGTTATCTCGCCGGTAGCCATGCTAATCTGAGGCGTTACCTTTAAAATGACCCCGGTCTCGGCTCTTTCCGCAGTCACGCTTGTAGAGGAAGCTGTGCCCTGGCCCTGGGTAGTAGTGGAAGAACCAATGGCCTCATTAGAGCTTAGTTTTAACTCCGCAGTTTCGTTATTCAAGACAAACAGCTTTGGCCGGGCTAAAAATTTGGTCGTAGTGCTGCTGGATAAGAATTCTAAGATAAAGCCCAGCCCCCCCATTGTCCAGCTGGCCGGCGTGGGAGCGGTCTTTGCCGCTGCCTTTCTAAAGGTATCGCTGACAAAAGGAAAATAAGTGCCGCCTAAGTTTGGGCCGCTATATTTAAACCAGCCGTCGTCTGAAGAGGTGAACTTAATTCCTAATTTATCCACATCAGACTTGGCCACATCTAAAATTTCAACCTCAATCATTACCTGGGGTATGGGCACGTCTAACTTGCTGATCAGCTGCTCAATTATCTGAAACTTACTGGGCATATCGCTAATAATCATACTGTTGGTAGACGGGTCTTCAATAATCTTGCCATATTCGCTGATTACCATGTTAAGAGCATCCTTTAAGCCATTTATTGTTGAAGCGGTACTGCCGGCGCCGGAGGAGCTAGTAGTTGAAAGGCTGGCGGAGGTTGAGTCGCTGCTGGCAAAACTGACGGCGGGGAGCCCTTTATTAAGCAGGGAGTTAGCCACCCGTATATATTTAAGAAAGTATATTCTTGTATCCAATTCTACGCCCGGTTTACCCCAGTCCTTGACGAGAAAAATATTGCTCTCTGCATCTAATTCATAGGCAAGGTTATTCACCCTGAAAATCTTATCCATCGCATCCCGGATGGGAACATTATCTAAATAAAGCGTAAGCTTTCTATCGGCAACGGCCTCGGAAGCAATGAAATTTAATCCCGACTGCACAGAAATCATTTTCAGAACATTCCTTAAAGATGCATCCTGCAGATCCAGGGTAACCCTGGCCGATTCTTTACTAATCAATAGCTCTCCGATATCTGGTTCGGCAATTAAGCGCTTAGGGTTGGCGCTCGGAATAATTGCCAGCATCATAGATAAGCTTACGAACAATTTCAGATAAGTTTTATTATTCATTTTTACCCCTTTCTGTTCGCGCATACTTCCTTGACGGCGCAGGGAAGAAAAACGTCCGCCCATGATATAACACTTCCACTCCTCCCCTGTCTATCATGATAATAAGCGCCTCTTGCACTTTATCGCCAGCCCGGAAGACTTTTCCGCCAATAATTGCCTGGGGCATCGGCCCACCGGAAATCTGGCTTTCTACTATAATCACGGGAGGCTGAACCTCTTCCTCTACCGTCGCGGCGGCGGCCCGGCCCGGCACTTCAGTCATGGGTTTGGGAAGCTGAGATTCAAAAGGATCCCGCAAGGCTGAGCCGGCATATTCACTCTGCTTGGCCTGGGCCCAGCAGAGTGAAACTCTGCCCCCGCCTATATAACTTAAGATTATTAAAAAGATTAACAGTATCCTGCTGAAGAGTTTCATTATGGCCTTATGAATGTTGCGCTGAGCCTCAGATTAGCATTGAGCAGAGCTTTTAGGTCTTTTGCCGGAGCCATCCGTTGTTGCGGCATAACCGATATTTCTTCAACTTTAATAATGTCCGGCAAAGATTCTAAAACGCTGAGAAACTTACCCAGGCTATGATAGTCTGCCTGAAGCGATAATTTATATTGCCTTACCTCATAAAGTTCTGCCTGCGTTTTTTTCTCTATAGTAACTGAAGCGATCTTTGCGCCGCAGCGCGAAGCAATTTCTTTCAACTTATCAATAGCAAAAGAAGTATCCTTCTCAAGATAGGGAGCGCTTATTTGAATTAGTTTATGCTCTAAATCAACCAATTCTTTAGCCAACTCAAGCCTTTGCTGCTCGATAACTATATTGTTATCTATCTGCCTAATCTTCTCTTGCTGTTTTTGAAATATATGCTTCGCGCTAAACAAACCGGCCAAGATGACGCCAAGGGATAAGAGTAGTTCTTTTCTTTTTAAAATTTGGTTTATATTCACCGCGCCCCTTTAATTTCCAGAAATATCAAAATAAGCAACCGCGTAGCTCTCACTGTCTGACTGGCCCGGACTCCTGTTAATAGAATTCAATTCTAAATT
>MHGN01000012.1 GCA_001805575.1 Omnitrophica WOR_2 bacterium RIFCSPHIGHO2_02_FULL_45_21 | reverse complement strand
TTTGGTTTTGGTTTGCCCCTCATATTGAGGGTTGGGTATTTTTACCGAGATTACCGCGGTTAATCCCTCGCGCGCATCCTCGCCGGCTATGGCGATGCCGTCCTTTAAGAGATTCTTGTTCCTGGCATATTGATTGATCGCCCGGGTAAGCGCAGATTTAAAACCAGAAAGGTGCGTTCCGCCTTCAATGGTATTTATATTATTGGCAAAGGAAAAGAGAATTTCCGCATAGCCGTTATTATACTGTAAAGCGGACTCAAGCGATACCCCCTCTTTTTCCTTCTCAAAATAGATTACCTTCTGGTGTAAGGGATCCTTATTCTGATTGAGATATTCCACAAAGGAGACGATACCGCCGGAAAATTTGAACTCCGTCTGTTTATCGTGTCTTTCGTCATAGAGGGTTATCTCTAAGCCCTTATTTAAAAAGGCGAGTTCCCTTAAGCGCTGCGATAAAGTATCATACGAATAATCTATGGATTTAAAAATTTCCTTATCCGCCTTAAAGGTAACTTTGGTTCCTGCGCTCTTACTTTTACCAATTACCGTGAGCTTAGAAACGGTTTTGCCCCGTTCATATCTTTGATGATACGTCTTCCCGTCGCGCTTTACCTCAACCTGAAGCCACTCGGAAAGGGCATTGACTACGCTCACCCCCACACCGTGCAGGCCGCCGGAAACCTTATAGGCCTGGTGGTCAAATTTCCCCCCGGCATGCAGGGTAGTCAAAACCACCTCTACTGCCGGCTTTTTCTCGGTCTTATGAATATCCACCGGGATGCCGCGGCCGTTATCGCTAACGCTGACACTATTATCCGCATGCACCGCTACATCTATTTTGGAACAATATCCTGCCAGCGCTTCATCTATAGAGTTGTCCACCACTTCGAAAACCAGATGATGTAAGCCGCGGGCATAGGTATCGCCGATATACATTGCCGGACGTTTGCGCACCGCCGCTATCCCTTCCAATACCTGGATTGTAGTGGCGTCGTAGCGATGCTCCTTTGTTTTCTCTTCCTGTTTTTTCTCTTGATTTACCACTAAACTTCCTTATTGGGCCTTCCGATTTTTAGGCGGATTTGCTCAATGATACTTGAGCCTGCCTTTTCCTGCAATACTTTTAAAATTTGGGGTTTTTTTAAATTGAAGGCGTATAGCCAGGCCGGCGAATCAATGTAAAGTGTTAAAACTTTGTCCCGCAGGCTCCAGGGCTCTATGTGCTGCCTCTCCTTTGCATCAAGCAAGGCCAAAAACGTATCGTATACGCGCTGTTTATTATCTTGCCGGGATGAGCTTAATCCCCGGAATATCGTTCCTATTGTTTTACCTATCGGCTCTATCAAGAAAATCTCCTTTGGTGATAACTTTCAGCGATTTTCGCAGTGGTACAGGAAAGTGTTTTATGCTTTCCTGTACCAGGCCATAATTAATTTCTGCCGAGGCTCTAAGCTTATATCCTCATCGGCAATACGATATAGAGATAGCCTGGCTCGCGAATCACGCCCGGTTTTTCCGAATCGGTAAGCTCGAAACTAATCATTTCGCCAGGAAGCATTTTTAAAACATCAATTAAGTATGCCGGGTTAAAACCAACGGCTAATTCTTTGCCGGAATATTCTACCGCTAATTCCTCCCGGGATTCACCCAGATCAGGCGCTGATTTAGAAATCACTAATTTATTTTTAAACACTTCTAATTTTGCCGCCTGGTAATCCGCGCTAGAGAGAACCGCTGCCCTTTTAAGAGCCAATAAAAAACTCTCGCGGCTTAGCATTATCTTATCTTTCTGCTCTATAGGGACAACTTGGCGATAATCGGGAAATTCTCCTTCTATAAGCCGGGAAATAATATGCACTGCGCCTAAATCGAAAAGCACTTGATTTTCTCCCAATACCAGAAGAAGCTCGCCTTCTTCTTTTAAGTTACGGGTTAACTCGCTGATGCTCTTTGAGGGAATGATAATATTAATTGGTTTATTTATTTTTGTTTTTGTGTTTTTTTCTATTACTGCGAGCCTGCGGCCGTCGGTTGCCGCCAGATTAATTTTATCTTGTTCTATTTTAAAAAGTATGCCGTTTAAAACGTAGCGCGCCTCGTCTCGGGAAATAGCAAAGCTGGTTTTATTTAGCATTTCTTTTAAGGCCGCCTGCCCGAGTTTGATTGCGTCTTTATCTTTAAACTCTGGCAGTTTCGGGAATTCGTCTTTTGGCAAACCCATTATTTTAAATTCACAATTTTCGCTTTGGATTATCACCGCGTTGTTTTTCTTTGCTGTTATGGTTATTTGTCCCGGGGGAAGCTCATGGATAATTTCTACGAACTTCTTTCCCGGGACTGTTATCGCTCCGCTTTCCACAACTTCCACAGGATATTCACAAGATATACAGATATCTAGATCGGTAGTAACTAACCTTAGTTTGCCCTCTATGGTTTCTAAGAGTATATTCAGTAATATAGGTAAACTAGCCCTGGGCGTTACGATGTTTTGGGTAATCTGGAGATTATCAAACAAGTCCTTTTTGGTAGTTTGAAATTTCATCTTTTCTTCCCCTTCTTTAATGAGCCCATACTACTAATTAGTTTTTATATAAAAATAGCAGTAATAGTAGTAACGCGTGTTAATCCTGTTGAAAAAGTTTTTTAGGCCGAAACAGCGCACAAACAACACAAAAAATATTAACAACCATAACTTAACTTATGGCTTTGGCTATAAGGAAAACCAAACCATCGCCTTGCTGGCTTATGGCTTTGGCTATAAGGAAAGCCAAACCATCGCCTTGCTGGCTTATTGTGGATTTACTGTTTAATGCTTTGAATAACCTTTTCTAAGTCCATTCTCAACCCGGAATTATCAGACAAACGCAGCTTAATTTTTTTATACGAATGCAACACAGTAGTATGGTCTTTACCTCCAAAAAAACCGCCAATTTCCGGCAAAGAGAAATTAGTTAACTCCCGGGATAAATACATCGCCACCTGGCGTGCAAAAACAATTTGCTTATCCCTCCTGTTGCCTTTTATATCCTGCAGGCTAAGGTTAAAAAAGCCAGCCACCTGTTTCTGAATCAAATCTACAGTAATTGTTTTATACGGCTCTTTTAATAAATCTTTTAAAACCCCCTTCGCCAATTCTACGCTTATCGGTTTATTTTCCAGCAAAGAATACGCGAGCACCCTGATTAAAGCCCCTTCTAATTCACGAATATTGGTTTTTACCATCTGGGCAATAAAGAAAGTTACCTCATCAGGGATCTTTGTCGGCTCATGTTCAGTTTTCTTTTTTAAAATCGCCACCCTGGTTTCAAAATCAGGTGGTTGGATATCAGTTACCAGTCCCCAGCCAAAGCGGGAGACCAGCCGCTCCTCAAGATGGGAGATATCTTTTGGCGGGCGGTCTGATGAGATAATAATTTGTTTATGGGCATCATGAAGGGTATTAAAAGTATGGAAAAATTCTTCCTGGGTAGATTCCTTACCGGCAATAAAATGCACATCATCTATCACCAGCACGTCAACATTGCGGTATTTTTGTCGAAAACGCGCGGTCAGGCGGTGTTGTATGGCATCGATAAGTTCGTTGGTAAATCTTTCGGAAGACAAATAGCAGATTTTTAAATTGTCCGCCGTCCTTTTTGATATGGCCTGGCAGACTGCCTGCAGCAGGTGGGTCTTCCCCAGGCCCACCCCGCCGTAAATAAAGAGCGGATTATATACCTTCGCCGGGGATTCGCTGACTGCGGTTGCTGCGGCATAGGCAAAGCGGTTTGAGGCGCCCACGACAAAGTTATCAAAGGTATAACGCGGGTTAAAGCTTAAGGATGAGAGGGGCCTATCCGCAAGCGGCGGGGGTTCTTTTTTGGGGGGCGCGTTCGTGCTGACGGGTTGAACCAGAATCTCTACCCTGGTCGGTTCTTTGACCTGTTTTTTTAGGTTATCTTCTATAAATTTTAAGTAATGTTTGTTGACCCAATCTCTGGAGAACTCGTCAGGGGCATTTAATACTAAAACGCCGGGCGAGCCGCCTTCTTTGGCCTGTAAGCGGCTAATCCAGGCCTCATAGGCCGCTCCGCCGATATCTTCCAAGATTGCCTTTTTGGCCGCTACCCAGGAGTCAAGGATGGACATTATTTATATCAATTCGCACATAAACTTATGTCGTGCTTCGCACTCCTTAAGTTTAGTGCTCATTGAAGTCAGCTTTTCCACAGAATACACAGCTTTTCCACAAGCACCCCAAGGGAGATAAGCGGTAAAGCCCAGGAGCAATTGCAAGCCTCCCGAGGGGGGACGCGAAATCTCATAACGCTCACAAGAGATGATGCCAACAATTACTTTTTAAGGATTAAATTTGGATAAGGAGCTTACCTTTCAGTAATTATAACAGGATTAAGACCATTTGCAAGTAAAAATACCGCCGCGTGTGCCGTAATTTAGAAAGTCAATGCTGTCCGCCAGAATGTCAATAACTGTAGCATCTATTGCGCTATTGGCATCAGCTAATGCGGAAGCGATAACCCAAGGTATCGTCATAATGTATACGTAACCAACTCCAAAGATATCTTCTGGAAAGGCAATATATCCTTCTTGCGCTCAATACTTATCTCTCCTACCGCTACTATCCTTTCCAATTCTCTTAATCTGTTCAAAAAAATAAGTAACTGTTGGAATGTTCCCTCGCAGTTTATTTCTAAATAAACCGGCCCTGCTTCGCTATTTCTAGCGGAGCGGCTCTTAGCAGAGCCGCTGCGAGATACTGATACTTCCATATCATTACTAGAAGCGGAAGATTTAGCCGCTGACTGAGGAATTTCCTCAAGCTCAGACGCCGAGGCCATCTCGTTTCCTTTGGAGTAACTACCCTTTGCCTCAGCAGCGGGTTCTTCCTTTATACTAAGGCTAATCTCTCTTAAACCGGTTTCTCTCCCTAAACTAATAAGCGCCTTAATTAGAGCCAATGGCTGCCGATCATCAGCGGGTAACTTTCTACGTAGTATTTTTTCTTTCTCCTGCAACTCCAGCTCCTGTTTTTTTAATTTTTCCAAATGGCGGCTGGCGGCCTCACTCGTTTCCAACGCATTATTTTTTTCTTTCAATAGTTTTCTTAAAGCGAGATTTTTATTTAATTGCCAAAAGAAAGAAAGGATTAATAATGGCAAAATTATAAAAAAAATTATTTTTCTCATTTAGCAGCCACTTCAGCAGTTAAAGTGAAATCCCTGAGCCTCTCTTCAGTCAAAGGCGATCCCTCAAGCGTTCCTTTTTCCCGCGGAGAAATCTCTTCTAATTTAAGAGGAGCGCTCGTAATATTGCTAAAATGATGAACTGCCTCTAATTTCCCGCAGAACTGATCAATAATTTTGATTGTCTTTTCATAATCCGCGAATATCTCCGCTTCTATTTTTAAGCGGTATTTTCCCCCGGAAACCGCTCCTGCCGATCCTGCCTGAGAAATGTCCTCCCCCATCTGGCCATCAGATTTAGAGATAGACAGGTGTGTTAATAATATCTCCCGGGGGATAATCCTGCTTAGTTCTTTTAGGGGATAACTGAAATCCTGCCTTTGCTTAATTATCTTTTCAATTTGAGAAGAGATGCGCTCTGTTTCTGTTTCTTGATCGCTTAAGCTTTTTAGTTTATCCGCTATCTTTTTCACTCTCTTTAATCCAAACTCCGCTTCTTTTATGGATGCCTTCAGCAAATGACCGCCGATAAGCATATTGACTAATGCTAAACTAAATCCGATGAACAAACCGATTCCCATAATAAACAAAACCAAACGCCTGACAGCGGCAGAGCCCCTTTTCTTTAACTCTATAGGTAAAAAATTAATTAGCTTTCGTTTATACTCATCAAGAGAGATGCTGACGGCAAGGCTTAAGGCGTTCGTAAATACGGGGGTAGATGATGCCGCATCCCGATACTGCTTCTTAATTATCTCTATCCCTTCAAAAGGCAGCATAATCTTACACTGCCCGCCGATAGACGCAGAGAGAATGTTTACTAGATTTTTTATCTGGCTTCCTCCTCCTAAGAAATAAATGTAGCCAATCCTTCTACCGCCCGATTGTTCTTTATAATAGATAAAAGAACGCCTTAACTCATTGACAATTCTATCAATATGTGCCTGCCAAAGCATTCCCATCTCCAAAAGATTTGCCTTAACTTTTTCTTCCGTGGCAGCATTAACCACTTCGTATTTCTGCCGCATGATCTCCTCTGCAATAAGCACTTTATTTGTAATATCAAATGTTGTCTGCGGAATGCCATATTCCCTGATTGCATTCTCTGCTTCATTTTCTGATAGATTAAGCTTACGGGAAAAATCCTGAACAATATCATTGAGGCCATAGGTGATATCACGGGTAACAATTAATCTGCCTTCTTTGCAGATAGAGATATTCAGGGAACTGGCTCCAATATCGACAAACAATACATCTTCGTTATGCGACCAAATCTCCTTAGGAATAAGATTAGGCAGAGTAGAGTAAGCGGGTGTAATAAAGGATGGGATGGTGTTAATATCCTTAAAAAGAGCGAGCGTATTTCCCACGCAGGCCTTTTCCGACCTTATCACCAAAGCCTCAATTTTAGGAATTTTAGCGAATAGCTTCTCTTCCAAAATAGAATATTCAAATATATGCTGAGACCCTGAAGCAGGAATTAGCTTACGTTTTGCTTCGGCTACCGCCGCTTGCGCTAATTCGCCTTTACCCATCTTTGGCAAAAGCACCGTAGTTGTGCTGATAGAAACAGCGGGCATATCTACTCCAATGATACAACGATTAATCATGGGCAGAGGAATGTATTTAGTAATTTCCGCCCAGAAAGATTTTGTATCTATTTGTCTCTGGGCTGGCTCTATCTGCTCAAAACTTGCATAAGGAGTCTCAAATAAAATAGCATTTACTAACTGAAGCCTTGGCTTTTGCCTGATTTCTATTACCTTAACAAACCGGCTGCCTATATCAATACCTAATATGTCCGCCATTTAACCACCAATTAAATTAGCCATCTGGAAGAGCGGCAAGAAAATAGATAGGGCAATTCCGCCCACTATTACACCCATCAGAACAATCATTATCGGCTCAAAGAGAGCGAATAACCTTTTTATAGTTGCAGGAACCTCGCGGTCATAAAATTGATTCACTCTATCTAATGTTTCAGTAAGCGCCCCGGACTGTTCTCCTACCGCAATCATACGTGTCACCATGGGGGGAAATTCTTTCGAGCCGCCAAGAGAGGAAGCAAGTTTCTCACCCACATTAACCGAATCCCGCGCCTTTTTGACTATGGAAACTAAGCGCTGGTTGCCCATAACCGCTCCTGCCATATCCAAAGCCGATAAAATATTTCCACCTGACCTCAAAGCTAAAGCCAAGGTATGACAAAACCTCGACAAAGCAACTTTGCGCAAAAGTTGGCCAAAAATAGGAAGCTTTAATTTCAGGCTATCAAAAACATATCTGCCGCCAGTGGTAGAATTATAAAGCTTGTATCCGATTCCCAGGGAAATAAGGACCCCTATTATTATATACCAGAATTGACGTATAAAATGGCTCACTCCTAAGACGATCTGGGTGGGAAGCGGTAAATTCACTCCTACTTCTTTAAATATCGGCTCAAAAACAGGGATTACTTTGACTACCAATAAGGTTACTACGCCTACCATTATACAAAAAAGGATTATAGGGTATGTAGCTGCTTCCGTTACTCTTGCCCTTAGTTCTAACTGCCAATCCAAAAAATCAACTAAGTCATTTAAACAGGATGACAATTTCCCCGTGCTTTCGCCTGTCTCTACTACGGCAACATAGAGGGGAGAAAAGGTTTTAGAATGAACAAGAATTGCGTCTTTCAAAGAATAACCTGTCTCAATACGATAACGAATATCAGCGATAATTTTTTTGATGCTTTCTTTCTCGGCATCTTGCTCCATATCTTTTAAACCTTGCATCAAAGTAACGCCGGCGCCGATAAGCGTAGATATATGTATAGTAAAATTAAGCACCTCCTTTGGTTTTAAACGCGGAAAGCCGGAATCCGTAATAACAGAGCCAGTTACAATCTTGGCGTGGATAAGAAAATGGCCTAATTTTGATATCTTATTTGCTAAATCTATCTCATCTTCAGCCATCATCATACCGCGCGCAGACTTCCCGTAATCGTCTCTTGCAGTATAAGAATAGTTAAACATCCTATATCTCCCGCCAACTCCAGGAAACCTGGGCATCATCTCCGGGCAAAGGTGTTCCCATCCCGCTTACCCTGACTGTAATCTGCCTTTCTGCAGAAGGATTGCCCGAAGCATCCAACCATTGACCGATAGAACGCAAAAGCCGCTGATTGCCTCCTGTGTCTTCTATATAGTAATAATATCTTCCTGCCCCAAGAGTTTGCGCAGAACTCCCGCCCGGGATGATGGCGCCGTTTCTTGCTTCAATTTTAGCTCTTTCAATTCCTGCCTGAGCCAAATAAAAAGCAATTAATCCGTCTTTTTCTAACGCGCGGGTTCGTATCTCTGCCTGCCACATCACTGCCAATGCGCCGGTTAAAATACCTACAACCAGAAGCAGAAAGAACACAAATAATAACGCCTGCCCGCTTAGAGTTGCTGATTCTTGATTCCTGATTCTTAAGTCTTGAGTTTTATCTGCCATATTCCTGCAGGTGCCCAGATAAAATATTAATTCCTCGGCCTTACCTGAGTTCTTAAGCTATAACTTTTACTTTCTTTACTCGCAGTTAATTCAATGGTAACCCTGCCTCCGGCCAGCGCAAAGATAGGATTACCGCTAGAATTATCCACAATGAAATTAGCCAGCTCCTGACGATTGCCATTGGCCGCGCCCAGGCCCGCTCCTGCTCCGCGATAGATAATCTGGGTCTGGCCATAAGTCCCTCCGTCCCCCCGCCAATACCATACCCTCCTGGTAGGCCCTCCGGGAGAAAATTCAAATTGCACCCTATCTCCAGAAACTACTGTAAAATTTCCTCCCTGCCGTATCTCATTTGTCATCAACTCCATAGTCCAGCGGATATTCTGGAGCAACTCTATTGCGCTCCTCTGCCTCTGCCAGGATTGGCTGATTGAGATAAAGACACTGCCTGCGGCAATAATTACCAAGCTAAAGACTGTGATAGCCACCATTACCTCAATAAGGGTGAATCCGTTTCTATTCTTACTCACCAAATCTCCTCATTTTAGTAGTATGGCAATTCATTTTAATAATTCGCCTTTAAAGTCTCAAATGCTTGGGAGCGTGTCCCATTATCCCACCAAACAGTTACCTTAATATAGGCCAAATCGCTATACCATGAATATGGGCAGGTAACTACCAGCTCTCTCTCAAATCCGGCAAAGCCCGCAACCACCGCCCTTGTTTCAGAAAGAGGAGGCCAAGGCAGGATCGCTGTCTTTTCCTCAAGCTTCTCCCTGGCTAAGCTATAAGCAGTGCTGCGGCTTTGAGATTCTTTTGCTACGCCAAAACCCTGCCAAAAAATCCCCAGCATGCCCGATAAAATAAGAAACAGAATAGCCGAGGCAGCGGTTACCTCAATCAGACTAAACCCTCTTTTCATTTTATTCTATTCTATCTTCACATATCCTGTATCGTGAAATATCCTGATTCTTTTGCTTCTCCCCTGGTCGCTTAAGGTAATATCATCCACACCTAAGCTGTCCCCTTGAGGTGAATAAATCCAGAGATTTGCCTGAATTAAAGCCAGCGATGCCTCAGCTACTGCTTGTTTTAAAAGATTGGCAGTGGTAAAATCTGCCACTGTCCCCGTAGGTGATTTATATATAGAATATTGCCTGTTAACCGTATCAAAGTTTAGAGCATGATGCTGATGAGTAGCGATAGTCCTTTGCCTTGCCCAGAGAATATTGGCTACAATCTTTCTTGCCTCAGCCTCCAGCCTATGCGAACCAATAGTAGAGAAGGAAATTACCAATGGCACAGAAATCATGGCAATAATGGCCACTACAATTACTATCTCTATAATGGTAAACGATGTCCTTTTCTCTCTCCCCATCACCATAATGCTCCTCAATAGCCGTAATATCTATTGCGTAAGAGGCCCTATCTCCTTTATTTTCTCTACGGCTGAGGAACCAGCAGGCGAAAGGGAGTTTCTGGCGCTGCCGGCTTGGGTTTGCTAGTCAGCCCTTGCACCACCAGCACAATGCTTAAGATAAAAATCGCTCCGGCGACAATTCCTACTATTTTATTCTTTTTCCAATCTGACATTTTTTTACCTTCCTTTCTCTGCGCGCCCCTTGCCTCAAATAGACACTCAATTCGCAAGCGGGCTACGGTTATCTATTAGCCATCAGCCATTGCCCCAATGTCATCACCGGCAAAACTGGCGGTAAGCCATACACCGCCATCCCAGGAGGAATTTGTTCGGTCAGGGCCTATGCTATAAAAAACAACATCAACATAAGGATTTCCGCGCAGCCACATATGATAGTAGTATCCATTCCCCCAGGGGTCTAGTGCTAATTTTTTGCTTAGATAAAATGCTCCTGGTGACATCAGCCATTCATTTAAGCTCTGGGCATCACCATAATAATAACTATAGGTATGGTCACCGAAAAAATCCCGCCCGGGATAATACCCTCTATCCCCTTTATAGGCCAGTAAAGCGGTCATTACGCTCTGGGTTTCAGCCTTAGCTGAGGCGGTCTGGGCTTTATTTACCATCCTTCCTGCCTGGGGAGTAATTGTGGCCGCTAATATACCTATGATGGCCATGACTACAATCATCTCTACTAAGGTAAATCCCCCGAAAGATCTCTGCCCCCTTTTCATCTTTATCTCCTCCTTTTTTGGAAATGGTGATTTCTATCTTTGTCTCCTTCCAAGAAAAACGGCCGCTGTTGTCCTATTCAATCATTAATAAGGATTGCAGACACAATACTGACTATTAGTACTCTGACTGCCCTCCTTTCTGCTATTTATGTAGATAGATAAATATGTCATCCGCAGTGCAATTTAAACTTTCTAAATTGAAGCACTCGAAGATACCATTAGGGCCAGCAGAACCAAAGGAAGCTTGACCGGGAGTAGGTTCTGTCCATTCCGCAGGGTGCCCATCATAATAATAATCTCTTCCCCAGGGGTCTAAACCTATTGCCTTTTTTAAATAAGGCCCCTTCCAGTTAGGATACCCATCATTACAAATTAAACCATACAGACAGTTATTTAGCCCCCTTCCTGTTGTATCATTCATCCAACCGCCATCCCTCTCTCCTGGAGACCTGCCTGTATCAGAAACCATAACCTCCATAACCGTAACTATAGAGTTGACTTCGGCTTGAGCCTTTGCAACTCTTGCTTTCTCGACTAAATTTCCCACCTGAGGAAGCACTATAGACGTTAAAATTCCAATAATCGCTACCGTAACTATCAATTCTATTAAAGTAAATCCTTTTTTCATCATCTCGCCTCCCACCCGCTATTTGCTTTATTTTTGAGGTATAAATATCTTTGCTTGAGGTTCTATGGAACGCATTTGTTCAACTGCTAAAGGCACCTGCTTAGGCCTCATACCCATTACCACTTTAATCACTATTATTAAACACAAAACAAACACCACTCCCGCCACAATCCCCACTATTTTATTCTCCTTCCAATCAGCCATTGTTTTCGCCCTCCCATTTTTTATCTATCTATTTATATTAACCGCCGGTGAGATAGATTTGTATCGTTCCGCCCCAGGCAGAGCGCCATTCTACCCCGCCATTAGTATTCCAGGACCCGCTTGTTCCTCCAGATCCGTCCAGATTATTGTCTACTATCTGGGCTATCCGCACGGAAAAGTTTTCAAAATGCAAAAAGTTACCTGCCCCGGTTTTTTCTGCTGTTCCATCTCTATTTAAATCAAAACCACTGTCTGCATTCCAAGTACCAAGACTGTTACTTATTGCTGGCCACCCCTTAGTGGGGTTAATTCCATAACCAAAAGGTTTTAGGTAAGGCCCATTCCAACCAGCATAATAAGACTCAGAAAGATTATGATAGCCGGCGCCGGCATAATACACATTCCACTCCTGAGCATAATTACCCGTATCGTTATAGTGATTTATACAGGCTGATTCTATAACCTTGTAAACAGCAAGCGTCGCAACTGCCTTAGATTTATCCACTATGTTACCTATTTGAGGCGTTAATATCGCCGCTAATAGGCCAATGATGGCGATAACCACGATAAGCTCAATTAAGGTAAATGCCTGTCTTCTCTTTCCTTTCTTTAGCAAAAAAATGTTCATTGGCATCTTTCTCCTTCCTTGTTCTGGGTTAGTGCATTGTAACATTAATTGTTTCCGTTTTTCCGATTGTAGCGGTGCGATCTATCGCACTGACAAGCGCCATAAATGGCGCCGCTACAAAGAACCGCATAAATCCTCAAGAATTAAGGTTACAAACCACTAGTAATTATTCCCTGCTCTCCCGCCTGCCTAAACAAGGGTTACCTATTTTATCCGGCGCCTTTTTTATCTCTTTATCTCTATTGCAGGAACTCCCTCCTTGGAGGGATATTCTGATTTGCTTTTTTCTCCGCCAAACCTATCCTTAAGAGACAAAATAACAAAAAGCAGGGTTACTACCGCCACCGCCCCGGCCACAATCCCCACTATTTTATTCTCCTTCCAATCAGCCATTGTTTTCGCCCTCCTTGTCTTATATTTTGCACTTTCTCTTCGCCGGACACCATAAATTGACGGACGCCGCCATAATCCAGATGAAAGCTATCAGATCAGAGAAATACACCGAGGGTTTACCAAAAATCCAGAGATAATGAAGAGGTTTTATAACCTGAAGCAACTCAAAGCCGCGGTAAGGTTTTATTATATCGCCGCTATAAGCGTCAATAACAGTTCCTTGGCGCATACCCTCTTGAAACTCCACGCTATAGGCAAGGGTTCCGTATTTATAAGACAAAATGACTCTTCTTAATTCATTTTGCTTAGAAAACTGGGCTTGCGCGATATTTATAGCGTCTTTAACCGTTAGGGGAAGACGGTCATAATGAAAATCCGCCTCCGGTTTTTTGGTTTTAACCTTGGCCTGATAATGCGTTATCGAACCTTCTATCTCTTCTAAAAAATCCTGGTGGTTAAGCGCGATACCGGTCAAGGCAAAGATTAATACCGGCAGCGCGACTATTACCCATAACCAACGATGCAACCCGCAGAGAGCAAATTTATATAACCTAACCTTAGGCGGAGCATTAATCAATATTAATTTAAAATGCAGAATGGCTACCGAGAGCGCAGCAATAATTATCCCGCTGGCTAAAATATCTACCAGCCAGCGGCCCGGGGTTTTAAGAAACTCTAAGTTATGCGCCTTCTCGGCAATTTCCTTGAATTCAAACTTAGAAGCAGGGATGATAATCTTGCCGGTCAAGGCATCAATGGTAATTTCTCTTTCTCCTCTATTTTCCTCGCCAAAACGCAACCGATAAATCAAAGTCCCCCGGTCGTAGCGCATCTCAATTCTTTTAGGCCGGGCCTGCTCTCCAAGGCTTTGCCGGGCAAGTCCAACTGCTTGATCAATGGATACTACTGCCGGTGAATAATCCAAGCTATATTTTAAAGGCGCAAGCCTGCCGGCCCGGTTTAAGTTTCGGATAGCATCCCGGTGGTTCAAGATAATGCCGCTGGTTGCAAAAAATATGGCGGAAATAGCCAGGATTCCGCCCCCCAAGCGCTGATGCAATTTTCCGACTAAAGAAATCAGCATATTTTTGCCTTGACAGCCATTAGTCTTTGACCAGGAAGATACTGAGCCAATTCCCATCCCATTCAACTTTGCCTTGCGTAGACCAGGCTCCTCCCGGCCCGTCAAAAATACTATCTACCCTTTGAGCAAGATTAGAAGGGATACCAGAATATCCTACAAACGCCCCTGTAGTAGTCTCTTCAGAGCCATTTCGGTCTAAATCGAAGTTTGCATGATTCCAGCAGAGGGTCTGACATCGACCCAGCGCTCCGATGTCGGTGTCTTGGTTAACCACATTATCGTTGTAATTCCAGGGCTTGGGTATGTAGGGCCCGTTCCAGCCGGCATAACCCCCCTGACTCATAGAGAGCGCGTGATACTCACTGCCGGGCGACTCAGTATAATCCCACTCACGAGCAAAATAACTCGTATCGGTATAATGGGCTAATTCTGCGGTTTCCAAAACCGCAACCGCGCTGACTATTTTCGCCACTTTTCCCCGGTCAATAAGACTGCCGACTTGAGGAGTTACAACCGAGGCCAGCAGTCCGACAATAGCAATCACTACCATTAACTCTATCAGGGTAAAACCCGTTAGAAGCATCTTTCTTTTTTCTAATTGCCCTTTAGATTCTAATGGGGCAAATCCTCTATTTTCCATTATCTATCACCTTCCTTTCTTTCTGCGCTATCATCTTCATTAGACATCAGTTCGCCCTTCACGTTGGTAGAAGCGCATATTGGACAACGAATAGAGCTGCCCATCTTTGCTCTTTCTTCGGCAGATAAAGAACCTACTTCTTCTGCGGCCAATGCTTTTTGCGCTCCGGAAAGAAGCATTGGCAAAGCCGGTTTTAAGAAAGTGTGTCCGTTCTGGCAGGTGTATTTTACCGCTAAATAGGCGGTTTTCTTGCCGGAATCCGGGCAGGTAATCGGGAATTTGGCATCTGGAGATAATTTCTTCTTAAAGACCGTGCCGGTATCTTCACAAATAAGCACGTTGGTGTATTTTGGCTGCTGAGAGATAAAAATAGTAATAAAAACTGCGGTGGCTATGATTACCACTCCGGCGAGTATCCCCACAATCGGCGACCTTTTCCAATCCATCTGCGCACCCCCTTTTTGCTATTCTCTCATTGATCTTCTCTTCCCCAGGTTAGATACTGGAACTCATCAGCCCAGTTTCGGCAAGCAGGATTAGCGCCGGCGACATTAGCCCGGCGCGGGTCAGCCCCGCCTTCTAATACCCGGGCTCCTAAGACGTAAAAATAGGCCGGCACGCTGCAATAGGGGCCATAACGATAATAACTATAACAATATCCGCCGCAGCCATCACCGGTATTCATCGGGTCGGCCGGATAAGCCTTAAGCAAGCCGCTGGCGACCAAGGCCTGCATAAAATCACTGGTATCGCTTGCTCTCCAGCCGCCGCAGGAATCCGTTCCGGCTTCACCCGGAGTAGGATAGCGCCCATTTTGTTCACGCCAGAGCTCAAGGGCTAAGGCAATATGCTGAATATCCGATTTTCTCCGGCCATCTCTGGCCTTGGCGGTCATTCCTGAGATGGTGGGAACAAGCATCGCGGCTAATATTCCGATAATTGAAACCACCACCACGGTTTCAATTAAGGTAAATCCTTTCCTGGGCATAACCTGCCTCCTCGGTTAGATATTCAAAATCGCTCAATAAGCGCAGGCGGATTTTTCTTTTGCAGTATTTTTTGCTCTTGCGCCTTTTTCTTGATCATATTCGCCATAGTCAGCGCTATCGTGATGAGCAGAATTATCCCCGCGGCCATCCCCACCGCTTTATTCTCCTTCCAATTCGCCATCATTGCCCTCCGGCTCTTGATCTTTACCAGGTTGGCGTTTTCCTGCCATCATAAAATCCACACCAGTATAACCAGCTATTGCCCGCAGGGTCTACTCTTCCCAGCAGGGCTCTTTCCACATCTTCCTTCGCTTGAATATTAATAAATCCGGTATGGAGTAAAATTCCATACCCCGTACCGCACCAATTACCCCAGGTTCCGCCATCATCCCATGGCCAACTGTAATAGTAGTAGAAGCGATCTGAATAATAAAATAATGGTGAAACATTGGAAGTCGGATAATTCGTAATATAGGGGCCATTCCACAAAGATTGTAAAGAACCCGGACAAGAAGTTCTTCTCATTAAAGCAAGCTGGTCATTTGTAGGGTCAACCAATCCGTAGGCTGGAGGTTTGACCCCGATGTCATTAATCAGCATATCTAAGGCCATTTTAAAACTTTTCAGGCTTCCCGCTGTTGAAGTAACGCGTGTTTTATAAATAGAATTAGTAATCTGGGGAGTAATCATCGCCGCTAATACTCCGATCATCGCTACTACCACGATCATTTCAATCAAAGTAAACCCTTTTTCTTTTCTCGCCGTCTTTTTCATCTTCACCCCCTGCTTATTTTATGGTACAGGAAAGTATGCCCTTACGGGCACAAGTGCAACACTTTCCTGTACCACTGCGAAAATCGCTGAAAGTCATCTGCCTGAGGCGATTTTCTTGTCTAATTCTATCTCTCAAGGCGTATCTATCTTCTGGGAGCAATTTCTTCTGCGGGAGCAATGCCTCTTTTTTCTGATTCGCTTAGCTCTGACTTTTTCAGAAAGAGCCGCATCGCGTTTTGAATCATAAAGAGCAAAGCCAATATAAATATCGCCCCTGCCGTAATTCCCACTATCTTATTCTCTCTCCAACCTGCCATCTTTCCGCCTCCCGTTTATTTAAAATTCAGCGCAAGCCTTCTAAAAGTCAAACCAGCCGTTTTCATGCTTATAGCTATTATTGCAACCAGTTTCCATTAAAGATGTTACGCATATCTTAATCTGTTGATTACGATTAATTCC
>MHGN01000011.1:10564-12599 GCA_001805575.1 Omnitrophica WOR_2 bacterium RIFCSPHIGHO2_02_FULL_45_21 | reverse complement strand
ATAAGGTTATGGATGATGGGCAGGCCGGGTCAGGAAACATGCGTTTGGGTGGCGGTTGGCCAGAATATGTTTACTCTTATGTAGGAGAAGGCGCAAGGAGCTGGTAGAAATTGATTAGGAAAATTTACAATTATGAAGACGGTTGTCTAAAAAGGAACCGTCTTTTTTTAGAGTATAGGAAATTATAAAAATAGATCTGTTTATTGAAAATAGGGTGTAGTAAGGGAAAAAGGGGTCAGAGTGATTTTCTCCCTGACCTCTTTTGGAGAAAATCACTCTGACCCCTTTTTCATTAGCTTTAAAAAAAATTAAACAGCGAAAGATTTCTATTGAATGGATTGAGGAAACGCTTAAATCTCCTGAGCAGATTGTTGATGGGTATGGTAATCGTAAAGTGAGGCAAAAGAAATACATTTTAGAAGATAAAGAAATGTTATTGAGAGTAATTGTAGATGAGGATAAAGATAGATTTGTTGTCATAACAGCATACTTAACGTCCCAGATTGAACGTTACTGGAGGTGAGTTCTATGAGAATTGAATACGATCCCACGCATGACTTGATGAACATTGAATTTCTCTCGGGGGCTGAGATTGCAGAAAGTACAGAGGTTGATGGGATAATCTTTGATTATACTAAGGACCATGGTATCGTCTCTATCGAGATATTAGACGCTAGCAAACGTGTAAGTCACTCACCGTTAGATAAGATTGATTTTGCCGTAACCAGAGGATAGAGATTTTTATCAAAAAAACTTGTAAAAATGCAAAATGCAAAATATGGTGTATATTTATAATAGTTAATGCTGAAAAACCCCCATCATTAACTTGATTACACAGATTTTAAAAAAAGATACAGATTGCCTCCGACGATGTTTGAATCTGTGTAATCTAAGTTTTAATCTGTGTAATCATGGGAAAGATACTTTTTCAGTGTAAACTATACTAATTTCGCGGGGCGGCTGTGAGGAGTCGTCAAGTATTGTGTTCCCTATTATATACGCGGATGGAACTGAACTAATAGAGGAGGTGGTCAAGATGGCAAGCTGGAAAGAGAATAAGGTAGTGGGGATAGCGGCAGGGGTGATTTTAATATTAAGCATTGTGGTGATGGCGCAAAGAATGATAACTAAGCCTAAGCCTGTCGTGCCGGAAACTCATTTTCGTGCTCTTGTTCCTGAGGGAGGTGTAAGATGAGAAAAGATAAGGGATTTACCTTAGTTGAAATAATGGTAGTAGTAGCAATAATAGGTGTTTTAACAGCTGTAGTTACTCCTCAGATAGGCAGTATACTTAGTAAAGCCAAAATATCCGCAACGAAAGCTGAAACGAAAAGCATAGGCATAGGGATAATAAACTATAAAAGTGATTTCGGATATTATCCTGGAATAGACTACGGGGGGGGTGGGAATGGCTATTCTTATTATTATGGAGATGCCGAAAAATTAAACTCTTATCTGATGGCTCCGGGGTCTTTTTATCTGGACAAAAAGATAGGATTAGATCCCTGGAAGAGAGGATATTTTTATCATATGTATGTATTAAGTAATCCTTATGTTGATGTTATTTTTTATAGTCCGGGCCCAGATGGTAACAATTCATCATGGGATAGTGGTCTTTGGTTGACGGGATCCTTTGCCGGTGACGATATCGGGATAATGCTTGATGGTTAAGGGAGTGAAAAAATAGAATCTTTATAACTATTTGAAACAGAGTCTGTTGTTTAAGTTACTTTCTGGGTAGGATAGCCTGAAGCTAAGGATGACATAGAAACTGTGTTTTTGGGAGAAATAGATTGAAGAAAAGGAGGTGGTCAAGATGGCAAGCTGGAAAGAGAATAAGGTAGTGGGGATAGCGGCGGGGGTGATTTTTATCCTGGCGATGATATTCACGCTCAGGGGTTTAATCGTTTCGCGGCAGGGACAGGAAAAATTGACCGGAGCAGGGAAAGAAGTGGTTGCTCCGGCGGAAGAAATACTGCCTAAAAAATAGTATGGTATGCCAAGGAGGAATAAAATGAGCAAGCCAAGCAAAAAA
>MHGN01000011.1:10275-10430 GCA_001805575.1 Omnitrophica WOR_2 bacterium RIFCSPHIGHO2_02_FULL_45_21 | reverse complement strand
AATGGGCATAGACAGATTGGTTGATGATATAGGGGTTAAGCCTCCCGTGTATGGAAATGTTGTGGTGTCGAGTGATACCCTGGCTTTAATGAAAAGGTCAAGCGCCCCTGCCAGTTATCAATCTTTATGGAATGGCCCTTATATTGACCGATACC
>MHGN01000011.1:10117-10208 GCA_001805575.1 Omnitrophica WOR_2 bacterium RIFCSPHIGHO2_02_FULL_45_21 | reverse complement strand
ATCTGCCTGGAATAACGACTGGTGCGGGACTGACCAGGGCATTCTGCTACATACGGGATTTATTAGCCTGAAAGTTAAGGAAGATATTGAA
>MHGN01000011.1:0-9989 GCA_001805575.1 Omnitrophica WOR_2 bacterium RIFCSPHIGHO2_02_FULL_45_21 | reverse complement strand
TCATTAACTTGATTACACAGATTGCCTCTGACGATGTTTGAATCTGTGTAATCTAAGTTTTAATCTGTGTAATCAGGAGAAATACGTGTATCCGTTAATTTCCTTGGAGAATATTAAAAAGCAGTTTGGCCAGAGCTTAGTTTTAGAGGATATCAGCCTGCGGATAAACCAGGGCGAGATCTTCGGGCTTTTAGGCCTGAACGGGGCAGGTAAAACCACCCTGCTCCGCTGTCTCCTGGGATTGCTGCGGGTTAACCGTGGGAGCATTTCCTTTAAGGGAAAAAGCCTTAGGCCCCAGGATGTCCGGGAAAGTTTCGGCTTCCTGCCGGAGAATTTTTCCCCTCCCCAGAATTTAAAGGCCGGAGAGTTCTTGCGCATCCTGGGCCGGGGCCTGGGCGCGGGAACTAATCAGGTTGAGCGGCTGTTAGAGCTGGTTGGTCTGAAAGAGCATGGTGGTAAACAGATAAAGGCCTTTTCCCGGGGGATGATTCAGCGCCTGGGGCTGGCGCTCTGCCTGCTCAAGGACCCCCAGGTGCTTATCTTAGATGAGCCAGCCTTAGGCTTAGACATCCTGGGGCAGAGACAGGTGCTGGAGCTGATTGCCGGGCTTAACCAGCAGGGGAAAACCGTTTTTTTTACCTCGCATATCCTTTCCCAGATTGAAAAGACCTGCGCCAGGATCGGGATAATCCACCGTGGCCGGATAAGCTTCTCAGGCTCGGCAGAGGAGCTGACCCGCAAACACAATGTCCCCGGCTTAGAAGAGGCTTTTCTCCGGGAGATCGGGATATAGCTGTCAGGGATATATGCGAAAGACGCTTTCTATCTTAGGGCTTAATTTTAAACAGGCGGTGCGGGATAAATTTTTCCTGGGCGCGGCCTTTTTTTTCTTCTTCTACCTGGCCTTTTGCCTGCTCTTGGAAAATCTCTCTCCAGGAGAGTCAGAGAAAGTTTTGAGAAACGCCGGGCTGAGCGGAATAGAGCTTAGCGCCGTATTCTTGAGTATTTTCAGTTTTACCTTTTCTTTCCACCGGGAAAGGGAGACCCGGATTTTAGAGGTCTATCTTACGGATTTCCCCCGGACAGCCTACCTCAGCGGAAAGTTGTTTGCATACCTGCTGGTTTCCCTGCTCTACATAGTCTTCTGCGCCGCCGGATACAGCGGGATCCTCATTGCCCGGGGCTCTTTTCATCCTGCCTGTATCGCCGCCCTCTACCCGGTTTTTCTAAAGACGGCGCTGGTTATTGGCTGGACTGCGCTCTTTTCCTGTCTTTTTTCCTCCTGGATGGTCTCCATCCTCTGCAGCTTTTCTCTCTATATTGCCGTGGAGTTACTACCGGCGGCCTTAAAAATAATTTCCGCCTCCGCGGGCGTATGGGAGAATTTTTTTATCCGCGTCCTGAGCGCCTTTCTCCCGGCTTTCGGCAGGTTAGACATTAAGGCCGCGGCGGTATACGGACAATTGCCTCCGGCAGGATTCTTTTTGCTGATTAGCCTCTACGCGGTCATCTACGGCCTTTTCTTATGGACCATAAACCTATTTATATTTCGGAAAAAGGAATATTGACTCCGCCTGTTTTTCCCAGAACACTCCGGGTTAAGCCGCCCGGGGGCCTTTTTTTAACCCTGGTTATTTGTTTCCTGCTTATTCCCTGGCTTTCTTTATCCCTCCATCGCCGCTTGATTCCGGAGAGCCGGAAGTTTTTTTTAAATCCTTCCCCTGTGGCTTTAAGGCTTTTTAGCGGAAGCTTCGCCTCTTTTCTGGCGGATATGTTTTATATCCAGGGGATCTTAGATATCAGCGGAGAATTTGACAGCCCGGCCATAAGGATAGAGCGCGTCCAGGGCGATTTTTCCGCGGCGCTTTCTTTAGACCCCAAATTGGTCCAGGGATATTTTTTCGCCTCAATAGTGCTCGGCCACGATAAAGAAGGCATTACTAAGGCCATAGATTTTTTAGAAGCCCACCGCGGCCTGAATAGTTCAGAATGGCGGATTCTCTATTGGCTGGGGTTTAGTTATTACGAGCTGGGAAATTACCGCAAGGCCGTTGATTATTACCGGGAGGCTTCTTTGCTGCCGGGGGCGCCGGATTTCCTGAAAAGCAATCCGGTGATGCTCTACTATAAAGCCGGAAAGGCGGATCTGGGAGTCGCGTATCTGCGCGGCCTGTTAGGCAGCCTTAAAGAAAAAAGCCAGGTAGAATGGATTAAGGTGAAATTGGAGTGGCTGGAAAATATAGCAGAGCTTGAGAAAAAGGCGCTGGAATTTAAAGGCCGCTTCGGCCAGCCTCCCCAGAGGCTGGAAGAGCTGGTGGAGCGCGGCCTTATCTTGAATCTGCCTGAGGATCCTTTCGGCGGAGGATACTATCTGGATAAAGAAACCGGGAGAATAAAAAGTAGATTTGACCCGCCCGGGCGAGAGCGGTCCCCAGACAGCCGTCCCTGTTCCAGTTGTGAAAAGCGCGCTTCATAATGCATTGTAAAGAAAAAAAGGGGACAGGCTACTTTTTCCCTCTATCAGCGGTACAGGAAAAAGTAGCCTGTCCCCGTTACATCGGGTCCGGCAAGGGTATCGCGGGTTTCAGCCTGATTGAGGTGGTGACAGCGATTGCCATTTTGGCTTTGCTTTCAGGGGGGGGCCTGGCGATTTTCAGCCAGGGCTTTAAGGCTGCCCAAAAAACAGGGCACCAGGCCGTTGCCGTTAACTTAGCCAGGGCGGCGGCAGAGGAATATTTTAGGGTAGGCTTGGTTAACGGGGTGGAGAATATGGGGAATATCAATCTTAACAATGTAACTTATGGCAGGACAATACAGATCTCTGACCACCCGGATTTTCCCGGTCAGCTCAAGCGCTTAGAGGTGGTCATTTCCTGGCCGGAGGGCGGCAGCACGAAGAATCTCACCATCAGCGCCCTGAAGGCGGATTATTAAAAGTGGGTAAAAGAAAAAGCGGACAGGCCAGAAAAGGCTTCTCCCTCCTGGAGGCAATGGTGGCAATGACTGTTTTTTCTTTGGTGATAACTGCGGGAGGCGGCATCTTTGTTTCTCTTCAAGCCGCCTGGCGCAGGCAAAAGGGAGGCATTAAGGTGATTGAAAATTCCGCCTGGGCAATGGAGTTTATGGCGAATGAGCTAAGAGGGAGGGGTAATATTCTTATCTGGGACGCAGGAGGAGCCCTGAGCTCTCAGCTGCCCGCAGACGTTGTTGACGTTGTTTGGTATTGGCGGGGAGAAGGAGGCGCTTTTGGTAATAGCGATGTTATTTATAGAGGAAGCGGGCTAACCAAGGCTAATGCTAATACCAATCGCCAGGAATTAGCCAATCTTATTGTGGATAACACCAGTGGAAACGATATCTTTAATATTCTCGACGGTCTGCTTACCATTGAATTGACACTCAGGCCACAGCCAGCACAGGCTGAGAATCTCTACAATCGTGATTACACCTTAAGAACACAGCTAAGAGCGAGAAACTGATGGGCAGAAAAAAGGCGCAGGCGCTATTATTCGCCCTGTTTTTGCTTACGTTGGCCGGCACCCTGGCGGGAGCCCTGGCCATGCTCTGGACAAACGAAATCTCTATACGCTCCCTGGACCGGGAGAGCCTCTCTGCCTTCTATCTTGCCCAGGCGGGAATTGAAATGGCAAAGATAGAAGCAAGAAATGGGTTGACAACTGCGCCTGACTGGAGTTCTGAGCGGTCCTTAGCAGGCGGCAGGTATTATTTCTATATAGAAGATACAGGAGCCAATCAACGGCTTCTGCGTTCAATTGGACAAAGGTTAAGCAGCTCAGGTAATCTTATAGCAGAAAGGCGGATTGAAGTAGAGGTGCGAGGAATTCTAGCGCCTCCTGAGTCGCAGGTTTCCGGGTCCTGGAGAGAAATCTAATTATGCAGAACTATAAATATACCGCCAGAGATGATTTTGGCAAGGTGGCGCGCGGGACAATGTTCGCTGATGACGAGCAGGACCTGGCCAATAAAATTTCTAATCTTGGCTATTATCTTGTGCGCGCAGAAGTAATTGCCGCTACCTCCAAAATAAGCTCAAAATCTTTCCGCCTGAAACCCAGAGATATACTCAATACTACTATTCACCTCTCTACGCTTCTGGGCGCCGGCGTACCCCTGATAAGGGGATTGATAGACCTGGCAAGAGATGCGGAAAAAGAGAGTATTCAGCGGGTGCTTAATGACCTGCGCTATCGGGTAGATTCAGGAAGTTCCCTAAAAGAGGCGCTGGCATTTCATCCCGGCTCATTTCCTAAATTATACGTTGCTATCGTGGGCGCCGGTGAAGCTACCGGCAAGCTATCCGCCTGCTTAGAGGATTTGGCTAATTTTCTGGAGTGGCAGATGGAACTAAAGGCAAAGGTAAAAGAGGCGGCTACCTATCCGATTATACTTTTTTGCGCGATGCTCGCTGTAGTATCCTTACTGGTAATAAAGGTAATTCCGGTTTTTGAACCCATATTTAAAGAGGCGGGCGCGGCATTGCCTCTGCCTACCCAGATTGTCCTGGGAGTAAGCCACTTTCTACGTAACTTCTGGTATATAATTCTGGGATTTTTTATTCTTTTGATGGCAGGCTACCGTACTTATAATTCCACAAGCAGGGGAAAATACAGATTAGATAGTTTAAAATTAAAACTACCTCTATGCGGTTCTCTGCTTAGAAAAGTTGCCATCGCGCGTTTCTCGCATACCTTTTCCCTGGCTTTAAAGTCAGGAGTTCCGGTTTTAACTGCTTTAGATATTGCCGGTGAAGTTATCGGAAACAGCCGTTTAGAGCAGGTAGTATTAAAAGGGCGCGAGGCGGTTAATCGGGGTGAGAAGATTGCTGAATCTTTTCAGTTGTCTAAGGAATTCCCGCCCCTGGTGGTACGTATGATCGGCGTGGGGGAGCAGTCCGGCGCTTTAGTTGAGACCATGGGCAAGGTCAATCAATTCTATGACCGCGAAGTGCTAGCCGCGGTAAAGAAGATATTTGTCCTTTTTGAACCCATAATGATCGTGGTGATGGGGGTTGTGGTGGGAGGGATTGCGCTGTCTATTTTCTTGCCAATGTTCCAATTAGCCCAGATTGTCGGAGGATAAATGATGGCCAATTCAACCATCGGCATAGACATTGGCAGTTTTTATACTAAGGTTGTTGAGATAGAATATAAAGGAGGCCGCCCGGCCCTTTCTACTTTTTTTATCTTTAAAAGCCCCTTTCTGCCATCGAGAGATAGCTCTTTGCCCGGGCAGATTGATAGAGCAAGCTTCTGGAAACAATTCTCCTCCCACCTTTCCCTTTCCCGGCTTAAAAAATCAAAGGTTGGGATCAGCCTTTCACCCGGTTTAGTCTCCACGCTGGTGCTCTCTTTACCAAAAATAGGCAAGTGCGAATTATCCCAGGCGGCTATAGTGGAGGCAAAAAGAAAGATGATTCCTGTCTCGGGGCCCGGGCATACCTTTGAATGGCTTTTGCTGGGAGAAAAGATTGCGGCTAAAATTCCCCGCTATGAGGTTTTAATAGTGCGCACAGAAAAGCTGTATATCCAGCAGATAATCGAGCTGGGTAAAGATGCCGGTGTCACCCCGGAGCTGATTGCCCCTGCCTGCGGTATTTTCTCTCAGATTATACCAGAGGAAGGCTTTAAAAAAGACGAGGATATCGCCTTTGTAGAATTTGGCGCCAGGGATTTAAACATTTCTATCCATAGATTGAAAAAATTAATTTTTTTTCGCAGCGTTACTTTTGGCATGACGGATATCATAAGCGACCTTTCCCGGAAACTGCAGGTTTCCCAGGACAAGACAGAGGAGATAATCAGGCGAGACGGAGTTCCGCCGGCCGCGCTTGACTTAACCAATAAGGTGGCGCTGGCTGAAGAGATAATGCGCCAGAAGTATGAAGCCGGACTAAAAGCGGGCGAGGCCCGGCAGAATAATGAGGCCAATCCTTTAGAATTGCGCGCCCTCTGGCAGGCCCATATTGAGCGCATCCTCCATGAGCTCAGGCGCTCCTTAGCGTATTATAAAGAGCAGTCCGAGGGAAGAAGGGCAGAAAGTATCTATCTCCTGGGAGGAGGCTTTCAGATAAGGAATCTGGCAGAGATCCTGATGAAACAAATAGGCGGGAAATGGCAGATTGCCCTTCCTTTTAAAAATCTGGAGATAGGCGCTTTTAAGGAAAAACAATTCAGAGAAGATATCAGCTCAGCCCCTATATTCACCGGCGCAACAGCCATTGCCTTAGCCATTGCGGCCAAAGGCGCCCCGGTAATTAATTTTCTGCCTTTAGAGTTAAAGAGAAAAAAGATCCTTGCCGCCAGGTTTATAGTACTATTGGCAGGCCTGGGCTCTTTTATTGTTATATCTATTTTCCCGATAGTAAGCTTAATGATTAATCACCGCCTGCTAAAAGCGGATCTACAAAATGCGGAGCTTGAATTAAATAAATTTAAAAGTGTTACTGGCGGATTAAACGACCTAAAAGAAGAGCAGCGAGATATTAATCAGGCCTTTAGTCAGATTGATGAGGCAATTAAGAAAAGGCCGGATTTTTCCTATGTATTAAAAACTTTTGCCAGGATTATCCCCCCAGAGATTCTTTTAATCCAGCTTTCTATTTCCGAAGTCAACCCGGCCTCTGGAAGCCGGGGGATGGATGCGGCCGCTCAAACCTCGCCATCCGAAAAGAAATATCTCCTGGAGATGAAAGCTGAGGTTTTTGCTGATTTTGAAAATGCGAACATAATCCTGGATAATCTACAAAGTCAATTAGCCTCTCTTTCCTGTTTTCGCGATATAAATATCAGCCCTTTAAAATTAGAAGAAATTTTACCGCGCATCAACCAAGACAAAGGTCAGGGGTTTTCCTTAACCCTGCCTGGCGCAAGGCCCTTTAGTTTAACTGCCGAGATTATTTTTAATAAATGAAAAACAGAACTCTCCTTATTCAAATTGCTATGGCAACCCCGGCAATTTTAATTATTTCTTTATTTATCTGGCTATTCAGGGCTAATTTTAATTTAAGGGAAAGGTTAAACCAGAAATCCGCTGAGCTTAAAAAAGCAGGGATAACCAGCAGAAATCAGTATCAATCAGGACAGGATAGTCAAGGGCTGGAGGAAAAAAAAGAGACGATAAATAAAAGAGTCCCTCGTGGAGAGAAATATCCCTTAGAACTTATTAAAACCTTTACCAGGATAGGTGAAGAGACTGGGCTGAAAAAAATGGCCTTTAGCATAAAAGAGGCAAAAGATAAACCCCTGGATACCCCAACAACTTCAGCCGGATATATCGAAGGTTCCCGAACTGGCCCTGCTGCGCCTACCAGATCAGGACCCTCAAAAACAGGCCTTACGCCTATAGAATTTGAGATGAAATTTGAAGCCGTATATCCGCAACTGCTTAGTTTTTTGCAAAAATCGATGCAGGTTGAAAGATTGGTAACGGTAAATCAGATAAAGATTGAGCGCAAAAAAGAGCTCCTGCCCTATCAGCAAATAACCTTACAATTAACCACGTACACTAAACCTTCGTAGCCCCGCCATTCACCCAACAATCAGGGGCAACAATCAGGGGACACAATACTAATTTAAAGGCTGGTTTAAAAATATCCCGCAAAAAAATGATTCATCAATGAATAACGCTGTCTCCCATGAATATATTTTATTTCTTCCCCCTTTAATGGGCCCTGATAACGGCTAGGAAGGCCTCGGAGTAGCTTTTCAGTTTATGCTCTCCTACGCCAAAAACCGCGGAGAAGGCCTCGCGGGTCCGGGGGGCTTTTGAGGCCATATCCTTAAGAGACCGGTCGCCGAAGATTATATAGGCGGGGACACCTGTCTTTTGAGCCAATTCCGCCCGTTTGCGCCGCAGGGCCTCAAACAGGCCCTGGTCAACACTGGCCCACTCTTTTTCTTTTGACTCTTTCTGCTTTCCGGCGATCTCTTTCTTGCGCTGGGCGATAAGCGGCTTGGCCAATACCGGGGTCAACTCTCCCTTAAGCGCCTGCCTGCCGGTTTCGGTAAGCGACAAGGTGGAGAATTCTCCCTCCCGCCTCAAGAAACCCTGGCCCAGTAATTGCTCAACCATATAACGAATAAAAACAAGCGGCTCCCGGGCCATCGCCCCAAATACCTCCAGGCGCTGATGGCGCCAGCCGGAGACCTGTTCGGTCAGGTTTCCCTTTAGAATATTAGTAATGTATCCGGCCCCGAAGCCGCGGCCGTCGCCATAACAGACCCCATCCACGCAGGAAAGGATCTTGCGGCTTATCTCCTTAGAATCATTAACCGTATCCACCTCACCCAAGCAATAATCACAGGCTCCGCAGGAAACCTTATCGTATATTTGGCCGAAATAATTCACAAACACCTTGTGCCGGCACTGCGGATGGGCGCAGAGATTATAGATAATTTTCAGTTTCTCCCGCATCACCTCATTGTTAGGCGATTTCTCTAAGAAAAAACTCCATAAGCGAAAGTCATTGCCCCCGTAAAACATATAGCAATGCGCCGGCAGGCCGTCGCGCCCGGCCCGGCCGGTCTCCTGATGATAATGCTCAATGCTCTTGGGCATTGCCGCGTGGATGACAAAACGGATATCCGGACGGTCAATCCCCATACCGAAGGCCACCGTAGCCACGATGATATCTACCTTTTCTCCGATAAACTGTTCTTGATATTTATGGCGGTCTTGATCCGACATCCCGGCGTGATAAGGAAGATTTTTAAACCCCAGAGCGTTCAGCCGGGTGGAGATATGGTCAACATCATCCCGGCGCAAGCAATAGATAATCCCGGCCTCCCGGGGGTGTTTTTTCAGGACCCCGGTTATCTGCTGAATAATTTCCGAACGCATCTCAACCCGATAAGTCAAATTGGCCCGGTCAACCGAAGCGATATTAATCAGGGGACCATCCAAGCACAGCTGCCCTAAGATATCTCCCTGGACCTCTTTAGTCGCGGTGGCAGTAAAGGCGTGAGTGGCAATACCTGGAAACTCTTCTTTAATAATACCTAAATTGCGATAATCTTCCCGGAAGTCATGGCCCCAATGGCTGATGCAGTGGGCCTCATCTATAACAAAAAAGGATACCTCTATTGATTTTAGCAGGCTTAAGGTCCAATCTCCCTGCAGGCGCTCGGGAGAGATATACAGAAGCTTAACCTTACCCTGGCGAATACGTTCGATGACGGACTTCTGGGCGTCAGGAGTAAGGCTTGAATTCAAGTAGTCCGCGGGAATACCCATATCTTTAAGGCTGTCCACCTGGTCTTTCATCAAGGAGATTAAAGGCGAGATAACCACTGCCGTCCCCTCTTTAAGCAGGGCAGGCAGTTGAAAGCACAAGGATTTCCCTCCTCCGGTGGGCAGGACCGTCAGGCTGTCGCGGCCATTAAGGACAGACAATATAGTCTCATCCTGCCAGGGCCGGAATTCCTCATACCCCCAATACCGCTTTAAACAGCCAAGCATCTCCCTGGAAATATAGGTGTCTTTTTCAGCCATGATGCTCCAGGTGTACATGGGAATGGATATGGGTTTTATCTCTGTGCCGGTGGCTGTGGATGTGCAGGAGATTATTATCCTTAAGCAGCTGCTCATCGGCCAGCACCTCATGGGGACAGCCGGATCTGACTATCCTCTTCTCTGGGCTAAACACATACACCGTATCCGAGATTTCCTCCAGGATATGCAGGTCGTGGGTAGAGGCAATGGCTACCTTTCTTTTCTCCCCGATACTTAACTGCTGGGGAGGCCGCTCCAATAAATCCCCGATATTCAATATGCTAACCAGCCCTTCCAGGCGCCTCTGGATTTCCCCCTTTTCCACCCCCAGCTGTAACGGCCCGAAGACAATATCTTCTTTTACCGTCGGGCAAAAGAGCTGGACATCGGGATTCTGAAAAACCAGGCCCACCTTTTTTCTAAAATCCCTGGAAAAATCAGCGCGGTTAAAGGCGCCTTCCTTTAATTCTTTCCCAAAG
>MHGN01000010.1:161-10861 GCA_001805575.1 Omnitrophica WOR_2 bacterium RIFCSPHIGHO2_02_FULL_45_21 | reverse complement strand
CCATTACCCTGGGTATAGCGTTTAGCTCTTTAACTAACCTTACCTGCTTGAGATCTTCAACCCTTGCTCTGGCAAGGGCCTGGATGATAACATAATTTAAATCTGTTAAGCTTAATTTGAGTTCTAATTCCTTGGGCAAAAGAGACAGTTTTTGCATCAGCTCATTCATCCTGCCAACGGTATTTGATATCGCGGCCAGGGCATCTTTTTGAAATTCCGGCTTATCAAAATTATCTTTCGCGTTCTGCGCCACCATAGAGAGTACCGAGGAGAAATTCTTCAGGTCGTGGATTAAAAAAGAAGATACCTTATAAAATGACTCCATCTCCTTGGAGACGATTAGCTCTTCGGATAACTGAGCGTTTAAAATAGCAATCCCCGCCTGCTCGGCAATCCTCTTGAGTAATTCAAGGTCCTCGCCGGCAAAAGGCTCGCCTGAGGGCTTTTCGCCCACAGACAATATCCCGATTAAACGTTGTTTTGCCGCCAGCGGAACCACCACCTCTGCCTTCAGCTGCTTGAAATTCTCCTTTTCCTTCTCATAAATCCTGCGGGTATCCGGCCTTTCGGCGAACATCTTTATGAGCAGCGGCTCGGCAAATCTCCTCAGCCAGTCCACAAATTCGCCATCCTTGCCGAACCCGGCATTTTCTCCATTCAAAAGCAAAACAGAGACATTCCTTACATTGATCGCCTCGGCGCAGACCTGAGCGATGGCAGATAGCGTCCCTTCCAGCCCAAAGGCAGAGTTTATCTTTCTGCTGATTTGCGCCCATTCTTTTCTATAATCATACTTGCCTTTATAGATAGCCCGGTCAATAAATACCTGCAATCTCCCTTTAAGGTTCCTGGAGAAGACCAGGTAAATAAATATAAAGAATACAAAGAAGGCAAATAAAAAGGAGAGGAACGACTTTAGATTGAGCCCCCAGAGCAGAGTTAATTTAGCTGCCAGGCCAACCAACAATAAATAAGCTCCTACGATGGTAATGGTAGCTGAGGTATAGACCGCCTGCCGGCCGATATAAACATCCACATCTACGAATCCATACCTGTAGATAGAATACGCGCAGGCGAGAACTCCCGTAATTATAGCCAGAGAGCCTAGAGCGCTAAAGCGCGCATCAATATAGGAAAAAAGCAGGGCTAAGCTGCTCAGGACAACATACGACCAAAGGTAAACGGAGAATCCCCTGAGCATCCATTTAATCCTGTCTCGTTGTTTTCCGTAAGAAAAACGGCGGGTATTTTCAAAATTCAAAAGGGCGAGCACCAGATTCAATAAGAAAAAAATTAAGAAATAGCGTCCTGCCGGCCCCAGGATAAAGCGGGAATGTCCTTCTGCCGCTCTGAACAGCGACTCCTTTGGGAGAGAGGTCAGAAATCCTAAAGTAATGAGCAGGATTAACGCCAAATACCAAAGCCATTTCTTTAACAATTCCCGGTAGTTCTCGCGCGCAAAGATGAGGCTAAGCCCAACCCAGGAAACAGGCAAAAAAGCGGCGCCGGCGAATACCCATCTCTGCCAGAATAACGCGCTGGCGCCTGAAGACGAAATCAGCGCCATAAAGTTTCCGAATTCCATTGCCGAGAGGGCAAAAACGGCAATGGCAAGGAGCCAATTAAAGATACGCCCCGCTTCCTTTTTGACGATATAAAATCCGCCGAAAAGGAGAAGGACAAAACTAACGAGAGGAGCTAGGCTATAAGGATTCATTTAAACACGGATTAACACGGATAATGTTTATAATAGCATTTTCCGTGCCAAGGTGTAAGATTGAATGGGTTTTTCTAAACTTTATCTATTTGCTGCGCAATAAGTTATGACTTATGTGCTCAGGGTAAAACAGGGAGGATTATTTTACTTTTCTAAGCGGGATTATATTTGTTCAGGAAAAGTAACGTTTGGGGAAAGTTTATATAACGTATTGTAATTAAAGAAGATAGGATGTTTAATTAATTAAACAAGAAAGGGGAGGAAATCATCTTTCTGGGCAGGTTTATTTTGCCAGGATATCTATGCGAAATATGGGCAGGAGAATTGAAAAGACCATGAGCACCAGGATACCGCCGATGAAGAGAATCAGAACCGGTTCCGTAAGCGAAACCATTGTTTTTACTGCCCGGTTCACTTCGCTTTCATATGCCGCGGCAATGCGATTAAGCATTTCGCTAAGTTCGCCGCTCTCCTCCCCCACCGAGACCATATTTACTAAAATCGCAGGGAAGAGCTTTTCTCCGGATAGGCACTTACTTAAGCTTTGGCCCTTACGAATATCTTCTTTAAAAGAGGAAAGTTTTTTCCTGAAGACGCGGTTGTCCACGCTAAAACTAACCGCCTCCAGCGCCTCTACCATCGGCACTCCGCTTTTAAGCAGGACTCCCAGGGCATAGGAGAATCGCGCTATTTCCATCTTTTGAATTAAATTCCTTAGCAAAGGTAAACGCAGTATAAGCCCATCCAGCGCCAGCTTATTCTGCTCTGTCCTATAATAAGATTTTGCAAAAACAATCCCTGCCGCGCTTAATAATAGAAACAGCCATCCGTATCTGCTCATTATACTGCTTGCGCGGATAATAATTTGCGTAGGAAGCGGCAAGGCCTGGCCAAAATCGGAAAACATTGCCGCAAAGCGGGGGATAAAAAATGCCACCAGGATAAATATGGAGATTAGCCCCATTATAAAAAGAAATGCCGGATAGGTTAACGCGGATTTTACCTGCGCCACAAGCTCGCCTTCCTTTTCTTTAAATTCGGCAAGCCGGCTAAGCGTCTCATCTAACTTTCCGCTGAGCTCGCCTATCCTTACCATATTGACGTAAAAAAAGGGAAACGTATCGGGATGCAGGCTTAAGGCCTGGGAAAAGTTAGCTCCTTTTTCAATTTTTTCATATAAGCCGCTGACTAATTTTTTTAGAGCGGGATGCTGCGTTTGGCCCTTGAGGGTGGATAAAGCGCGGGCCAGGGGAAAACCTGAGTGGATAAGATTTGCCAATTGGCGGGTAAAGGCAGAGATATCCCGGGAACTTATTTTTTTAAGTCCTCTTTTAGGCGGCAGGAAACTGAGCTCTTCTACGGAAAGAGGATATAATCCTTCCTGCCTTAGTTTTTTAATCACGGCCGCTTTATTCTCGGCCTGAATGGTTCCGGCCTTTATCTCCTCCGGGCCCGCCTTTGCCTTGTAGGAAAACTGTAACATTTGTTTTTTAGAGACAGGCTGCTATGCTGCCGGCTGTTCTTCCTGGGTAACCCGCAAGACCTCTTCCGGGGTAGTCAACCCCTCTTTTACCTTCTCAAGCCCTGCTTCCTTCAAAACCTTCATCCCCGAAGAGACCGCCTTTTCTTTTATTCTATGCGCCGGTAATTTTTTAAGAATCATCTCGCGGATTTCGTCGGAAACCTCTAACATCTCAAAAATTCCCGTCCGGCCTTTATAGCCGCTAAAGCGGCAGGCCTCGCAGCCGCGGCCGTGAAAAAACGACTGTTCCGACTTTTCTTTGCAATGCGGGCAGATAAGCCGGACTAACCTCTGGGCAATAATAAGAATAACCGATGAAGAAACTAAGAAAGAATCAATCCCCATATCAAGCAGGCGGATAATCGCTCCTGCCGCGTCATTGGTATGCAGAGTGCTAAAAACAAGATGGCCGGTTAATGAGATGCGCACTGCTAATTCCGCGGTCTCCGCGTCCCTTATCTCTCCTAACATCATTACATCAGGGTCGTGCCTTAACATTGAACGTAAGGCATTGGCAAAGGTAAAGCCAATCTTTGGCTCTACCTGCATCTGGGTAATGCCGCTTAATTGATATTCAATGGGGTCTTCAATAGTAAGGATTTTCCGCTGGGTGGAATTTATCTTATTTAAACAGGTATATAGCGTGGTGGTCTTGCCGCTTCCGGTTGGCCCGGTAACTAAGATAATCCCGTGGGGCCTCTTAATCGTTTTATCCAAAACCGCCAGCCCTTCAGGGCTAAGCCCTAATCCCTCTTCCAGGCCGATAGCGGGGTTAGAGCGCGGCAGAAGCCGAATCCCGATGCTCTCTCCAAAAAGAGTAGGCATAATGGATATCCTTAAATCATATAACTCATTACCCATCTTAATATTTATTCTTCCGTCCTGGGGACGGCGCTTCTCAGCGATATCCAGATTCGCCATAACCTTTATCCGGGTGGCAATTGAGGCCTGAAAATGTTTTATCGCAGCCGGGCAGGGCACCTCATACAAAATCCCGTCTATGCGGTAACGGATGCGCAGGTCATTCTCGGATGGCTCAAAATGGATATCGGTTGCCCGCTGTTTTATGCTGTCGGAAAGCACCTCGTTTAAGAACTTAATCACTGAAGGGTCAATTGTCTCATCCTTAATATCTTTATCCTGGCTTGCCGTAAGCACCTCTAAATCTATCGGCGCGCCTGCTGACATCGCCTCCATTGTCTCTGCGCCCACTCCATAGAAGTTCTTGATTGCCTCTTGTATATCCTTAAATTCCGCCAGTACCGGCTTAACCTCCTGGTTGAGAAATAACCCAATCTCATCAATGGCCAATACCTCAAGCGGGTCGTTAACGGCAATCTGGATTGCGCCATCCTCAAGCTTCAGGGGCATAAAATTATAGTGGGTAACTAACTTGGCGGGAACTTTTTTGGCTAATTCACCGTCTATATCTTCCGGGTTAATCCTTTTGCGGGGAATGTCTAATGCTTGAGAAAGCGCCTCAAGCAGATTATCTTCAGCGATGAGGCCTTTTGAGGTGAGGATGCGCACCAATGAGACAGAGGTTTTCTTATGCTGGGCCAAGCAATCCTGCCATGCTCCGCTGTCTATATTGAATCTTTCTTTTAAAATCCTGCCTAAGTCTTGTTTTTCGTTCACCTTTTATCCGTGTTCTCAATTCCTAAATTCATATCGTAATATTATCGGCTTATCCTGCCGTAATAAAACAACCTCAAAGCTGGATTGCTTACGGATTACGCCTAACATCTGCATCGCATCCTGCACACTTTGCAAGCGCCTGCCCTCCACAGAATGAATGATATCCCCGCTTTTTATCCCTGCCTCTTCAATAATACTTCCCGCAGGGACGCTCTCAAGGCGAAAACCCAATAATTTATGAGAAATATTATCAGGAACGGGTAAAATCTTAACTTTCCTGAGCAGGTCATTGGCCTGGGGTATGAGATTGATAATTCCTGCTCTGCTGATTAATTTTGTGCCCCCGGCATCCGCGAAAATAACGGCTTGCTCATCCGGCGCATATTTACGGCTTCCTCCCGCCAGCAATAATTCCCGGGTAGCGCCGCTTTTCCCCAGGATTACCTTAGCCGGGCGTATGTTGAGTATGTTATACCCGGCGATTAAATCGTTGAGTTTATAAACCGCGTATTTATCCGTATCAGAATTATAGATAAAGGCTAAGGATGGGCTGCCGATAATCGTCCCGCGCAGCTCAAGCGGCAGAAGCGCGCTGTCTTTATCTCCTCCGGCGGGAGGGATATTTCCTGAGGATAAATTTAACGGCTTATTATCTTTGCTTGCGGCAGGAGGAAAATATACCGCCGTATCAGTAACAGGGGAATGGCGGAAGTTTAGAGCAACAAAAATATTCAGAAAAAATAAAACCGCCAAGCCCAGAACGCCTTGCCAAAGAATGTCTTTTTTGTGTAAACTCATTCTGCCGCCCTGCTTCTTACGCTCTCAAGCGCCTTGCCTATCTCCTCTTTTCTTTTGTCAAAAACAGGCCCGCCCCCTTCGCCTATCAACAATGGTTTTTCCGGGCTGATGATTTTCGGCGTGATAAAAATAATAATCTCTTTTTTATTGGTAACAGTATATTTGTTACGAAAGATATGTTTAATAATGGGAATATCGCCCAGGATGGGGACTTTGGCAATATGGGTTTCTTTATTGTCTTTAATCAGCCCTCCCAGCACAACGGTGTTGCCGTCTTTTACCGTCATCACGGTGGTGGCCTCGGTTGTATCAATGGCTATAGCGTTGGTTACGGTGCCGGTGCGCGGAGAGCTGACTTCCGGATGTATATTCATTGTGATAAAGCCGTCGTCGGCAATCTTAGGCGTAACCACGAGTTTTATGCCCACCTCCACAAACTTTATCTCTTTGCCTTCTACATTGCCGAATTGATTAAAATGAAATACCTCATAAGGTTCGCTGGAGCCAATCAATATTTTTGCCTCTGTGCCGTCTAAGGTAACGATACGCGGGCTTGAGATAAGCTCAACATCGCTTGACCTCTCCAGGGCGCGGATGGCAATCTGATAATCATCGCTGCCTAAGGCCCCCATTTTAAAGGCATCAATGTAAGTAACACCTGTAGGGATGGGCAGGCCCTTTGCGCCGATAGTCAGGGTATGCTTATCCGGATTTTGATACTGCCAGTCAACGCCTAAGAATTTATTCTTATCTAAGGTTATCTGCAAAATCTTGGCTTCAATTAACACCTGAGAAATCCGCTTGTCCCAGCTGCTTATTAAGGCATCTGTTTTGTTTAATAACGCCGGCGAGGCAGTTACTGCCAGGCTATTGGTGCGCTCATCAATTAAAACCTCTCCTTCGGCGGGGGGAATGATTGACTGAAGGGACTTTTGTATGTCTATGAGCTTGGAGTAATTTAACTTATAAACCCTTGTCTCCAGCTTCTTATCCATTTCTTTTATTACCCCTTCAATTGAGTTCATAACTTCTCCGGTGTCGGTAACCACGATGCTGTTGGCCCTTGACTCCGTTTCTATCATTCCTCTGGCTGATTTCAAAGAGGTAATCGCTGCTTTTAAATCCGCGGCTTTTATGTTTTCCAAATGGAAAACCCGGGTAATCAGCCGGCTGAATTGTTCCTTTTGGCTGAGCTCAGGATAAGTATAGACCTGAATGATACTGCCCTCTTTTACATACCCGCAATTATTTACTTTCAGGATGGCATCCAATGCCGTCTCAATCGGAACGGCTTCCAGATTTATAGAAGCTAACCCCTTAACGTTTTTAGAGGCAACGATATTCAGGCCGCTTTGGTCGGCAACCATTCTCAGGACATCGGCGAGCTCCATATCCTTGACATCAAGGGTGATAAGTTTGCCTTCCTGCGCTTGGGCGAGGGGAAGAATAAGAATCAAAAATGCTAAAATTAAGGCCGTCCTCATTTGCTTAGCTCCATAGTCCTTCCTTCGGACTCAAGTATTACTTTATCCTTAAGAATCTGCCTTATCTTAAAAGAACCTATGCTGTCTCCCGCCGCGCAGTAGTAATCCTTATGCTGCGCGGTATCCCTGATCACGGCTAAATTTCTCTTTCCCAGCGAAACCCCCAAAAGGACAAATGCGGATTTCTTCTCTTCCTGTTTTCTTGGCAAAGATGTGTTAAACAACTGCCTGCTTTTAAAGAGCCATTCCTTAAGCGCCGGCGCCTCCTCTAACCTCTTTGACAACTCAAGCGCCTGTCCTTCAAATTTTTGCGTCCGCGGCTGATAATGTTGTTTCCGGACTGAAAAAAGATAGAGCACTAAACCCAGGACACTCAGGCACAACGCTAAATTTAACGCCGAGATAAAGCGGTATAAGCTTTCCCTGCTTAATATTTTCATATCATAGTTTTATCCGTGCCTATCCGCGTTTTATCCGTGTTAATCCGTGTTCTTAAATATCGCGGCGCTAAGGGTCATACTTATCCTGGGTAACTCATCCCTGGCCTGGGCTTTTATCTGCAGGCGCTCCAGGCCAATGCCTTTTAAACCTTCGGTCAGGTTATATAAAAACCCGGCAAAGGTTGCTATGTCATCCTGGCTTTCTATTTTTATGGCGTAGATCCTGTATTTCTCTGCCTCTTCTGCGAGCGCCGGTTTTATGCTGAGCATATTTAAATTAGAGTTCCTGGCGATACTGCCTAACTCCTGAAGTAAATTATCGGAACCGCTTAACCCTTTATATCCTGAGAAGGCCTGCTCGTATTCTGAATTTATTGCTCCTGCCTGTTTTAAAACTCCCTTGAGCTTTGCTAATTCCTTCTCGTTTATAGATATTGCTTCTTCTAAGCGGTTAAGGTTAATACGTAACTGCTCTCCGCCTTTTTTAACCAAAACGGCCAGGAAAACTAAAAGCAGGATGGAAAATAAAAACTGCTCACTTTTTGCCGCTCTTCTTTTTCTTAACATTTTTAAGCCGCGCCCCTATTCAAGGTTAGCGCGGAGCTCAAAGTTAACTATTCTTTCCTGCGCCGCCGCGTTTAATTGCGAGATATTATCCACATCCGCGCTTTTTATTAAGGCCGATTCCTTGAGCGCGTTGGCGAATCTTAAGACGCTCTCAGAATCTCTTGCCTGCCCGCTCAGAGTTATTGTGCTTAAGGCCTTTTGGCGGGAAATGGTTAAGGTATTCAGAGAGAGCTCTTCTGGAGCAAGGCGGTATAACTCCATAAGTAAACCCAGGGTCAATCTTCCGGAGTTAATACCATTCTTTACTATTTGCGCTTTAAGCTTTTTTTCCTGCAGTATAGATGCCTGAGAAGCTATTTCCCGGATTCCCGCCCTGATCAGGTATAAATACTCCTCCTTGGCTTTTATCTTTTGAAATACGATATTGGCGCACAAAGATAAATTCAAAAGAAAAAGCGAAAGAAACAAAAGAATTGCCCTCTTTCTTTTATTTTTTATCTTCCGGGCATTTAATTCTTTCGGCAGAAGGTTAATTTTGAATGCGCTGTTGTTTATCCCCGCGGCTAAACCTTCTAAAACCGATAAGGAATCATCAATTTCTACCTTCTGCGGCAGGATCGCTTTAAGCCCATTTGCGAAATCCTCCAGGTCATAGCCCTTGCCGCTTAAGATTATAGCGTTGATTGAATCGCCTTTATCTTTAATAATCGTAATATTTTCCTCTGCTATTTTAACTAAGTCCTTTATTTCCGCGGGGCTTTTAATCCTTATCCCCCGGCTAAAGACAGGCCTTCCTTCGCCTACTAAGAGGAGTTCCATAAAGGCATCGTCAAGGTTAATCAATAAATAATTATCCGGCTGCCTTTTCTGCGTCCGAAACTGGTTAAATAAGGAAACAGTGCTTATATTGATTGCCTCCGGGACCAGCCCGGCAAGGCCCAGGGTTGAAATTCCGGCTAAAATGGGCTCTTTAAGAGCTGCTACCAGCATAACCTGCGAATAGCCGTCTGCCTGTTTATTAATTACGGCATAGTCATAAATCAACTCTTCGGGTTTATAGGGAAAAAGGTTATTCAGTTCATACTCAGTCATTCTATTAATTTCTTTGTCATTACGCGCCGGCAAGGTTAAATATTTAATGGCAACCCGGGTGCGCGGTATGCCCAGAATAAAATGTTCGCAAATAATCCGGTTTTTCTTGAGGAAGGCCTTAAGCGCCTCGGCAACCTCATCTTTCTTTAAAGAGCTGATATTAATTTCCCCTAACCCGGCAGCCGGGCCGAATTTTATGAAATTATCCGTAACATATACGGTATTTTTACTTTTTCTCATTTTTTCCTATGATAACTTATATTAAACCAATCCTATTATAACACAATGATTATTTTATTTACAATTTATTTTTTGCGCAGAAAAAGCGGTGCGTAATTGTAATTGCACTGCGTGCGGTGGGCTGGTAAATGTTAATTAGTAATGCGGTAGGATAAACTTTTGGCCTGGCCTCCTCTTAACAAATCTACGTTTATCTCGGATTGATTTCTGGCTTTATACAGCACCTGAAGCGCCTTTTGATAACTGTTAATTTTTTGGCTATTCACTGCCTTAACCACGTCCTTATCCTGGATTCCCGCGGCGGCAATTATGCTATCCCGGGTAACGCCTTCAACCATCATCCCGGAAACCCTGCTCGCTTCATAATAGGGCTTAATTTTCAATTTAGGCAGGGCATTCATAATCGCGCCCATTTCATTGAAAATACCTTTTTTGCTTACCGTTACATAGTCAGCAGATACCGATACGATTGCCGGCGCCTCTTTTTCCTTCTTAGCCGGAGAGAGCGCGCGTTTGCTTAACCTTAGAATTTCCTTCCGGCCGTTGACATCTAAAATTACTTCTCCCAGGGTTATCTCAATAACCCTGGCATCCCTGACCACGCTGCCTAATCTGCATATCCCCTGTTTTCCTGCCCTTAAATCCTTGATAAAGGCAATGGGGTCTTTGACATTGCCCACCGCGGTTCCCAAGAGCTCTAATTCCAGGGCCTGGGTCAGCGGATTGTCTTTTTCGCGGATAATCTCCGGATAGGGATCGCCTTTCTGATTTTTAATACTAACGCTTCCCTTTTCAGCGCGAAAATTATCCCGCGAGAATTGCTCAAATAGGCCCTGCCTGTCTATGCTTAGTTTCGGCTTAGACAAGAAAAGCTGCCCTTCAATAAGCATCACCATAGTTGCCAGTATGCCCAATAAGAACACTTCTTTATTTTTTACAGGTATAATATTTATCATCATATTTATCCCTTGCCTTGAGCTAATTATTTGCCAAACATATTTTTGCCAGTAATACCACCGGCTTTAAGCTCCACCTGACCAAGCGCCTTAAGGCATCTCTCTTGACAATATAATGCGCTATGAGAGGGCTATGCCGGTAATAGAACTTTACTAATTTCATTCCTAATTTATTAGTCAAAAGATATTTATCTCTGAACTGCCTGAGAATTTCAACGTTGGCGTTTTCACTTGAGCCATAAGCAG
>MHGN01000010.1:0-123 GCA_001805575.1 Omnitrophica WOR_2 bacterium RIFCSPHIGHO2_02_FULL_45_21 | reverse complement strand
CCGCCACCACCGCCTCCCCCTGTAACGCCTCCCACAATGCCTCCCACAATTCCGTCATCGCCAAATACTAATCCATAAATTGAAAAATGGGTTACTTGCGCGGAAACTATTTGATTTATGGTG
>MHGN01000009.1 GCA_001805575.1 Omnitrophica WOR_2 bacterium RIFCSPHIGHO2_02_FULL_45_21 | reverse complement strand
ATCCTTCTCGGCAATAATCAGCCAGCCATTTTCCTTATTGAGCACCGAGGCGCCTAAGACGCTGTTGCCTAATGGGTCCTTGTAGATGCCTAAGGTCTCTTTGCCCTGGGCCTTAGCCCTGGCAATGGGCTCGGTCTTGATTTGCTCCTTGAGGATAATCTCAAATTTGTCTTTTTTGCCCTTGATAAAATCAGGGATGGTCAAGAGCAGGCCGTCCTTGTTGACGATGTAGGCCTTGCCGCTTCTTCCGATCACGCCCCCTTCTTCAGTGAGCAGGGAGTTAAGCATATCTCCTTTGTAGCGGTTGACTAATACCCCTAAGGGCAGGCCGGTTGACCGGGCAGTGATGATGTTAGAGATGGCCAGGGTAGGAATTTTCAGGTCATCGGAGAAGTAGAAGCCAGTGGCAAAGACACTCAGGGTGGGATCCTGCTGCAACCGTTTTAAGAATTCTTTGTCCTTAAAATATTTGCTGCTGGCCAGAAAATAGTCCTTTTTGGACTTGTCTTTGCCTAAGTTCTTCTCATTGCTGCTAAAGATAACCCTGCCTTTGAGGTTGAGGATGAGGATGTCATTAAGAGAGGAGTCAAGGGAAAGCTTGTTTTTGCTAAGATGCTGCTCGGTATTCTTAACTAAAGCGCCGACATTCGGCTCTTCAGGATCATAATAGGTAAGCCCGTCTTTGATGATACCGTCAGAGCAGAAATTAACCGTTTCATTCTTTTTTTCTTCAATAAAGGCCAAGAGATTACCTTTAATGCCCTGGGCAGAGATATTCAGCTGGCTCTCTATGCTTTCTCTTATAATATTTCCCGCTCTCCCTGAAACTATCCAGCCGGCAAGCGCAAGCGGAAAAAGAGAGATAAGCGCAAACCAAAAGAGCAGCTTCAGGCGGAGGCTCACCCCGCACCTTCTTTTTCGTTTAAAACCCTTACTTCGTCTAAGTTATCTTGATACATTTAAATTGAATATAACGAAGCTGCGGGGATCATTTTACCATTTCTTTGATTAACTGCAGGGCAATGATATTGCGCTGGATTTGGTTGGTTCCTTCATAAATCTGGGTAATCTTGGCATCGCGCATATATTTTTCCGCCGGATAATCCCGCATATAGCCGTAGCCGCCTAAAATCTGCACCGCATCAGTAGTTACCTGCATTGCCGTATCCGAGGCAAAAAGCTTTGCCATTGCCGATTCTTTAGCTACGCCGGTGTTTCCGCTGTCAAGCATTCTGGCAGTAGCATAAATAAGGGCCCTGGCAGCTTCAACTTTGGTTGCCATATCCGCTAACATCCACTGGATACCCTGGAAGCTGGAAATGGATTTTCCAAATTGCTTCCTTTCCTTTGCATACTTCACGGCCAGCTCCAAAGCTCCCTGGGCAATGCCTAATGCCTGGGCCGCCACTCCCGGGCGCGACATATCAAAGGTCTTCATGGTCACGATAAAACCCATACCCTCCCTGGCGATGAGATTTTCTTTGGGAACCCTGCAATCAGTAAAAATTAATTCCTTAGTCATTGAAGCCCGAATACCCATCTTTTCCTCTTTTTTACCGAAAGTAAAACCAGGAGTGCCTTTTTCCACAATAAAAGCTGAGGCACCCCGCGCGCCGCGAGTACGGTCAGTGATAGCAATTATGGTATAAACCCCTGCCTCACCGCCATTGGTGATAAAATGCTTGGTCCCGTTTAGAATGTAATGGCCGCCATTTTTCACTGCGCTGGTCTTGATTGCCGATGCGTCTGAGCCAGCTTCAGGCTCGGTAATGCCAAAGGCGGCAATAGTTTTCCCTTTAGCTAAATCCGGAAGGTATTTTTTCTTCTGTTCTTCGCTGCCAAAGAGAACTATGGGGAAAGTCCCTAAGGCAGAAGCTGCATAGCAGACCGCGATTCCTCCGCAGGCGCGGGATAATTCTTCGGTGGCAATGCATAAATCCAATACCCCGCCGCCGGTTCCGCCGTATTCAACAGGCACAAAAATCGCAAAGAGGTCTGAGTCGGCAATTATTTTAATGATCTCATGCGGAAACTCCTCGCTTTTATCGTATTCTCCAGCCACTGGCGCAATTTTCTCAGTGGCGATCTGCCGGCACAAATCTCTAATCATCGCCTGACTTTCAGTAAAAAGATAATCCATCATACAAGTCTCCTTTAATATTCTGTGTAATGTTTCATAGTTTCTTCATCAGAGCCACCTCTTGGCAATCCGGAAACTTCGGGCAGTTGATGCATTCCGCCCAAATCTTATGCGGCAGTTTATGATGGCTTATTTTCTTAAAGCCAGCTTTTTTGAAGAAATCGGCCGCATAGGTCAAGACAAATATTCTTTTTGCGCCTAATCTTCTTGCTTCTTGAATACAGCCATTAACCAAAGCCATGCCTACGCCTTGATTATGATATTGCTTATCTACCGCCAGGGACTTTATCTCAGCTAAGTCCTCCCAGGAAATATGCAGGGCAGAACAACCAACCACTTTATTCTTTTTTTCGTAAACAAAGAAATCACGTATATTCTCATAGAGTTCATTCAGGGAACGCGCTAACATTAAATCTTTCTTGGCGAAAGAATTAATTAAGCTCTGTATTTGTTTTATGTCTCCTATGCGCGCCTTGCGAAGCATTATTTAATCTCCGTTCCCTTTGCCACCACCACAATTCCGGAATCTGTAACGTAAAATCTCTTCTTATCTTCGGCTAAATCATATCCGATCACCGCGCCCCGGGGGATACTGACCTCTTTATCAATGATCGCCCGCTTTATTTTGGCATAACGGCCCACATCTGCGCCTTCCATCAGGATAGAATCGTATAACTCTGAGAAGCTATTAATGCGCACGTTGGGGGATAAGATTGAACCTTGAACCTTGCCCCCGCTTATAATACAACCGCTGGAAACTAATGAATCCAAAAGAAGCCCCACCCGTCCGGCGGTCTTTTCTCCGGAATGAATGGTCCGCGCCGGAGGAAACTGTTCCTGATAAGTCCTGATCGGCCAGTTAGAGTCATATAAATTAAAGACCGGCTCCGGACCCAAGAGGTCCATATTCGCCTGATAATAACCGTCAATGGTTCCGATATCCCGCCAGTAATTAGCATCCCGGTCGTTTTCACACTCTCCTTCTGACTTTAAGGAAGAAAAATTAAAAGCGCAGACCTTCCTTCCCTTCTTAAACATTTGAGGGATAATGTTCTTGCCAAAGTCATGGTCTGTATTCTTTGCCGCATCTTCGGTAAGCTCCTCCTCTAAGATTTCGCGGTTGAAAACATAGATGCCCATTGAGCCATAGATTTTATCCGGCTTATCGGGTATGGTCTTTGGCTTAAGAGGTTTTTCTTCAAAACCCAGGACCTCATCTTCTTTATCCACCTCAACTACCCCTAACTGAGCTGACCCTTGTTTATTTAACTCATAGACGCTCACGGTTAGATCTGCATTACGTTGGCGATGGAAATCAATCATCTTATAATAATTCATTTTATAGATGTGGTCGCCGGCTAAAATTAAAATTTCATCCGCCTGCTCCTGCTCAATGCTGTATATATTTTGATAGATTGCATCAGCTGTCCCCCGGTACCAATCAGAGCCCACCCTCTGCTGCGCCGGGATAACATCAATATATTCACCCAAATCCGAATTAAAGACATTCCATCCTATCCTTAAGTGCCGCTGTAGAGATATGGATTTATACTGGATTAGGACATGGATACGGCGCAGGCCGGAGTTAATACAATTGGAGAGAGTAAAATCAATAATCCGGTAAATCCCGCCAAAAGGGACTGCCGGTTTTGCCCTGTCGCGGGTCAGGGGATAGAGCCGCTCGCCCTTACCGCCGGCCATAATAAATGTCAGAACCTTACGCATCATAGCGAGAGCAAAACCCCCATAATTCCCCTGCGCATCATCATTACCGCAATGGCGGCAAGGAGAATATACATAATTTTGGCAAATGCCTTCATTCCCGGCTCGCCCATAAGGCGGACAAAAAAATCAGTATAGCGAAAGGTCAGCCAGACAATGAACATATTTAAGACGACGGATATAAAAGTGGAGACGGTTCCAAAGCTGTCCATCATCATCAGGGTCATGGTCAGCACCGCGGGCCCGGTAACTAAAGGAGTCCCCAGAGGAAATATTCCCACCTCCCGGCCGCTCTCAGTGAGCGCTGAACCCTTGCGTTTACCCGACAATAAAAGATGTATCGCGATGACCAAAAGTAATATGCCGCCGGCTATCTGGAAATCGGCAACGGTTATGCCCAGAAGCCTTAACAGCGGCTTTCCCAGAAACATAAATGCCACCGCAATCACGGTAGCGGTAATTACCGATTCCTGAATAACCTTCTGCTTATGCTTCTTATTTAAAGAATTGGTAAGGGCAATAAAGATCGGGATATTGCCCAGGGCATCTACTGCCGCAAATATTGGAATAAAGGTTGATATATATGGCTTTAAGAAGTCTAACACAAGAAAATCTCCTTCGGCGATAACTTTCAGTGATTTTCGCAGTGGTATGGGAAAGTGTTTTATACTTTCCTGTACCATAAATGCTAATTATATCCCATTTACCTTACTGCTTCAAGGAGTTTTTTTGTATAGCCACAAGCCGGTTGAGTTAGAATCTCATCCGCGGCGCCTTGCTCAACAATCTTTCCCTGAAACATTACGAGTATGCGGGTAGAAATTTTCTTTACCACGGCGATGTTATGGCTGATAAAGATATAGGCCATCCCAAACTCCTCTTTTAATTTAAGCAATAGCTCTAAGATTTGTTTCTGAATAATCGAATCAAGGGAGGAAAGCGGCTCATCTAAAATTAAGAGCTTAGGCGAAAGCGCGAGCGCGCGGGCAATACAGGCCCGCTGGCGCTCTCCGCCGCTTAATTGCCGAGGAAGGCGCGTTAAAAGAGTATTGGATAAGCCGACTAATTCCAGCAATCTATTTATACTTCCCCTTTCTGCCTTTAAACCGTGGGCCTGAAACGGCTCAAGCAAAATGTCCTTTAAATTCATCCTGGGATCCAAACTTAACAGGGGATCCTGAAACACTATGGCTGCGTCTTTTCTTAAATTGGAGAGCTTAGAGGAAAAAATAATTTCTCCGCTGGTAGCCGCTATCAATTTGAGCAGGAGCTTTGCTAAAGTAGTCTTTCCGCATCCAGATTCTCCGACAATTCCCAGGGTTTCCTTTTCAGCCAAAGAAAAACTTACGCCGTCAACTGCCCTGATAAAACCCCCGCTTGCCTTAAATAACCCTTTTTCGATAGGATAGTATTTTTTAAGCCCCTTTACCTCTAAAATCATAAGCGGATAATTGATTGTATTAAATCCCGCGTGTGCGGATGGAAGGGCGAAGAAAATATCTGTTTGGTATCTGCCTGCTCAACGATTCTTCCCCTAAACATTATAGCCACCCGCTGGGCAAATTCTTGAACCAGGGCTAGGTTATGGGTAATAAACAAAATGCTGAATTTCATTTTCGCTTTAAGTTCTAAAAGCATGCGCATAATCTCAAGCCCAATAGTAACATCCAAGCTCGTCGTCGGCTCATCGGCAATCAAAAGCTTTGGGCAAGAGCTTAAAGCCATGGCTATGATTACCCGCTGGTTCATCCCACCGGAAAGTTGATGCGGATAACTTCTTAAGATATGTTCCGCATGAGGTAGTTTTACCAACTTCAATAAATCAACAGCTGCATTGAGTAGCTCATTTTTCTTTACTCTTACCCTTTGATGCAGCAGAATGCTTTCCTGAATCTGTTTGCCGATAGTCAATACCGGATTTAAAGAAGCCGTTGCTTCCTGAAAGATGTAGGATATTTCCTTTCCGCGGATGGATTCGATTATCTGCGGCTTTAGGGTTAGTAAATCCCGCGCTTGTCCCGACAAAGCCGGCATCCCGATAATAGGTCGGGAAAAGATCATCTTTCCGCTTACGATTTTAGCGTTTGGCGGCAGGAGCCTGGTAATGCTCAAGGCGGTAATGGTCTTACCGCTTCCTGATTCTCCCGCTAAGGCTAAGATTTCATTCTCTTTTATATCTAAATGAACCTGCTCCACCGCCCTTACGATGCTATGATGATGCTGGAACTGAATGCTTAAGTCTCTAATCTCTAATAAGTTGCCCATCTTGATACTTGTGAGAAGACGCTATTCTTTTTGTTCTCTTAAACCTTCGCCTAACAAATTAAAACCCAAAATAGTAAGAAGTATAGATAGTCCGGGAAATAACCCTAACCACCAGGCAACTCCCAAGGTTGACTTTGACTCCGCTAAGATATTTCCCCAGCTGGGTGACGGCGGCTGGACTCCCAGGCCTAAAAAACTCAAAGATGATTCCAATAGAATCGCTCCTGCTATCCCTAAAGTAGCATTGACAATAATCGGCTCCAGGGCATTGGGAATTAAATGGCGGCTGATCATTCTAAAGTTACTTACCCCCATTGCCTTTGCCGCTAAGATGAACTCCCTTTCTTTTAAAGATAGAATCTCCGCGCGCACTAAGCGCGCCGCCGGCATCCAATTAGTAAGCCCGATAATAAGCATAATATTGAATATTGACGGTTCTAAAATAGCCGCCGCAGACAAAATGAGAAAGAAGGCAGGAAAACAAAGCATGATATCGGTAAAACGCATGATTAAACTCTCTAACGCGCCGCCAAAAAATCCGGCCAGAGAACCTAAAAATAAACCTGCCAGGGTAGCTATACCTACAGAGATAACCCCGACCAATAAAGATATCCGCGCCCCATAGATCATCCGGCTAAAAAGGTCCCTGCCTAATTGGTCAGTACCAAGAGGGTGTGTTAGAGAAGGAGCCAGAAGCGCCTCTTCAATCGCAATCTCCGCCGGGTTATGCTTAGTAAGCAATGGCGCAATAATTGCGGTTATCGATAATGCCGAAATTACGATTACTCCTAATAATAATTTTGCATTCATTTCTTGTATCTTATCCTGGGGTCAATATAGGCATAGGAGATATCGGCAGATAAGTTACCCAGCAAAGTTAAACCCGCCACCATAACCAATTCCGCCATTATCATCGCATAATCCCGCGCCATTACTGCCTCGTAAAAAAGCCTCCCCGCTCCGGGCAAAGCAAAGATGGACTCAAAAATAACGCTTCCGCCGATTAACCCGGGAATAGACAAACCCAATATGGTCACCACCGGAAGCAGCGCATTTGGTAAGGCATGCTTTTTTAACACCGCATCGTAAGACAAACCCCTTGCCTTTGCAGTGCGGATATACGGTGTTTCAAGTATTTCTAAAATATTCTGACGGATATAGCGGGAAATACCGGCAAGCCCGCTAAAACAAGACACGAAGAGCGGTAAAATCAGGTGTCTGGCTAAATCCAGAGCCTTTTCCCAGAAGTTATAGTATTCAAAATCTAAAGAGGTTAATCCTGAGATGGGAAGCCATCTTAACTGAAGGCCAAAAAAATTCATTAACAATAAACTGAGCCAGAACCCCGGCATAGCAAATCCGATAAAGACAAATAAGTTCATCGAGCGGTCATAAAGTGAACCGGGAGCTTTTGCGCAATTAAGCCCGATTAATATGCCAAAAAATAAAATGAGAACAAGCGAAGCGGCATTGATAAATACGGTAAGCGGCAGACGTTCCAAAATCTTCTCTATCACCGGCCGGTTATCAATAAAAGACGTGCCAAAATTCAAAGTAATCACTTTCTTGCTCCAGTCAAAATACTGAATATAGAGGGGTTTATCCAAACCGTATAACTTCTCCAAGCGCGCTCTTGCCTCACTTGAAACCTTAGGATTCATTGCCTCGGAAAGAGTAGTGGGCTTACCCGGCGCCAGATGGATAACCATAAAGGATATAGTAATAATCCCCAAGAGCAGAGGAATCATACCCAGCAGCCGTTTAAGGATATAGGTAAACATAGTAATACAATTATAGCATACCTACAAAAAAAACAAGCCCTGATTTTTTCAATCAGGGCCGTCTATCCGGTAGGGACAGCACAGTGTGCTGTCCCTACACCAGATTATTTACTAACTGTTTAATACATATCGCCGTATCCGCCGCCGCCGCCGCCGTGGCCGCCTGGCATTGGTGGCATTCCCGGTTTTTCTTTCTCCGGCCGATCAGTAATAAGCGCCTCAGTGGTTAAAAGAAGCGCGGCAATGCTGGCTGCATTCTGCAGAGCGGTGCGGGTAACCTTGGTAGGGTCGATTATCCCGGCCTCAACCATATCTCTGTATTCGTTAGTAGCAACATCATAACCAATATTGGTTTTTTCCTGCTTTACCCTCTGGACAATAACCGAACCCTCTAAACCCGCATTCTGGGTTAGCTGGCGGATTGGCTCCTCAAGGGAACGTTTAACTATATCAACCCCGATTCTCTCATCGCCTTCGCTTTTCAGCTTATCCAGGGCAGAAATACAGCGCAGAAAACCCACGCCCCCGCCCGGAATAATCCCTTCCTCAACCGCAGCCCTGGTGGCATGCAGCGCGTCCTCAACCCTGGCTTTTTTCTCTTTCATCTCGGTCTCAGTAGCCGCACCAACGTTAATTACCGCCACTCCTCCGGCTAATTTTGCCAGGCGCTCCTGGAGCTTCTCTTTGTCATAGTCAGAATCAGTATCTTCAATCTGCTTTTTGATCTGGGATATTCTTCCGTTGATGGCCTGGGTTTTTCCCGCGCCCTCTACAATAGTGGTATTTTCTTTGTCAATCTTGACTCTCTTAGCCCTTCCTAAGTCGTCAATATCCACGTTCTCTAACTTTATTCCCAGGTCCTCAGTTATGGCTTTACCGCCGGTGAGCACTGCAATATCCTCTAACATTGACTTGCGCCTGTCGCCATAGCCGGGAGCCTTGACTGCCGCGCACTGCAAGGTGCCGCGGATTTTATTTACCACTAAAGTGGCTAATGCCTCGCCTTCAACTTCTTCGGCAATAATCAGCAGTGGCTTGCCGGTACGGGCAATCTTCTCTAATAAAGGAAGAAGATCCTTTAAGGAAGATATTTTTTTCTCGTGGATCAAGAGGTAGGGATCCTCCAGGATTACCTCCATCCGCTCGGCATCGGTAACTAAATAAGGAGACAAATACCCCTGGTCAAACTGCATACCCTCAACTACCTCTAAGGTAGTGGCCATTGATTTTGCTTCCTCAACGGTGATCACGCCGTCTTTACCCACCTTATCCATAGCTTCAGCTATCAAATCACCAATTGCCGTATCGCAGTTGGCGGCAATTGAGGCAACCTGGGCTACTTCCTTCTTATCTTTGATTGGCGTTGAGAGCCGCTTTAATTCCTCACATATCTTTTCTACCGCCTTCTCAATGCCTCTTTTAAGAGCCATTGGATTTGCGCCGGCAGTAACGTTCTTCAGGCCCTCGCGGTAAATCGCCTCGGCTAATACTGTAGCGGTAGTAGTTCCATCGCCTGCGTTGTCTGATGTTTTCTCGGCTACCTCCTTAACCATCTGAGCGCCCATATTCTGATAAGGGTCCTCAAGTTCAATTTCCTTGGCTACGGTAACCCCATCCTTGGTAATGGTCGGTGAGCCGAATTTCTTATCAATAACCACGTTTCTTCCCTTGGGGCCTAAGGTCACCTTTACTGCGCGGGCAAGCTGCTCCACGCCGCTTAAGATCTGGCGCCTGGCATCTTCGCTGAATAACAACTGTTTTGCCATTTCAAAACCTCCTTAATGAACCCTTGACATTTTTCTCGGTCTATTTTTCAATTGAAAAATGTCAAGGGTAAGTTCAGACATATAACTTATGTCCTCACTTAATTATCGCCAAAATATCGTCTTCCTTCATAATCAGAAGCTCTTCGCCTTCCTTGGTAGTAATCTCGCTTCCTGAATACTTGCCATACAAAACCCGGTCGCCTGCCTTTACCTCTAAGGCCTGCAATTGGCCTGATTCAGAAACTTTACCCTTACCTACCGCTACTACCTTACCTTCTTGCGGCTTCTCTTTAGCAGTATCCGGAATGACAATCCCTCCCTTGGTCTTATTCTCCGCTTCCAACGGCTTAATAATAACACGGTCACCCAACGGCTGCATGTTCATACAAACACCTCCTTCTTATAGTTTTTTAAATTAGCACTCTCTTGCTTGGACTGCTAATTATAGCCAAAAAAAAATCCTTGTCAAGCTTTTTTTAGAATTTCTTTAAAATTTCTCTTTGCAGCTCTCTTTTTCTAAGAATAGATTTTGCATATTGTTTCAACGTTGTTAAAAATAGTTTTAGCGGGCGCGGCCTGAACAACAAAAGATAGCTCCAGGTTATTAAATCATACAAAAGGATGCAGGGAAGATGCGCGAGAAGGCCGGGAAAAGATTCATTTTTGATAATGGTAAAATAGCGATTTTTGATTAAATCTACCTGCAAATCATCGCTCAGATATCTACGGGCATACGGCTTATCCCGGCCCTCTTGCGTCCTCACCGTGCCTCCGCGAATATGATAGGCGATAGCAGAAGGGATATAATAACCCCGCCAGCCTGAATTTTGCGCCCGCCAGGCAACATCCAGGTCTTCATAGAAAATATGAAAATCGGAATCAAAGTATTCTGAGCCGAGCTTAATCTCATCCAGCATTTTTTTACGATAAAAGGCAGCTGCGCCATTTACGCCAAAGACGTATTCCTCTTTTTCAAACTGGCCCCTGTCCCTAAGACCATATCCTCTTTCCTCTGCTGTGCGCCAGCGACTTAAAAAAAGTCCGGCGCTATCAATGGTTTTTCTGTTGCTGCGCAAGAGCTTGCCGCCGACCATACCAATTTTCTTATTCACGCTAAATCCCCTTAATGCATTTTCAATAAATCCTTCATCCAGAATCACATCATCATTAAGGCATAAGACGAACTCTCCCCTGGATTTACTTATCCCAAGATTAAGCGCAGGGCAATAATAAGGGTTCTGGAAATTGGAGTAAAGAGAGGATTCGGGATAAATGTCGGCAATCACTTTCTCAAGTTCTTGATTATAGGTATTATTAATAACGCTGGCTTCTAAATTTTTATAGCTTTGTTTTTTTATGGAATCTAAACACCGGCTCAAATAATCTAACTTGCCGCAGGTTACAACAATTACGCTTACAATTATATTAGTCAGCCCATTCATTCTATGCTATAATCCATTACTCTCCAGCTTGTCTTCATTGCGGCCCGGGAGGCGGTCCTCCGATAATTGTCACCGTAATTATACCATAATGCTGAATTCCCTTTTAATCTTAATCTTTATCCGCCCATTCATTTCTTCTCTGGCTTTTCCTTATGCAGATTCAATTTATTCGCTCTTCCTGCTTATTTTCTTGCTTTGCTGGATAATGGCAAAGGGGCTTCCCCTAAAAGAAATCAAATCACTGAAATATCCGCTCCTGCTTTTTATATGCGCCCTACTTGTCTCCGCATCCCTTTCTTATAATAAAACCGCCGGCTTAAAAGAACTCTTAAAATACGCGAATTATCTTCTTATTTTCCTGGTAATTGTATCACTTGTAGATAGAGAAAAAACAAAAATTATCCGCGCTATCATCCTGGCAGGATTTATCATCGGGCTCTTAACTATCTATCAATATTTCTTTGGATTCCGGCATCTTTTAGACTATATCTCTAAACAAGGAATACCTAATCAATTTGCCCTGGATTATGTCAGCCGAAGGCGCGTATTCTTCCCTTTTGTTACACCCAATGCCTTAGCCGGATATCTTATTATGCTTATCCCCCTTACCTTTATCCCTCGGCGGAAGATTTGGCTTCTTACGCCTCTGGTTATCAGTCTTTTCCTTACTCAGTCTTTAGGCGCTTTTATAAGCATCTTTTTAGGAATAATTGTATATTTCCGCCTGCAAGGAAAATTTAAAAAAAGAGGGCTCCTCATTCTCTTAGCGCTATTTGCGATGGCGGGGATTATTTTTATCCTGAAGGCAGAAACACAAAAACAGCATCTTCAACCATTTTTCTCTATGACAATGAGACTGACTTACTGGCAGGAAACCTTTCAGATTATTAAAGCACACCCTCTTATTGGCATTGGTCCGGGAAATTTCGACCTTCCCCGCTCCCGCTACGCGCACAACTCCTACTTGCAACTCTGGGCAGAAACGGGAATTTTTGGCCTGCTTGCTTTTATCTGGCTAATCCTCTCTATCATCAAATCTAAGCTGAAATCTCCCCTAAGCGACTCTCGCAGGGCCCAAATTGCAATTCTCTTAACTTCCTGCATTGTATTTTTAATCCACAACCTTATTGACTTCACCTTCTTTCTCCCCGAGGTATCTTTCATCTGGTACATCCTTAGCGGCCTGCTATTTTATTACCATTGATGATTGTTGAGCCAACCGGCACTTTTGTAACCTCTGCAATGACAATTTAAGAATTAAAAAGGCGCCTTCAAGCATAATGCGCGCAGATATCTTTGATTCTCCGCTACTGCGCTCAACAAAGACAATGGGAATTTCTCTTATGGCAGCGCCTAAATTTTTTGCAGCATAAGAGACCTCTATCTGAAACGCGTATCCTTTAGATTTTATCTTGGAAAAATCTATCTTTTTAAGAAAACTATGCCTAAAACATTTAAATCCTGTAGTAACATCGCTTAAATCCATATTCAAAAGCAAATTGAAAAACCATTTAGTTGCTTTAGAGATAATGTTGCGCCATATCTGCCTGTCTTTTATGCTTACTGCCCCCAGAAAACGAGAGCCGGTAACCAGGTCGTAAGTTTTAGCATAATGCAAAAATAACGGCAGATACCGCGGATCGTGAGAAAGGTCAGCGTCCATTTCAAATATATATTCTACATCTAAATTATCCAGCGCAAACTTAAACCCTTCTTTATAAGCCGAACCTAACCCTAGCTTCTTTTGACGTTGGATGAGAAGTACTCTGCTGTTGGATTTAGAAAACTTCTGCGCAATGACTCCGGTTCCATCCGGAGAATTATCGTCAACTATCACTATATGCGCCTCAGGCAAGACTCCGGCAATAGAAGAGGCTATTTTCTCAATATTATCTTTCTCATTGTATGTGGGGATAACTATCGCTACCTTTGCCTTCCTCGCCTCTAAAATATAACCGCTGCTTTCTTTTAAAGCTTTCTTGGCTAAAGATGTATCAGTCAAGATGCGAGAATATAATTCTGATTTTTGCCTAAGCATCTTTAATCCTGCGCCTATATACCTTTTCAATTCCTCAAAAGATTTAAGTTGAGCCAACCTATTCCAAATAATTTTCGGACGAAAATAAAATTCAGTATAGAATTCTTTGCTAAGCGCCTCTATTTCTATCTCTGACAGGCTTGACCAGGGCATAGGAAGCCGGCCTTCTATCTTTTTGCCTAAGATATGCTCACGCCAGTAATCTTTCCCCGTCTCTTTAATCATTAACTCATCCAGCTCTGTTCCCGGTTTAGCGATAGTCCTGCAAACCTGAATAAAATCTAAGCCAAGACTTTTGGCAAACTTAATTGTGCTTCTTATGCTTTCCCCTGTATCAGACGGATTACCTACCATAAAAAAACCCATTGCCCTTATGCCATATTTCTTTGACCATTTTATGGCCTGTCTAATTTGTTCTATCTCTATATTTTTTTTTATGGACTTTAACACCTTAGTATTTGCAGATTCGATGCCATAATATATCTGCCTGCAGCCAGCACTGGCTGCCTGACAGAGCACATCCTCATTTATAACATCCACTCTTGTGCGGCAGGACCACTCTATTTTCAGGTGTCTTTTTTTCATTCCCTCAAAGATTTCAAAAACCCTGGGTCTTGGCAAAAAGAATGTTGCATCAAAAAAATCTATTTCGCGTATGCCAAAATCCCTATAACAGAGTTCAATTTCATCAAGCACATTCTTTGCTGACCTTACACAGTAATGCGTGTTTGGATGTATGGCGCAAAATGAACAAAGAAAAGGACAGCCCGTAGCGGTAACTATAATAGTAAAATTTTTTAGTTGCGAGATAAAAGAATAATAGGCGCTGTTGGGAAGAAGATGCCGCGCGGGAAAGGGAAATGAATCAAAATCAGCAAACTTCTCCTGGGGACGGTTAATGACAATTTCTCCATTTTTTCTATAAATTATACCTGCTATACCATCCAGAACATCTCCATATTCCAAGGCCCTGATGAGTTTGGGAAGGGACTCCAGACCATCGCCAATAATTCCGTAGTCGATTTCCCGATGAGAAAGCGTTTCTTTAGGGTAAAGAGAGAGATTGATGCCTCCGGTGATAACCGGGATATTCAGGTTTTCTTTTAAATAGCGCACCCAGTCCAGGGCATCATGAAAATGATAGGTTTCAGACCTAAAGCCTATAATGTCTGGACGAAAATTTTTTATTTGTTCTAGCGCTTCTTCTTTGGAAAGCCCTAAGGCGCGCGCATCCAGCAATTGCACCTTATGCCCATGCTGCTCCAAGATAGCCGCAACATATGCCAATATTATTGGCGGGGCCAAACAAAACTCCTCATCTACGGTGCTTAGATTTTCCGAGAATATCTTATGGATATATGG
>MHGN01000008.1 GCA_001805575.1 Omnitrophica WOR_2 bacterium RIFCSPHIGHO2_02_FULL_45_21 | reverse complement strand
AATGTCCCAGATGAAGCTTTCCCGTCGGCCGCATCCCGCTCAAAATACGTTTTTTTAGCATCTCTGATTATCCTGGTTTCTGGTTACTGGTTTCTTTAAGTTATAATTTTCTAGCTATCTTCTCTATATCATATGCCTCCAGCACATCGCCTGCCATGACCTCGGAAAATCCGGCCAGAGACACACCGCATTCTAAACCTTCACTAACCTCGCGCACGTCATCCTTAAAACGTTTTAAAGACTGGAGGGATCCTTCAAAAACCGAAGCGCCGTTACGAATAATGCTTACCTTAGAAGATCGGGCGATTTTGCCTTTTTCCACATAGCATCCGGCAACAGTGCCGGACTTGCTCAACTTAAAAACCTGGCGTACGATCAGGCGGCCCAGGAATATCTTCTTTAACTTCGGCTCTAACAGGCCTTCCATTGCGGTTTTTAAATCATTAAACAATTCGTAGATAACGTTATAGGTTCGTATGTCTATACCCGCCTTATCAACTTCTGCCTTTGAGCGCTCATCGGTCTCTACATGAAATCCCAGAATGATTGCGCCTGATGCCTCAGCCAGAATCACATCAGATACGTTAATACTGCCAACGGCTTCGTGAATAATGTTTAATTTCACCTCAGCGGTGGCTAATTTCTTCAAGGACTCATTGATTGCCTCTAAAGACCCTCCGACATCCGCCTTGATAATGAGCTTTAATTCTTTGACTTTTCCTTCTTTGATTTGGTCAGAAAGGTCCTCCAGAGACATTGTCTTCACCGGCTTTAATTCTCTTTCACGCAATTCCTGCTTTCTCTTAGACGCCAATTCCTTGGCCTTCTTCTCATCAGAGAAAACAAAAAACTTCTCGCCTGCCTCAGGTAAACCCGGTAAGCCCAATACTTCAACCGACATGGACGGAGGAGCCTCGCTAATCCGCTTGCCGAATTCATTGAACATAGCCCTAACTTTTGCAAAATAAGGCCCGGCGATAATTGCATCCTGAGGCCTGAGGGTGCCGTTCTCAACCAATAAAGCAGCAACAGTGCCTCTGCCTTCGCTAACCTTGGCTTCTAACACCACTCCGCTTGCCAATTTTTCCGGATCGGCTTTGAGCTCTAACATCTCCGCCTCTAAAAGAATCATCGCTAATAAATTATCAATGCCCTCACCCGTCCTGGCAGAAACGCCAACGGTAATGGTTTTTCCTCCCCAATCCTCAGGGGTAAGCCCTAATTCCGATAGCTGCTTTTTAACCAGGTCAATGTTAACTTGCGGCTTGTCAATCTTATTTATCGCCACCAACAGAGGCACCTGGGCATCCTTAGCATGGTCAATTGCCTCAACAGTCTGGGGCATAATGCCATCATCCGCAGCTACTACCAGGACCACGATATCGGTTACCTTAGCGCCTCTTGCCCGCATCGCAGTAAAGGCCTCATGGCCTGGAGTATCTAAGAAGGTTATTTTTCCTTTGGGAAGGCTCACTGAATAGGCTCCGATATGCTGAGTTATCCCTCCATATTCAGATTCAGCAACCTTTGACTTACGGATCGCATCCAATAACGAGGTTTTGCCGTGGTCAACATGCCCCATAAAGGTAACTATCGGAGGCCTGGGTTTTAATTTTGCCGGGTCACTAATTTCATGCTCCTTAAATAGAAGCTCTTCCTCGGTGGGCTTTCTTTTGATTTGACAGCCATACTCAGAGGCTATTTTTCTGGCTAACTCTCCGTCAACGGCAAAGTTTAAATGAGCGATAATCTTATGATCAAGAAGTTTCTTAATCAGGACGACCGGCTTTTCCCCTAACTTTAAGGCTAAATCCTTCAAGGGAATAGGAAAATCTATTTCAATGGTTCGGCTACGCTCACTATTGGCACTGAGCCCTTCGGCTTCGCTCAGGGTAAACTCCGTCGAAGGGCCAATAATCTTAGCTTCTTCTTTAACAACCTTGCTTAGAGGCTCATCCCTTAATTCCTCTTTGGCAGGAGTTACTGTTATAGGCGGAGCCGGGAATTCTTGCCTTTTAGGTTTCTCTAAAACTTGTGCGGTTTGTGGCGCAGACACCCCCTGAGGTACAGGCGAAACTGAGGCTTGCAGTTTGATCTCTGGCCCTGGGCTTATAACTACAGGCCTTGTCTTTGGAGGAAACGGTTTCTTCTTAACCCCCACCCTTGGCTTTGCTATCGCCTTCTCGACCCTGGCTGCCTTTGGCTTCGTGGGTTTGGCGGCGGTTTTGGCTTGAGCCTGCGGCTGGGGTTTCTTTTTTACAGAATCTGCCTTTGCTTGCGCTACCTTAACCTTGACTTTAGCCTTAACCTTGACCTCTTTACTTAACATATAGTCATTCCTTCTTAGATTCGCGAATCAACTTCTTTGCCCCGGCAATAAGCTTCTTTGCCTTTACTTCTCCAATACCCTTAACTTGCGAAAGAGCGCCAGGGCTAGCATCCGCAATTGCACTCAAACTGCTAAAGCCTGCCTCGCTAAGCAATTTTTTGGTCTTCTCGCCCACACCGCTCAAGCTCTCCAGAGAGAAAGACTCTTCTTTTATTTTGCTTACTTGTTCCCCCGGGGGGACTTGCGCCAAGATGATTTTCTCTTCGGCTAATTTTTCTTCTTTCTTTTGCGCCACCTCTTTTTGCACTTCGTCTCTGCTTCGGATATCCATATCCCAGCCTGTTAATTGTGAAGCCAGGCGGACATTCTGTCCGTGTTTTCCGATAGCCAAAGACAGTTGGTCATTATTGACAATAACCGCCGCCTTCCTGTTTTCCTTATCCAGCCTGATCTCGGCAATTTCAGCCGGAGATAGGCTTGCCGCGATGTACTCGTGCATATCTTCGCTATAGCGGACTATATCAATGCGCTCGCCGTGAAGTTCATTGACGATATTCTTAACCCGCGCTCCCCGCATTCCCACGCAGGAACCCACTGAGTCAACCTTTTCATCCTTAGAGCAGACCGCTATTTTGGTGCGTTCGCCAGGCGCCCGGGAAATAGCCCGGATTTCCACCACTCCCTCATATATTTCAGGAACCTCCAGTTGGAATAACTTCTTGACAAAATGCGGATGGGCTCTTGATAAGATAATTTGCGGGCCTTTGGGCTCTCTTTTCACCTCGCATAAATACGCGCTTATCCTCTGGCCCTGGCGAAATTCTTCATCCGGTATCTGTTCGCGCTTCGACAGCACCCCCTCTGCTTTTCCCATCAGGTCAACAATGATAGCGCCTTTCTCAAAGCGGTATACGGTGCCGCTGACAATTGAGCCTACCTTGGCATTAAATTCATTAAAAACTACCTCCTTCTCTGCCTCGCGGATTTTCTGGATGATTACCTGCTTGGCAGTGGAAGCGGCTATCCTGCCGAAGTCCTGGCTCTTGAGTTCTTCATCTGCGGCAAAGGCCCTGATTTTTCCCGTATCTTTATCTAAGATTACCTTTATCTCGACTCCGGGCTTTACCTCAATCATCTTCTTCAGCGCGCTCACCAGCGCCAATTCAACTGCCTGGATGAGGATTTCCTTCTTAATGCCTTTTTCGCGCTCCATATGTTCTAAGACCGCCAATAATTCTCCGTTCACCCCGCACCTTCCTTTTTATTCATATGAATTTTATCCGCCCGCACCTTTTAATTTTTTATGCTACAGGAAAGTATACCCTTACGGGCACAAGTAAAACACTTTCCCATACCACTGCGAAAACCGCTGAAAGCTAGAGGGCGGATGGTGCGGCAACCGAATAGCCGCAGCCAAAAGTCATCGCGCGATAAGCGATTTTCTTGAACCGTTTAATTCAGAGGAGGCGCGGGATCACCTGTTTTGCTTTCTTAACTTTATCTAAAGAGACCTCCAATATTTCTTTGCCTGACTTTAAATATAAAAAATCTTCCTGCACAGCTTCTAAAATTCCCTCCATTTCAACCTTTCCCTCAATCGGTTGATTAAGTAAGATTCTTATCCATCTGCCATAAATCCTTAAGAAATCTTTTTTTGTTACTAAAGGCCTGTCAATGCCGGGAGAGGAAACTTCTAGAGAATAACCTTCTCCCAGAATATTTTCTTTATCCAGAAGACCTCCCAGGCCTTCGTTTAAGACAGCACATTCCTGGATACTGATTCCTCCGCACGGCTTATCAACCAGAAATCTCAAAATCCATCCGTTCTTTGTTTTTGATAAAGACAAATCTACCATCTCATAGCCAATATTGTTGATGTAATTTTCTGCAGCCTGTTTTATTTTATCTAAAAGCCCATGCATATACTTTTCCCTGGGGATAAAACAACATTCTCTTGCGACTCAAGGAGGTCTGATTCTTTAACTTGGCTGAAGACATCCCTCTTGATAGAATCAATTAATTCCTGATCTTGCTCAAGCATGCCTTCCTTTCCTCAATCTCCTGCATAATTCTCTCCAGCGCAGAAGCCATACCAATAAGGCAGGGCTTCTTGTCAGTTCTTCGCTGAAGCTCTACTTGCTTGGTTTCTAAGTTTTTCACTCCGATGGTAACCCGTAAAGGAATCCCGATAAGGTCGGCATCATTAAACTTTACCCCTGGACGCTCATCCCGGTCATCTAAAAGCACGTTTAAACCGGCTTCATTCAAGCGCTGATAGAGCTCAAAAGCGAACCTTCTTGAATCTGGATCGGTAATATTTAAAGGCAGGAGCAAAAGGTCAAAAGGAGCAACTTCCTCCGGCCAGATAATTCCCTTTGTATCATGATTGGCCTCAATAATCGCGGCGATTGCCCGGGAAACTCCTATGCCGTAACAGCCCATTATAATCGGAGCACGGATCCCCTTCTCATCGGTGAAAAAAGCAGAAAGAGAATTGGAATACTTCGTCCCTAATTTAAAAATATGGCCGATTTCGATTGCCTTTTTTTCATAGAGGCGGCCTGCCCCCTTCAGGGGGCTTGCGCACACAGGGCAATTTTCAGATTTTTTCCCGGTTGCATAATTACACTCCCCGCAGAGATACACCGTATCTTCACCTGATTCGCTCAAAATCAAAAACTCATGCGAGAGACTACCGCCCATAACCCCACTCTCAGCCTCGGTTATCACAGGCCTAAGGCCCAGGCGGCTAAATATTTTCAGATAGGCCTGATAGATCAGCTTGTAATTATTATCCAGGCCCTCTTCTTTTGAGTCAAAGCTATAGGCATCCTTCATGATGAATTCACAGCTTCTCAGCAAGCCGAAGCGGGGGCGGATTTCGTCGCGGAATTTCGTCTGAATCTGATAGAGAACCAAGGGAAGCTGCTTGTAAGAGGTAACATGAGCGGCAACCAATTCAGTAATCACCTCTTCGTGAGTCGGGCCAAGGCACATCTTTCTTCCCCGCCGATCCACAAAACGAATCATCACCTCTTCCATCTCGGCATTTCTTCCGCTTCTATCCCAGAGCTCCTGGGGCTGTAAGCAGGAAAGCAGCACCTCCTGCGCGCCAATTGCGTTCATCTCCTGGCGGATGATATTTTGCACATTGTTAAGCACCCTTAACCCGCAAGGTAGATACGAATACACTCCGGCAACCAGCATACGCAAAAAACCCGCCCTTAGCATAAGCTGGTGCGCTATTGATTCAGCGCCTTGAGGAATTTCTTTTAAGGTTGGAATAAAAAACTTAGACCAAAGCATTTGAGTTCATAGTTTGCAGTTAACTTTTGAAAACCTCTTCGCTTAACTCTACGCCCATTTTTTTAAAACGGCTGAAGAATAGAGGAGTAATCCCATAATTTTTCCAGAAACCATTGATTTTTCCATCCTTGCCCATACCTTCTATCTCATAAGAAAACAAATCCTGCAAAGTCAACTCATCGTTCTCTAATCCTCTTACTTCAGCAATGTGGGTAATTTTTCGCGAACCATCTGCGAGCTGTTCCTGTTGAACGATAATATTGAGGCTGGAAGCAATTTGTTTTTTGATTGCCCACATGGGGATATTATTACCTGTGGTCAGAATCATAGTTTCGATTCTGGAAATCGCATCCTGAGGCGAACTGGCATGCAGGACTGCTAATGAACCGCTGTGGCCTGAAGACATTGCCTGAAGCATATCTAATGCTTCAGCGGAACGGATTTCACCTAAAATAATCCTATCCGGACGCATGCGCAGGCTGTTCTTAAATAAATCCCGTATGCTGATTCCTCCCTTGCCTTCAATATTGGATGGCCTGGCCTCAAGATTAACCACATGCTGCTGATTTAATTTTAATTCAGCGGTATCTTCAATGGTAATAATTCTTTCCTCCGCTGAAATATAAGAAGATAATATATTCAAAGTCGTAGTTTTACCTGCTCCGGTTGCGCCCGAGAATATAATATTGAGTTTAGCTTTTATGCCTGCAACCAAAAAATCCGCCATCTTTTTGTTTAAAGTATCGTGCCGAATAATGTCCTCAATAGTTCCAAACTCCTTCATAAACTTACGGATGGTAACCACCGGCCCGGAGAGAGAAAGTGGCGCAATTATAATATTGACCCGCGAGCCATCCGCTAAAGACACATCTGCATAGGGGGTCATCTCATCAACATGCCTGCGTGTAGGAGAAAGAATTTTCTGTATGATATAAAGAAGATGCTGGCTGTTTTCAAACACAACATCAGAAAGCACGGTCTTGCCGCCTTTTTCTATGTAAACTTTCTGAGGGCCGTTAACCATAATTTCTGTAATCGATTCGTCCTCAAGCAGCGATTTGAGCGGGCCGAGGCCAAAAAATTCATCGCTTAAATCATCGCTGACTTTCTTGATGCAGTTTTCATCAACCTGTAAGCGTTCTCTCGTCTTTAAGCCATCAATAATTTTAGCAATGGCATAACGTAGTTCTTCAGGGCTTGTCTTATCGCTTGCAAGAATATGGCTTTGTTCCCTTAAGGCCTGGCGAATTTTATCTTTCAGTTCATTGTGCATATCTTAGTCCATTCCTTTAGAAGTTCATCAACTGCCCGGACGCTTAAGACCTTTCTGATGGGCTTTGAATTTTTATAAAGCAGCCCCTCCTTTTTTCCAAAGGCGATAGCTAAGTCTGCGTCCTCTGCCTCGCCCGGGCCGTTAACCACACAGCCCATCACGGCCAACTTGAGCGATGGAGCGGATAGCGGATGCGGAAGAGCGGATAATTTTTCGTGCAGTTCGTTGACAATTTTTTCTATGTCTACCTCGGTCCTGCCGCAGGCAGGACAGCTAATGATTTCAGGGCCAAAATTCCCCAGGCCAAGGCTGGATAAGATATATTTGGCAATGCGCACTTCTTCCTCCGGCTGATCAGTCAAAGAAACCCTGAGCGTATCTCCAATACCCTGGGAAAGCAAAATCCCCATAGCCACCGCGGATTTTATTTTTCCGGCTTCTGAAAATCCGCTTGCGGTAAGCCCTAAATGTAAAGGGTAATTACATCTCTGGGCAATCTCCCGGTATGCCTCGACGGTATCCAGGACGTTGGAGCATTTTAGAGATACGACAATATTGGTAAAGTTTAAATCTTCCAGGAGCTTAATATAATCAAGCGCTGCCTTTACCAATTTGAGCGCGGGCCTTAGCTTAATACTATACCTAAAAATCTTAGGAATTGAACCGGAATTCAGGCCCACCCTGATCGGCACAGAATAATCCCTGGCCGCGCTTACTACTTCTTTTATTTCCTGCCTCTTATAGATATTGCCGGGGTTAAGGCGGATTTTATCCGCGCCCGATTTTATGGCGCAGATGGCTAATTTCCAGTTAAAATGAATATCGGCAACTAAAGGAATGCGCATTGCGCTCTTGATCTGACTGATTGCCCGGGCGTCTTCTTCATCTTTGACGGCCACGCGCACTATTGAACAACCTTCTTTTTCTAAATTCTTTATCTGCAGGAGTGTCTTACGATAATCTTTTGTAGGCACCTTGGCCATTGACTGGATGGCAATAGGGTTATTGCCGCCTATTTTGATATTACCGATTTGGATTTCTTTGGTTTTATGACGTTTGATAATCATCTAACCTTACCCAATACTTCCAGGGCTTTATTCAGGATGCCGAATCTCACCAAGTCATTCCAGAAAACGAAGAACGCTAAGATGGTGATAAAACCAAAGCCAAGTTGGGTTATTTTTTCCTCTGTTTTCTGATTTAAATGCCTGCCGCGCAATTTTTCTAAGCCCAGGAAAAAGATATGCCCTCCATCTAAAACAGGCAGCGGCAGAAGATTAAAAATTCCTAAGGAAGCGCTCAAAACCGCAACCAGATGCAGCACTGCGCTCAAACCCAGCCTCAGCGCACCTGAAGTGATAAAAAACATCCCCAGCGGCCCGGTAATATTTTCTCTTAGCGAAAGCCCTCCGCTAGCCATCCTTGCCAATGCTTCAAAGGTTAAGGCCGTCAGCCTAAAGAGGTCTCGCGCCGCCAGAACAAATCCCTCAAAGATATTGTGCTTAGCCAGGACAACCTCGCCGTGAGGTTTTATTCCAATAAGATTAATCTTTTGTTCTCTGCCTAAGAGATTTTTAATCACTTCTTGGCGCAATCCCACTGAAATTATGATTTTCCTGCCAGCCCCCCTCTGGGGGCTAGCGCGTAAAATTTCCAATTCTACCCGGGGCGCTTTATGCCCGCGGATAATTTCCTGCAATTCCGGCCAGTATTTTACACTTTTACCATCCACAGCGGTAATCAAATCGCCTTTTACTATTCCAGAAACCTCTGCAGGATAACCGGCCATTAATTCCCCGACCTTTGCCGTAATATTCGGATAACCGATAAGGTTAACCAACCAGAAACATATAAAGGCAAGGACATAATTTAATGCCGGGCCGGCAAAGATGACTTTTGCCCGCTCAAAAGGACTGCGGCCTAAGAATTCATACCTTTCGCCTTTACAATCACCCCAGTTATCACCGGCTAATTTTACATACCCGCCAAAAGGAAGAGCGCACAAGGCGTATTCGGTAAAATCTTTCTTGTAGCTCAAAAGTTTAGGTCCAAAACCCAAAGAAAACCGCTCCACCCGAATGCCGAGCCGCCGGGCCTGGGCAAAGTGCCCGAACTCATGCACCAGAATCATGACGCTAAGGATGATGAAAAACATCAAGAAGGAAAACATATTGCGTTGCGCGTCTTGCATCGTGCGTCTTGCGTTATTTTAATACATAACGCATAACACATGACGCATGACGATATTATTTATCTTAGATTAGGGATTAATCTCTTTGCCTCTTCCCGCGCCCATCCATCCGCTGCCAATATAGCATTAAGGCCGGGCCGCAAGATAATCTTGTGTTTAGACATAATCTTCTCAATAACCTGAGGGATATGGATAAACCCCATCCGTTCATCTAAAAATGCTTTTACTGCCTCTTCGTTAGCTGCGTTCATTACTGCCGGCGCGCTTCCGCCATCGCGAGCTGCCTGATAGGCAAAATCAAGGCAAGGGAACTTTCTGGTATCCGCTTTTTTAAAGGTGAGCCGTTTTACTTTTAGAAAATCGAGTTCATATTCTTTATTTTCAAGCCTGCGCGGATAGCTTAAGGCATACTGAATTGGCAGAGCCATATCAGTTACTCCTAACTGCGCCAGGATAATTCCGTCGATAAATTCTACCATAGAATGAATAATGGCTTCAGGATGGATGAGCACCTGTATATTTGAAACAGCCATATTAAAAAGCCACATTGACTCAATTACCTCCAGGCCCTTGTTCATCAGGGTGGCGGAATCTACCGTAATTTTTTTACCCATCTTCCAGCGGGGATGCCTTAAGACATCCTGAGGCCTCAGATGTTTAAATTTTTTAAGCGGCGCATTAAAGAGCGGGCCGCCCGAGGCAGTCAGGTATATCTTTTTAAGCTTGTCCTTCTCCTTCCCTTCCAAACATTGAAATATGGCAGACTGCTCGCTATCCACAGGAATCAGCTTAGCCTGCGAATTCCTAAGCCGTTCGGTAATAATAGATCCCGCCATCACCATTGCTTCTTTATTTGCCAGGGCAATTTGTTTATTGGCTTTAATTGCCGCCAGGAGCGGATAGAGGGCAAAGCTTCCGCTTATGGCAATGACCACGATATCTACCTCCTTATCGGAGGCTATTCTGTTTAAACCCTCAATACCGGAATAGATCTGCGTCCCTTTAGCTAGAGAGGCGCAGATTTTTTTCCTTGCCTCTTTATCGACAACCGCTATTTTATTCGGTTTAAATTGAGCGAGCTGCTGCTCAAGAGACGATACGTTGCTATTTACCGTCACAGCTTCTAAGCTGAATTCTTTTTTATACTGCCGGATGAGTTTTAAGGTGGTCTTGCCGATTGATCCGCTTGAGCCCAAAATTGCAATGCGCTTCATCTATCCTCTAATACTGCTGAGATAAAAATAAAATACCGGTGCGGTAAATAGTAAACTATCGATTAAATCCAATACCCCGCCTAATCCGGGAAAAAGAAATCCTGAATCCTTTACCTGGCAATCCCGCTTAATTAGGGACTCGGATAGATCTCCTAATTCAGATAGCAGGCCGATAGCTAAACCCAAAAAGCAGAGGTGTCCGTAAGAAAACCCCAAAAATGGCCTGCTCAATAAGGCGGCGAGCATGCAAAATAACAAACCTCCGATAGAGCCCTCGATAGTCTTTTTTGGGCTTATGCGCGGAATGAGCCTATGCCTGCCAAAACGGCTGCCGATCAAATACGCTCCTATATCCGAAGACTTAGTCATCAAAATCACCGCCGCCAGATACCCCTGGCCTCCGGGAAGATATCTTATCTTGATTAAAAAACTAAAAAACCAGGATATATAAATAATGCCAAAAAGAGTGGTGGATATTCCAATGATTGCCTGAGAATTATCCTGCCTCTTAAGCTGCAGAACAAAAAGCGCAAGCAGCGCCAAAACAATAAAGAGAAGTTCCCAGCCCTTGGTTAATTCAAATCTAAAAAGAACCGATAAAGGAATCGCGATGCCGATAGACATCCCAAAATACTTGTAAATATAAATTCCCTTCTTCTCAATAAGGTTAAAGAACTCTAAACACCCTCCAATAATTAAAGCCATAAGACAAAGAGCAAAAATAAGCTCGTACCTGAGGGCTAGAACAATAATGAAAAACCAAATAACCGCGCTAAAGAATCTCTGCCTGAACATCGGGTCACCCTCTTGCTTCGTGCGGGGATACTCCTCCGAATCTCCTGACTCTCCCCTGGTAGACAGCAATCGCCTCCTCTAAGTCTTCTCTTTTAAAATCCGGCCAGCATAGACTAGAAAAATACAACTCCGCATAGGAAAGCTGCCAAAGCAAGAAATTGCTGATGCGCAGTTCACCGCTGGTGCGGATTAAAAGGTCCGGATCGGGCAGGCCTGCGGTATAAAGAAAACGCTCAAAATTTTCTTCACTTATATCATCGGGGTCTATTTTCCTATCCAGGGCCGCCCTTGCCATCTTTTTAGCCGCGTCTATTATTTCTGCTCTGCCGCCGTAATTAAAAGCCAAAACAACGGTTAAACCATTGCAATCCTTTGTCGCGGCCTGCGAATCCACCAATCT
>MHGN01000007.1 GCA_001805575.1 Omnitrophica WOR_2 bacterium RIFCSPHIGHO2_02_FULL_45_21 | reverse complement strand
AGGCAGAAATCCAGATATGCGGGGTCAGAAATCCGTCAGGTAAATGCATATTTCCTTAATAACGCTTTTCATGTTCAGGGGTTTCTATGTTGATATAATCCTTAAAACTCATCCCCTCTCCCAATTCCTCCTTGACTACCCGGATTCTATCCGGGGCGTAGGGGTGAGTTTTGGCATAGGAAAAAGGACGGATGGGTTTTTTCCGGTTTATGGCTTGAAGTTTTCCTAAAAAGGTAATCATTCCCCGAGGGTCATAGCCGGCTAATTTGGCATAGCGGGTCCCCAGCCTGTCTGCTGAAAGCTCATCTTCGCGGGAATAGCCCATGATTAACTCAAAAAACGCCGCATCTAACCCCTGGGTTAAACCCGGAGCATCAGGAATCTGCGAAGCGATGATTCTAACTAACATATACCCCATTGAGCCCTGAAGCTTCTTAAGCGAATGCTTAGCGACAATGTGTCCTAGCTCATGCGCTAGAACGCAAGCCAGTTCATCGTCTGTGGGATTGGCAGCGGTAAACAGGCCCTTAAAGCAATAAATATATCCTCCGGGTAAAGCCATGGCATTGGCCTCTTCGTCAATATCTTTCTTATCCTTTTCCTCGCGCGCTTCAATAACATTAAAATAATAGAGAAGCTCTTTACGGTCAGAGACACTGGCAACCTTTTTGCCAATTGTCTTTATCCTTTCCTGCAAGGCAGAATTCGCGCTGATTTTATAGGTTTTTTCAATCTGCCGGGCAACGGATTGGCCGAGCCTTATTTCTTTATTGGTATCATAATAAATCCATTCCTCGCTTTTTGTAGCTACGTTATATTCGGTCGCGCATCCCGTAAGAATTAACAAGATGCAAGAACCAAGACGCAAAACCCAAGACAGCTTAGATTTAAAATACATCTATATTTATCTTTTGGAGCATCTTGGTTAATTTTGCCAGCGGCAAACCCACCACATTATAGAAACAACCCTCAATGCGCTCAATAAATATACTGCCTAATCCCTGAATATCAAAGCTTCCGGATTTGTCAAGCGGAGAAACCCTCTTAAAATAATTCCTGATTTGCCTATTAGTTAGAGGGTGCATATAAATCTTTGTCTTTTCATAATCAAGGAACAACCCCTTATTCTCAATATCAATTATGGCAATACCTGTGTAAACCCATTGCGGCTTACGGGAAAGCAATTTTAAACTCCTCAAGGCATCACTCATACTTGACGGCTTGCCAATTATCCTGCTTCCGGATAAAACCACAGTATCGGCGCCGATAACTACCCCGCTCTTAAATCTTTTAGCAACATCTTTGGCTTTCTTAAAGGCATTTCTCATAACCAGGGCCGCACAGCCTCTTTTTAACTCCCGGCTTTCTTTGACAGCGGATTGGGCAACCTGAAATCTAAGGCCAATCTCTTTGAGTAATTTCTGCCTTGCCTTTGATTGCGAGGCCAATATTATTTTACGCATTCTTTGCGCGCGCCGCCTGCTCCCCGGCAAGATACCCGGTTGAAAAGGCCTGCTGCAGGTTATAGCCTCCGCTGGGGGCAGAGCCATCGATTATCTCGCCGGCGAAATATAAACCCTGCACAATTTTTGACTCCATCGTCCGGGGATTTATTTCTTTGGTTGAGACACCGCCACAGGTAACCATTGCCTCTTCTAATGGCAAAGAGCCGGTAATATGCAAGCGCAAGGACTTGAGCATATTCAAAAGGGAGCGTCTTTCTTCCTTGGTTACCTGATTGGCTCTCTTATTATAATCTATTCCAAGCAAATTTACAAATACGACGGCAAACTTCTGCGGGAGGAGTTCTTTTAAAACATTTTTAACGCTCTTCTTGCCGGCAATGCCAAACTCCCGCAACAATCTTTCTTCTAACTGTTTGGGGCCCAAGCCCGGCTTAAGGTCAATTTCAAGGATAACTTCCTTATTCTCAATAAGCCCCCCTCGGGGGGCAAGCAAATGCAACACCGAGCTGCTCAAATCTAAAACTAAAGGGCCGGAGACACCAAAATGAGTAAAAAGTAACTCTCCCACATTTGATACTATTTTCTTATTTTTGGCCTTAAAGGTAAGACGGATATTCTTTAATCCAAGCCCCTTTAGCTCTCTGACCCAGGTTTCTTTTGTCTTTAATGGGACCAGGCCGGGCATTAAGGGGGCTATACTATGGCCTAATTTTCCGGCAATAGCAAAACCGTCGCCAGCTGAACCGGTAAAACTAAAAGACCTGCCGCCGGTTGCCAGAATTATTTGCTTTGTGTTCAGTAGCCGGCCATCTTCTGAAAATAATTTAAATAAACCCCCTTCTCTTTCTATACCCGTTACTCTCGTATTATATAATAACCCGGCCCTGCTCTCTAAAAGATACTTATTCAATACTTCAATAACTGAAGCCGCCCTGTCAGTTGTCGGGAAAACCCTGCCTTGACGTTCTATTTTCAGCTGGAGGCCTTTTGCCTTAAAAAAATCTATCAAATCCTGATTAAAAAATTTTGAAAATGCGCAGCGCAAAAATTCTCCCTGCCTGCCAAACTTGGCGATAAACTCATCCAGCGCAACTATATTAGTAATATTGCATCTGCCTTTTCCGCTTAATAATATTTTTTTTCCGATGCAGTTGTTTCTTTCCAGCAGGATGACGTTTTTCTGGCTTTGGCTATGGGAAGCCAAACCACTGCCCTCTGGCCTGTTAAACTGGGCGGCGCGGATGCAACTCATTATTCCTGCGGGACCTGCGCCGACAACAGCAATATCATAAACTCGCATAAAAATATTAGGATTTGATTCCGAAATCTTCTGGCGTAAAAAGGGAGATCAGCTGGCAGTTCTTTCGGGCAAGGGCTTCTTTTGCGCCTTCCATGCGGTCAACGATACAAATGGCGGTATCGACCTCGAATCCTTCCTTACGCAGTATATCAATCGACTCTAAGAAGGACTCACCGGAAGTAGCTACATCGTCAACCAGGATCAGCCGTGAGCCTGGCTTTAAATGAGGCCCCTCAATCTGGCGCCTGGCGCCGTGGGCTTTGGGGATTTTACGGATGATAAACGTCTTAAACGGCCTCCTTTGAAGATAACTAATTGCGGCAATGGCTCCTACGATCGGATCTGCGCCTAAGGTCGGCCCGCCTATTGCCTCTAACTTCTGGTTTTTTAGTAAATCAAGAATAAGATTGGCAGCTAAATATGCGCCTTTGGCAGTCAAGGTAATGCACCGGCCATCAATATAAAATGAGCTGGCCTTTCCCGAAGATAAAGTAACCGCGCCTTTCCTGAAGGCGTTTTTTTTGAGCAATTGTAGAAGCTGCGTTCTCAAATTATGGCTTTGGCTATTTGGTATGCCAAACCATTGCCTTACCGGCTTATGGCTGCGGCTATCGCCCGCCTGCCCCGCCAGAGGCGGTGGCCTGCGGCGGGGGGGCTTATGGGTCGCGCTATTCATAATTTGTTATTTTACCTTGATAAATTGCCCCTGTCAAATACATTGATATTTGACAATAAACTCTTTTACTGTTATACTTGAAAATTATGCTCAATCGAATTCTGCAGGCTTTAGAAGAAATAATTTATCCTCACTACTGCTTATTATGCCGTATAAGAATTACTTTAGAAAATCAATTACGCAGAGTAACCCCTCCCTTTCCAAGGGATGGCAATTCTTTGCCTAGAGAAAGGGCGGGATTAATCTGCCGCGATTGTATTGGAAAAATTAAGCCCAACAGCCCGCCTTTCTGCCAGAAATGCGGCAGAAAAATATTGAAATTTGATCCCTCTCTAAATGTGTGCGCTGAATGCTCTAAAACTCAATTTTGGTTTGACCGTGCCTGGGCAAGCTGTTCTTATGAAGGAGTAATTAAGGAAATGGTGCATAATTTAAAATATAGGAATAAAATCTGCCTGGCTAAAGTTCTATCCCGATTGATGATTGATTTTGTCAGCGATTACCGTTTGCCGCTTGAAGCTTGCGATTGCGCTATCGCCATACCGCTATCGCCACGTAAGCATAGAGAAAGAGAGTTTAACCAGGCAGAGGCACTGGCAGATAATCTATCCGCATATATCGGACTGAAGCTGCTGAAGGATAATTTAAAACGCATTCGCGATACCAAATCACAAACTGAACTTGAAAAATCAAAACGCTGGCAAAACATCCGGGGCGCCTTTGCGCTTAACGCGCCGAGCGCGGTAAGAGGTAAAACCATCCTGCTTATTGATGATGTCTTAACTACCGGCGCGACTGCATCCGAAGCTGCCCGGGCGCTAAAAAATGCAGGGGCGGCCGGAGTCTATGTTTTAGCCCTGGCCAATTAACGAATATAATATGAGGATACTGCGCAACTATCTCTTAAAGGAATTCAGCCTCCCTTTTATATTTTCTTTAGCGGTGCTTATTTTTGTAATGCTCATAGGAAACCTGGTTAAGCTTGTAGAACTGATCATTACCAGGGGGGTAAATTTTTTCAGCGTCTTAAAACTCTTTTTTTTTCTTATTCCTTATCTTCTTACCTATGTAATTCCGATTGCCGTACTGACCGCGGCGCTGCTTTCCTTAAGCAGGTTATCCAGCGATAATGAAATCCTCGCCATCCGCGCAAGCGGAATACATATTTTTAAACTCATCCTGCCGCTGATAATCATCGGGGTGATTACCAGCTTATTTCTCGTTATCCTCAATGACCGCATCATCCCCAAGGCGCACTACGCAAGCCGAAAGACCCTGATCGATATCGGCATCAAGAATCCCACCGCTGCCTTAGAGGCAGGCACTTTTATAAACTCGTTTCAGAACTATGTCCTTTTTATTTACTCCATAGAGAAAAACAAGCAGACCGGAGAACGCAATATCCTCAATAATGTGCGCATTTACGAGCCGCAGGGAAAAGACAGGCCTTCCCGGACCATTATCGCCAGGCACGGTGAATTCGTCTCTTTACCGGACAAGAAAGTCATAAAGTTAAAATTAACCGACGGAACCTCTGATGAGCCGGACATCAATAAACCCGGTGAATTCTTCAAGTTGAATTTTAAAACTTACTATATAACCCTGGCGATGGCCGCTGGTGATGAAAAGAAGACCATCGAGAAAAAACCAAAAGATATGACCATCGAGGAACTAAAAGAACAAATACGGGAATTTAAATCCCAGGGCATTGAAACCACGCCGCTAGTAACCCAGATCCACCAGAAGTTAGCCCTGGCATTTTCCGCCTTTGTCTTTATCCTCCTCGGCTCGCCGATGGCAATCATCAGCCACCGCAGAGAAAAAACCCTGAATTTCGGCCTTGCCTTTTTGATTGTGGTGTTTTATTATTTGCTGCTCATCGGGTTTGAATCTTTAAGCCTCCAGGGGCACCTGCCGCCGGCCCTGGGCATCTGGATGCCCAATATTATTTTTTCTATCCTGGGGCTTATGCTGATGATAAAATTATGCGTATCTTAGATAGATACATCTTTAAACCCATCATAGAGACGTTCCTGGGCTGCCTCTGCATCTTCATCTTTCTCTATATAATCTCGGACACCTTAGCCCATCTGGATGAAATACTAAAGAACCGCATCGGCCTTAGCGCCGTTTATCAGTATTACCTGGCCTACCTTCCGATTATCTTTACCCAGACCTCGCCCATTGCGCTGCTTCTTGCTGCTATTTATACCTTTGGCAGGCTTAACCGCAATAATGAGCTGCTTGCCATGCGTTCATCGGGCTTAAGCCTCTGGCAGATAAGCGCACCGCTTTTAGTCATCGGATTAGCCTTAAGTATGGGGGTATTTTTTGTTAATGAAAGATTGGTCCCTCAGGCGCAAGCGCAGTCTGAAAAGATGAAAGGCTACTTTGAGGGCGATAAACAAACAGTCCATAAGGAAGAAATAATCAATAACCTCGCCTTTTACGGATTAAAAAACAGGCTCTTTTTTGTAAATTCCTTTGATACCAAAGATAATATTATGAAAGGAATTACCATACTAGAACATGATGAAGAGCAGAATTTGATTGCTAAAATTGTTGCAGCGCAAGGATTATATAAAGACAATCTTTGGATTTTTTATGAATTTACCAAATTCCAGTTTGACCGCTATGGACATATCGCGGCGGACACCATATATAACCCGGAGCAGATTATGGACATCACCGACAGCCCTGAAGACCTGCTTTCACAAAGCAAACGCCCTGAATTGATGAATATCGGACAGTTAGAAAATTACATCTGGAGGCTAAAAAAAAGCGGAGCAGCTCAACCTGTAAGAAACCTTTCGGTAGACCTCTATCAAAGGTATGCTTCAAGCGCCTCGAGCCTGATACTCATTTTGATCGGGATTCCTTTCTCCTTTATGATTCGTAAACGCGCCAATCTCTTCAGTTCTTTCGGAATCTGTATACTGATCAGCTTTCTCTATTATATCTTTACCGCTATCGGCCTTGCGCTGGGCAAGGCCGGGGTAATCTTTCCTTTTGTCTCGGTTTGGTTAATTCCCCTCGCCTTTTCTCTCTGGGCCTTAAATGCAATCTCTAAGGCATCCTAATTTTTATATATCCGTCTTATCCTCTCCCCCAAGTTACAGACAATTTCATAGGGAATAGTTCCGGCTAATTTAGCCAGCTGCTCAACGTTTATGGATTTATTTTTCTGCCTGCCGATTAACACCGCCTCCTGGCCAATCTTTACCTTTTTTATTTTTGTCACATCCACCATCAGTTGATCCATGCAGACCTTACCGATAATCCGAGCCTCGCGGCCAGAAATGAGGCAATGGGCTTTATTAGAGAGGCTGCGCGGATATCCATCGCCGTAACCGATAGGCATAGTGGCTATCTTCATAGTGCGGGGCGTAACGTAGGTATGCCCATAACTGACGCCGCTTCTTTTCGGCACCGTTTTTAAATACGCAATTTTTGTCTTCAGGCTTAATAAAGGTTTCAACTTAATCTTTAATCCTCCCGTAGGATACAATCCATAAATCATAAGGCCAGGCCTTACCATATTGAAATGCCCTGCAGGATAATTAATCACCCCCAGGCTATTTGAAGCGTGTTTAAAAGGTATATGCACATTTGCTTCATCTAATCTCTGGATAAGACCGTTAAACATCCTTATCTGCATTCTTGTAAATGAGGGCTTATTGTCTGCGCAGGGAAAATGGGTAAAGATACCTTCAATCCTGAGGTTGCTCAATCGGGCTATCGCTTTGATAAAGCTATAGGCCTCATTATGCGCTACCCCGATTCTATGCATTCCGGTATCAACCTTAATATGGGCGCAGGCGAGAACATTTCTTTTCCTGGCCTCTTGATTTAACTTATGCGCCAGTTCTTTAGTGCAAATAGTCTGGGTCAGGCTATAATCCAATAAGGGTTTGACATTGCCAGCCAATATCGTGTTCAAAATGAGTATGGGAAGCGTAATCCCTGACTTTCGCAAAAGAATTGCCTCATCAAGGCATGCCACTCCCAAATAATCCGCGCCTAAACTCTGAAGTTCCTGCGAAATAACGATAATCCCATGGCCATAGGCATCGGCCTTTACCGGAACAAGAATTTTAACCTTCGGCCCTACGATTTTTTTAACTAATCCAAAGTTATGAGCTAAGTTTTTAAGATTAATCTCCACCCAGGTTGGCCGGTAAAAAACATTATTTTTTATGTTCATTGAGCCTGTTTAGTTTATTGAGTTATTGAGTTATTGAGCCCTTAACTCTCGAACTCAACAAACTCTAAAAACTCTATGAACTCTTAATTATCTGGCACTCTTTAGGATACAGGTAAATCGGAACAAGTTTGTGCAGATTCAAAAACTGCCTATTCACAATCCTCTCTTTCACGCAAGATAACAGAACCTCTGGCTTAGGATACCAAAGATTCTCATCGGCAAAGACGGCCAAAGAAAATAATTTATTTTTGATTACGCCAGAGTACAGCTTGAGTCCATCGCCTAAAAATATCACTTTATCTTTTGGCTTTAATCTTTCTAATAGTTCTTCTATCGATACTAACAGGTAGCTCGTTTTGCGGATAAGTATAGCGTTCTTTCCTTGATAGATTGCCGCATACAGCAATGACCTCCTGGCATCCAGGATAGGACAAATCAAAGCGCTATGATTAGTAACAGCAGAAGCCAGCAGATCAAGGCTGCCCACTCCCACAATTGGTTTATTGAAAGGAAATGCCAAACCCTTGATAGCGGCTAATCCTATACGAAGCCCGGTGAAGGAACCCGGGCCCAAGCCAATGCCAAAATAATCAATTGCCTTCAAAGATAATTTTGACTGCCTTAAAGCGGAATCAATGGACGGTATGATTTTTTCTGACATCTCTCCGGCAAAAGACCTGCGTATGCCCGCCACTATCTTATCATCTTTAGCTATTGACAGGCAAAGGTATTTTGACGATGTGTCTATGGCTAATATGTTCATTAGGCGGCCATCAATTTTTCGTAATCCGGGAATCTTACAGATAAAGTATATTTAAGCCCTTGATTTTGCCGCAAACTTAAAGAGGGGTCTTTCTCAAGCAGCCTCTTTGCCTCTTGCTTAGCAATATTTATCACTTCCAAATTCCCCAGCGGATTAACCCGTAATTCCGGCATACCGTGCTGGCGCACCCCAAAGAACTCACCAGGACCGCGGATTTCCAAATCTCTCTCGGCAATCTTAAAGCCATCGCTCAGCGAGACCATCGCCTGAAGCCTCTCTCCGGCATCTCCCGTAACGGCATCGCTGATTAAAATACAATGAGATTGATATTTTCCCCTTCCAATTCTACCGCGCAGCTGATGTAATTGCGATAAACCAAAGCGCTGGGCATGCTCAATGACCATTACCGAGGCATTGCTGACATCTATACCGACTTCAATTACTACTGTAGAAACCAATATATCAACCTTACCATCTTTAAAAGACTGCATAATATTACTACGTTCCTTCTGCTTTAATCTTCCATGCACCAGCCCCACTCTGTATTTGTTAAAAACATTTTTCTTTAAATCTTCATACATAATACTCGCTGCTTTCAAATCAAGCGTCTTTGATTCCTCAATTATGGGATATACAATATATGCCTGACGGCCGGCCTGTAAATTCTCTTTGATAAAATCATAAACCCACTGCCGCCTGCTTTCGTCAACAAGATAGGTCACAACCGGCAGCCTCCCTTTCGGCAGTTCATCAATGGTAGAGATATCCAGATCCGCATAGATAGTCATGGCCAGAGTTCTTGGAATGGGGGTTGCGGTCATAATCAGGCAATCCGGATTAACCGTTTTAGTTAAAAGGCGCAATCGCTGATGCACCCCGAATTTATGCTGTTCGTCAATAACCACCAAACTTAAATTCTTAAATTCCAAATGCTCCTCAATCAATGCATGCGTTCCGACCAGTATATCCACTTTACCGCTCTTGACATCTTTATAAATCTTTTCCCTTTCCTTCTTATTTAAACTACTCGTTAGCAGGGCTACATTTATTGCGCGCCCGCTGAACCTGAGACCTGAGACCTGAGACCTGAGACTGTGGCAATGCTGCCAGGCAAGTAACTCTGTCGGCACCATAAAGGCTGACTGATAGCCATTTGATACTGCGAGCATACACCCATATAAAGCAACAATGGTTTTCCCTGAACCCACATCTCCTTGAAGCAAACGGTGCATAGGTTTTAAAGATGCCATATCTCCCTTGAGCTCTTGGATAACCTGCATTTGTGAAGAAGTCAGCTCAAAGGGCAAGCCTTTTTCAAACTCATTGAGAAAATCTTCATTTATCTTATGGTTAATACCTCTTATTTTATCTGCCTTAAGGCGCTTCAGGCCAAAGGAGAGCTGAAGCAAGAAATACTCTTCAAAAAGAATCCTTTTGTAAGCTGATTCCTGGGTAGGTATATCCTTGGGGAAATGCATATTCAATATGCTGCTGGCAATATTCAGCAGATGATGACACTGCCTGATATTATAGGGCAGGATATCGCAAAACTCAGGCAGATTTTCATCTAAACAGCCTTTTATTATACGCCGCAGCATTCTTTGGCTTAACCTTTCAACCAATGAATAAATAGGGACAATCCTTCCGTAATTGAGATTGTCTTTACTTTCCGAATCTAAAATCTCATATTCGGCATTCTGCATTTGAAGACACCCGCGATGAAGATCTATTTTGCCGTAGAGCACAACCTCTTTACCCGGTTTAAAATACTGTTTTAAGTACGGCTGATTAAACCAAACGCAGGGCAATCTGCCGGAAGAATCCTCAACAACGACTTCAAAAATATTCAAGAACCTGCGCCTGAAAGCTGAGGATTCGTCAAACCCCAAAATCTTGGCTTCTATAGTTTGGTATTCTCCTATCTTTAGTTTTGCGATATCGGTAAGCTTAGTTCTGTCTTCATAGCGGCGGGGGAAATAATAAAGGAAGTCCTCAATAGAATGAACCCCAAGGCTATTAAATAGTTTTACCCGCTTCGGCCCTATGCCTTTTAGATAACGGATATCCGTTGTGAGATCTTTAACCATAGATTAAGATTATACAATAAATGCAAATAAAAAGCCACAGCTTAAAAGGATCTCATTTCCTCTTAAGCTGTGGCTGAGCGGAACCCCGCCGAAGGAGATTTTCTTGAAAGGTTAATCCTTAATCCCCGAGGAGGCTGGCAGAAGGTTTAGATTAAGGTATTCCTTAAGCTTCTCCCAGGTCTTAACCCCCACCTTGCCATCAACCTTTAGATTGTTCTTAGTTTGGAATTCTTCAACTCCCTTTTCGGTTTTAGGGCCAATCTTACCGTCTATCCCGCCGTCATAGAGGCCGGCATTCGCAAGCGCCTGCTGTATTTCTTTTTCAGAAGGCGGCATAAATTCAAGCGGACCTGCGGGCTCTTCTCTTTGCTCTGTACCTAAAGGAACAGCTCCTTCTTTTTTTTCTTGCGCCTCGACCGGGATACTTTGCGCTTGCAGTGTAGTTGTCGTTATGTCCGACGACAGCTCTTCAATCATCGGAGCAGTAACCGTTGGCTCTAAAGCCTTCTCCTTGCATCCTGCTGCAAAAATCAATATGCTCAGTACAAAAATACCTGCGAAAGTTTTTTTATCCATCAACCCTCCCTTAAAGTATTAAAGCCCCCCGGCTTATCACCGGAGGGCTTTTTATTCTAGCCGGAGCATCGTCCTACTCTCCCATAGCATTACTACTATAGTACCATCGGCCCTG
>MHGN01000006.1 GCA_001805575.1 Omnitrophica WOR_2 bacterium RIFCSPHIGHO2_02_FULL_45_21 | reverse complement strand
ATAAAAATTGCTTAGAAGAAATAGAATATTAAAATAGATCTACTAGGGAGATTTGGCAAAGAAAGTATTTCAGAATTATTCTTCGATTGTTCCCGCCATTTCTGGATGGAAATGCAAAAAGGAGTTAAGCGCTACAATTTAAATAGGAGATAAAATGGAATTTAAATGCCCATTATGTAAACAGTCTGTATCGCAAGAATTATTTGAGAAAATAACCGGTATTTGGAGAGAGCGTCGCGCGGCTGAAAAGCGGCTTAAGGAACAGGAAAAAGAGCTTATTCAGCAAAGAAAAGACTCACAAAAACAATTTGAGATTGAAAAGAAAAGGTTAAAATCAGAGCAAAAAAATATTATTGAGCAGAAGCTTTCCGCGGAAACTAAGAAATATGATACTAAGCTTCAGAAGTTAGAAAATGAGCGGAATAAATTAAAAAAAAAGTTTTGAAGAAAGAATTTCTATAGCTGTAAGAAATGCCGAATCAAAAGCGAGAAAAGAAATAAATCGCGAGTTAAAGAGCAGAATGCAAGATTCGATTAAGAAAGAAGTTGAGAAAGTAACCGAGAAAACACAGAGAAACCTTTTTAGGGCAACCCAAACAATAGATGCTACCAGAAAGCAAATGTCAACTCTTCAGGCGCAGAATCTGAAACAGCAAAATCGGATAAGTAATCTGGAAACCCAACTCAAAAATCAAACGACGCCTCAACTTGAGGGCCTCCTTTATGAAGATAAGCTGATGGAAGCGCTTAAAAAAGATTTCCCCAATGATAGCTTCACTCATACCGGTAAAGGCGGAGATATCTTGCATGAGGTTATGCACAATAAGAAACCGTCAGGATTGATAGTATACGAATGTAAGAGGGTTGGTCATTGGCAGAGCGCTCATGCTGAACAGGCATATAATGCCAGGATACAACGAAAAGCTGATTATGCGGTGTTAGTCACAAGCGCTAGTAAAAAAGGAACTGGGGGTTTCTTTGTTGAAAAAGGAGTTATTGTTGTAAGCCCCGGAGGTGTTCTGGCTATAGCTGCCATACTCAGAGAGCAAATTGTCAGGCTTGTCCAATTAAAATTGACTCAAGCGCAAAGAGAAGAGGCTATTGATAAAACCTTGGAATATCTGCAAGGAGCTGAATTTAAAAATGCTTTGGATCTAGTTATCAGGAAAACGGTTGAAATGTATGAGGATTTAAAGAAAGAATGCCACGAGCATGTAAGGGGATGGAAGAAGAGATATGACAACCTCAAGAGCGTCTATATAAATACGGCTCAAGTGCAGACAAAGACAACTGCCTTGATTTCTGGTAAAACAGAGGCGCATAAGGAGATAGCAAATATTAATCCTTTCCCCGCGTTGCCGGACTTAACAGAGGCATAAGTATGATAGCGGGAGAAACAATAACAGGATGGTTTTAGAAAGATGAGATAAGAGGTTAAAAATTGATATTGAAAGCAGGAAGGACAAGATGCCAAAATTTGCCGTAATTTCTCCAACTCATATTACTGGTAAAAAGAAGGAAGCTTGGGGGAATTTTAAGAACGGCGGATATATTGCTATGGTAAGCAGGATTAAAGAAGATTTATCCAATAAGTCTAAAAACCAAAGATTGGAAATAGTAAGAATTTCCTACAGCGAGAGTGAACTTACGAAAAGATTGAAAGAGTTTTCCGTGTTTTTCTCCTTAAGCGCAGGGGATTATGTTGCGGTTAACAATACCAACGATGGTTTGTTTGGCATTGGGGCGATAACCGGCGATTATCATTTTAGACTGAATGGCCATAACACCGGTTCAACCAACCCCGATGATTTTTACAGCCATTTTTACCCGGTCAAATGGTTAGTTACGACATATCACAAAAGAAAAGACATCCTTAACCCCGGTGAAAAAGGATGGCCGCCTTATGGAATTATTAGTCTCTTACCCGGCATCCCCGAGTATGCAAAAAGAATCCTTACTAAATCTGAAATAAAATTAAATGGATGATCCTGATTTCTTAGACTTTATGATGGAAGGCGGCGATGAGTTATTGAATACGGAAGTATGCCCACATTGCGGGACCTGCGTGCCCCATAGCTTGTTTTTCGATAATGTGGTCGAATGTTCGGAGTGCGGGAAGAAGTTTCGCAAGGGCGAGAATGGTTAACCATGGATAGATTTCCATATGATTTTATGTTTCAATTAACTAAAGAAGAGTTCGCTAACTTGAGGTTTCAATTTGAAACCTCAAGATGGAGCGGGATTAGATTGATGAGAAAGCACGATAAAGGATATAAGTTATTATTTTTTCTGGTTGTTTTCCTTGGGTTGGCTCCTGTTGGTGTGGACGCTTACCAGAATCCCAGATACGAGATAGAGGCCAGGGTGGATACCGCCGGCCACATTATCCGGGCCAAGCAAAAAGTAACCTTGGTGAATAATTCGGATAAGGCCGTAAAGGAAGCATATTTTCATATTTATCCTAACCGTAAATATACTGAAAAGGAGAAAAGGTTTATTTCCCGCTATGCCGCCTACTTTAAGGTGAATCTGTTCCCCGAAGGTTTTCAGTCGGGAAGCATAAAAATAAATTCTGTTTCCTCATCAGGCCAAGGCCTCAAATACCAAATTGAGGGAGAAGACCAAACCATATTGAAAATTGAGCTGGAAAACGAGGTTGCTGCTGGTTCCTCATCGGTAATAGAGTTAGAATATCAGGTAGAGATACCTCATGGTTATGGAAGATTCGGCTGGAATAAAAATATCACCAGTTTATTGCGCTGGTATCCTATGCTTTCGGTATTAGACCGGGAGGGCTGGCATAATTATCCTTTTTATCCTTATCATCAGCCGTATTTTTCTGAGGCCGCGATTTATTCAGTTAAACTTACTGTGGCTAAGGAACAAACACTTATCCATAGCGGGATATTAAAAGAGGAGAAACAAAACCCGGATGGCAGCAAAACCATTTTTCTTGAGTCCGAGCTTCCTTTGCGGGATTTCGGCCTGGCCTTAAGCCCGGATTATAAGGTAAAATCATTGGAGGCCGGGGGAATAAAGATAAATTCTTATTATTTTGAAGGCGATGATTTCTACGCTCAAAAAGCGGCTGAATGCGCCCGGGATCTAATGGAATCTTATTCTCAAAAATTAGGCCCCTATCCTTATAAAGAATTTAATATCGCGCCGAGTTTCCTTGCCTACGGGGGAACACAGTCGTCAAACCTTATCCTCATTGATACCAGAGTTTACCGTCTGCCGAAGTTCTTGGCGCGCTATTTTGATTTCCTCATTGCCCACGAGACAGGCCACCAGTGGTTTTATAATCTGGTCGGCTCGGATGAATATAAGGAAATGGTTGTTGACGAGGGTTTAAACTCCTATTTTATCCTGCGCTATCTGGAGGACAAATACGGGCCCGACGCAAAAGTTATGGCCCTGCCCAGGGCCCTCGGCTGGCTTATTCCTAATTTTTCCTTTAGGCGCGCCCAGACCGACCGCTACAGCTTCACCGCCGAAAACGGCTTAGATTCACCGGCCTTAAATAAGCTTTCCAGCTTTCAGGAACCCAGCTCCATATTTTCCATCACCTACGGCAAAGGATCTAAAATATGGGATATGCTGAATTATGTGGTTGGCGATGAAATATTTAATAAGATTATGAAGAGGATTTTCGCGGAATACAGATTCAGGAATATTTCAATGCGGGATATTCAGGCCTTGGTTAAAGAAGAATCCGGGCAGGATTTAGACTGGTTTTTCCAGGAGTGGTTTAAAACCTCTAAAAAATGTGATTACGCCGTCAAAGAGGTTAAGGATAATAAAGTTGTCGTGGAAAACCGGGCTGAAATTCGGATGCCGGTTGAACTCTTAGTAGAATTTGAAGATGGGACAAAGCAAAGATTGTCCTGGGATGGCCAGGGAAAAGAAAAAGAATTTTTAGTCGAATATCCGCGAAAAATAAAATCCGTCCACCTCGATCCTCAGAAACGCCTCTTGGACTTAGACCGGGTTAATAATCATTGGAAACGAAAAATAGACCTCAAACCAGTTCCCCTGTATTATCCGGTATACGAAATTCCGGTTTTTCTTAAAGACGATGCCTATAGCTTAGTTTTTGGCCCGCAGATAGGCAGTGATTTAGGGATAAGGTCATCCTTACAAAAGCCCCAGGATAATATCTTTTATCTTTCCAGCGCCTATAATTTTAATGAAGAAAGAGTAAAAAATATCTTCGGTTTTGAGCAGAGACATTTAGCCGGTAAACTTTTAAGGTGGGGAATTGAGGCCTTTGATTATGAAGAAATTGACGGGGAGGATGACCAGGGGGGTTTTAAGTTATATTTACGCAAAGAACTCTGGCCGGTAAGTTACGGCCTTCTGGATGAGAATGACCATATCAGTTTATATCTTTTAAAAGACCGGGATTCCAAGAGCGCTTTAACTGCCGGCGGCTTGGAAGATATCCGCAATCTCTATTACCGCCAAGAAGACGAGGCAATTTTAGGCCTAAATCTAAAATTGGGCAGATATGGCCCCTATCCCGACCCGGTTACCGGCTGGAAATTTATTTCCACCATAGAAAATGCCGGGCATTTTTTAGGCGGGGATAATTATTTCTGGCGGCTTGGCCCGGAGCTGACCAGATATTTCATCCTCAGCCATTCGCAAAACCTCGCGGCGAGAATAAAATTAGGTTTTGGTTATCCTTCGGATAAGGGATTATTTCAGTTAGGGGGAGAAAAGGGCCTAAGGGGCTTTGCCTATAAAACCATTAATGGCTCCCAGGCAGCGATGTTTAATTTAGAGTATAGGCTTGACCTGGCGGATAATCTGGATTTAAGATTTTTTGATAACCTTATTTCTTTGGATAAAATTCAGGGAGCAGGTTTTTTTGATATTGGGAAAAGCTGGTTCGCGAGTTTTTCCGAGCGCGGCTTTAAAAAGGACGCCGGCTTGGGGTTACGGCTGCATTTTAATTTAGGCTCATTCTTAGAGCGTTTTATCCTGCGCCTTGACGCGGCCCAGGCAATAAATCAGCCTAAGGCCAAGCGGCATTATTGGGTCGGTTTTAGCCAGGCATTTTAAGCCTTTGCGGCCTATCTATCGGGGGAAGACAAATTCTTTAGTGAAAAGGAGGAAGATAAATGATTGAAAAAAGTGAATATAAAGGAAAGCCGATTATTGTGATAAAAAGAAATGAAGAGGATAAATACCCTTTTTCTTTTGGGCTGGCTAAGGCCAAGCTTATCCTGGAAAACCTTGATGAGATAAAAAAGTTTGTCCAGGAAAACGAAACAAAACAATAAGCGTTTGAGCTTTTTTCGGGGTAAATCATGCGCTGCGCAAAAGGAAGCATAGGCCGGGCTTCAATCTCTTGAATGAACGCGTATAAAACAAAGTCAATAGAGAGCCTTGAACAGAAGATGCGGGATATGGATGAGAGTTCCCTGCGCCATCATATTTTGCAAAGCGCCAAGGATTTTAAGACTTCCTGGATAGAATTAGGCAGGGCATTGTATACGGTATGGAGAGATAAGCTGTATAAGGAATGGGGCTATAGCACGATTGAGGCCTATACCTCAAAGGAAATAGGCATCCGCAAGCAAACCGCGATGAAACTTTTGAGGTCATATTATTTTTTAGAAAAGGAAGAGCCGGAGTATTTAAAAAACGATTACGCGGGCTCAACCGATACCGCGCTTGTGCCCGGATATGAGTCTATTGATGTCCTGCGCCAGGCAAAGAACAAGAAAGATTTAGACAGCCAGGATTACGCCAGCCTGAAGAAGGCAATCTTTGAAAAGGGCAAAGACGCGCCAGAAGTTAAAAAAGATTTAACCGCGCTGATAAGAGAGCGCAAGGAATTAGATCCTGAAGAGGCGCGCGAAGCCAGGAGGTTTTCGCTATTAAAAAGGTTTTTAGGAAGCCTCAAAGGCCTAAAGCGCGAATTGGAGACCGCGAAGCTTGGCTCAAGCGCGCTTATTAAAGACGCGGACAGTTTGATTAAAAGAATAGAGTCGGAAATCAATTTATGATAAAGGTTAAAAAGATAAGAGCGGGTAAGCGCTTTGTTGAGGCGCTCTGGGTAAAACTGCAGAGTAAAAACTTCATTTTGCTCCGGGGCGCTCGCGGCTATGTGATGTGCGGGTATCTTAACCTGAAGGCAGCCGAGAAGTTTAAAGATACGGCGGTAAAAATTACCGGCGCCTCCACGATAGAAGAGGCCTTAAGAACCAGGGTCGCCTCCTGCACCAGCCCGGCCAGAAGGTTGGGTATTTATAAGGGCCAGCCGATAAAAGAAGTTTTAAAGATTATTGCGTAATATCTCCTAGGACCAATAGTTTTATAATGAGCTCGTTATACATCCATATTCCCTTCTGCAATAGTAAATGTCTTTATTGCGATTTCTACAGCGTTATTTATGACGCAGCTGTTGCCGCTGATTACGTGGATGTTCTTTGTGAACAAATAGAACGGTTAGATAAACAATACTCTACCATTTATATCGGCGGAGGGACGCCGACGGCGCTGGGTGGGGTTTTGTTAGGCAAACTGCTCAACAGCCTTAAAAGATTTGCCGGCTGCGCAACCGAATTCAGCCTAGAGGCAAATCCTGAGAGTTTAAGCCGGGAGATTTTGAGGCTATTCTTGGGCTCAGGCGTAAATAGATTAAGCTTGGGGGTTCAATCTTTCAACGACAATAAGCTTAACAATTTAGGCAGAATCCATAGCGCGCAAGCCGCGCAAGAAGCCGTGCATCTGGCAAGAAGCGCGGGTTTTGAGAATATAGGCATAGATTTGATTTTTGGTGTTGGGAATGAACGCCTGGACGGCTGGAGGCAGGAATTGAAAAAAGCCGCAGAGTTGCCGATTAGGCATATATCCTGTTACGGCTTAACCTACGAAAAGGATACGCCTTTGTTTAACGCGGTAAAAAAGGGCGCGCTTGTCCCCCTGGAAGATGAAGCCGCGGCTGAAATGTATAGGTATGCCATAGGTTATTTAGAAAAAGAAGGTTTTAAGCAGTATGAAGTTTCCAACTTTGCCCAAGAGGGATATGCCTGCCGGCATAACCAGAATTATTGGGAAAATAACGCTTATCTTGGGTTAGGCGCTTCGGCGGTTTCCTATCTTGACGGCGTCAGAAAAGAAAATGTTTCTGATATCAGAGCGTATATCGCCAGGCATAAAAGGGAAGAAGATTTGGGCGTATTTCAAGAAAAACTTCCGGCAATCGAAAGAGCCAAAGAAACCGCCGCTTTAAAAATCAGGACTGAAAAGGGAATAGATTTCAGCTGGTTTAAGCAAAAGACAGGATTTGATTTCCCTAAACTTCAAAAGAGCGCTTTGGCAGGGTTGACAGAAAGGGGCCTAATTAGTTATAATAGGGGGAGTTCTCAACGGCCCGGCGTGCATTTAACCCAGAAGGGATTTTTATTCGCAGATATAGTTTCCAGCGAACTTCTTTAAAAGAGAGTTATTTAATCCCTCGCAGAAATCCCCGGGCTTTAGTCCGGGGAGATTCAAAATGATTTATAAATTCATTGATAATGACGGAACATTTGTGGTAGAAAATCCGCATAAATATAACCTCTATTTTCCGTTGACGGATAAGGAGGGCCGCCTCTTATGCTCTATCAGCCCGAATCTGGCCGGAGACATAAAGCGGGATAACGAACATTTCCTGACTGCCCCGGCAGGCATTGAGGATTTAAGAAGCAATCTCCTCAGCCGAAGGGATTTTTTTATCAAAACCGGCAGGCCGGGAGGCCGTGGTTTTGCTTCCGCCAGTAGCCGGACAATAAGATGCTCGCATCCTTACCAGGACAGGCTTGAGGCGGGATTTCTCTACCATAAAATTTTCAAAAAGACAAAATCCCTGGAAATAGAAATTCTCAATTTTGTCCCTTTTGATATGCCGGTAGAGATTATGCGGGTTACCTTAAGCAACAGAGGCAGCAAAGCCATAGACATCATTCCCACCTCTTTTATCCCCCTCTACGGCAGAGCCGAAAAGAGTTTAAGGGATCACCGCCACGTTACCTCGCTTTTAAACCGGGTCTATTTGAATAAATTCGGGATCTTGCTTAAGCCGACAATGGTCTTTGACGAGAAAGGGCATCAGGCGAATGAAACGATTTATTTTGTCCTGGGCTTTGAAGATGAGGCCCGGCCGCCCGCAGGACAGTTCCCCACCCTGGATTATTTTTACGGCCAGGGGGATGCTGTTTTTCCCGATGCCATAGAAAAGAATATAAAGCCTGTTCAAAAGAAGCTTGCGGAATTTGACGGCAAAGAATCCTGCGCGGCATTCAGGTTTAAAGAGAAGAGATTGAAGAAATCCGAGGAAGTGAGCTATTTTCTGATTATGGGTTTGAGCGAGAACGAGGCTCAGATAAGAAATACGTTTAAGAAATTGAATTCCCCGGCGAAAATCAGGAACAGTTTTGAAGAAACCGGGAAATATTGGCGGGGATACCTATCAGGATTGGAATTTGATTTTAAGGACAGGGATTTTAATAACTGGCTTTCTTGGGTAAAGCTGCAGCCGACCCTGCGTAAGTTCTTTGGCTGTTCATTCCTGCCCCATTTTGACTACGGAAAAGGCGGGAGGGGTTGGCGCGACCTCTGGCAGGATGCCCTGGCCTTGCTTTTGACTCAAGCCGGGGAGAAAGCCAAAAACTTTATTCTGGACAATTTTAAAGGCGTAAGGATTGACGGCTCTAATGCCACAATAATTACCAAGGATGGGCAGTTTATCTCAGATAGGAATCGGATCACGCGCATCTGGATGGATCATGGCATTTGGCCGTATTTGACCCTGCGCTTGTACATAGATAAAACCGGAGACCAGGATATCCTTCTTAAGCAAGCCCTCTATTTTCAGGATCACCAGTATAAAAGGGCAAAGGAAATAGACCTTCACTTTCCCCATAGAGATTATACCTTGCGCGATAAAAACGGAAAAATCTATAGCGGGAGTATCCTGGAACATATTCTGGCGCAGAGCTTAGTTCAGTTCTTTAACGTGGGCAGGCACAACATCATCCGTTTAGAAAGCGCTGATTGGAATGACGGATTAGATATGGCGCCTGAGCACGGAGAGAGCGTTACCTTTAGTTTTATGTATGCCCATAATTTAAGAGACCTCTGCGTATATTTAGAAAGGCTTAAAGAGAAAACTAATCAGATAAGTATCTTAAAAGAATTAACCTTTCTTTTAGATGCAAAGCGCAAACCCCAATACTCCGATTTTGAATATAAGCAGAAAATGCTCAACGAATATCTGGGAAAAGTCAGGAATTTAAGCGGCGAAAAGGTTAGCCTGGATATTGATCAGCTGATTCTGGATCTAAAGAGCAAGGCTGAGCACTTATTCCAATGGTTAGGCAGGAACGAGTGGTTGAAGGAAGGGTTTTTTAACGGATACTATGATGAGCAGGGAAAGCGGGTGGAGGGGAAAACTGATCAGGCAGCCATGAGGATGCTTTTAGCCAGCCAGGTATTTGCCATTATGAGCGGCGTCGCTTCAGATGCACAAGTTAAGAAGCTCTGGCGAGCCATAAAAAAATATCTGCAGGATAAGGAGTTGGGAGGATTCCGCTTGAATACGAATTTTAATTCGCACCATCATCTTGACTTAGGAAGGGCATTTGGTTTTTCCTATGGCGATAAGGAAAATGGAGCATTTTTTAACCATATGGTGGTGATGCTTGCCAATGCCTTATACGGCAGAGGTTTTGTTAATCAAGGTTTTGAGGTAATCAATTCCATCTATAAAATGGCAACTCATAATCGGGCAAAAATCTATCCTTTGATTCCGGAGTATTTTAATAATGAAGGGAGAGGCCTGTATCTTTATTTAACCGGTTCAGCCAGCTGGTATATCTATACCTTATTAGAAGAAATCTTGGGAATAAAGTTTGATTTCGGGGATATTTATTTAGAGCCTAAACTTACCGCGGGCAATTTTTTCAAGCAGGAGATTGAAACTAAGTTTAACTTGCAAGGAAAAGTATTAAGGGTTATTTTCGTCAGAGGGAGAAAAAAACAAAGAGGCAGGGTTTACCAGATAAAAGAAGCTTACCTGGGAGATAAAAGAATTATGCCGCGCTCAGGCCGGTATCTGATTAAGAAAGAAGAATTGGATAAAGCAGAAAACAACGTAAGGGTATATTTAAGATAATTCTATAACCTTTTCCCTTAAGCCCAAGGCGATTGCCTCGTAGTCGTCCTGGGGATGGTATTTTAACCCTGCCTCTTTCAACTCTTCCCCGGCGCAGGCCTTTCCGAAGATAATTTTAATAGGGCATGGCCGGGGTAAAAATTTTCCCCGCGGCCAGGCAAGATATGAGCCCCGGATATAGCAGGGGATGACCAGGACATCGGTTTCTCTGATTAATATTCCCACGCCCTTTTTAAATTCTTTCACCTTGCTGTCAATAGAACGTTCTCCTTCAGGGAAAATGCAGAGCGATTTATTATTCCTTAAAACATAGGCTGCTGCCTGCATAGCGTCGGTTAAGTTTACCGCGGGGTCAATGGCAATCAAGCGGGAAATTCTCACAGCCCACTTGATTACAGGATGCAGGAAATATCCGCTGTAGCCTAAGAAGAAGAGGTTAACCCCGGTTTTCGTATGGCTGCTTGCAGCCACAATGAAGCCATCTAAATAACTTGCGTGGTTTGGGCAGATAATAAAGGGTTTATGCGTAGGCAGGTTTTCCTTTCCTTTAATCCTTAAGAAGCAGAATGTCCTGAATAATAAATTGAAAAAATTCAGGATTATAAAGGAAAAGACTTTATCCGGCGCGCCGGGACGGAGGTTGATTTTATCTAAAATTCCCGCGACAGGTGTCTCTTGAATAATCTGGCTCCAGGTGGGCTGAGCTTGGGGAACTTGCGTTTCTCCTTTCCCGGACTTAGCGAGTTGAGCTATCTTAGTGAGCAATTCTTTTACGGTAAAAATTTCTGAAAAACCGGCATCAGGAATACTGATATTAAATTTCTTCTCTAAAGCAATTGCCAATTCCACGCGCCTCAAGGAATCAATCCCTAAATCCAATTCTAAATGGTCATTCATCCCGACCTGTATTCTTAATTCCTGGGATAAAAACTCCAAGAGTTCATTTTCCCCCTTAGAAGATGCGCAGGGCGGCTCTTCTCTGCCGGCGGCAAGGGTTTCTTTTGGCTGTCCTTTGATTTTAGCCGGCGCTTGCGCCAGGCGCCCGGCTTTTATTTGATATCTCTTAAGCTTTCCTAAACGGGTTCTGGGCAATTCTTCTCGGGCAACGGTGAAACCCATAATCCGTTTGTAGGAGGGTAGTTCCTTAGAAAGATTCTCTAAGAGCCAGCGGATTTTTCCCTGGATGTTTACCTCTTTGGTTTTGCGAAAATATTCAATATTTGGGAAGACCAGGGCATGTAGTGAAGACAGGCCGCCAGCCGTAGCTTCCAGAACACAGATTTCTTTTATGTAAGGGCTTTTAAGATAATGGGCCTCAATCTCCTCAGGGTAAATGTTTTTTCCGCTGGAAAGGACAATTACCTCTTTAGAGCGTCCGGTAAGATGGATGTATCCATCCCGGTCAATATATCCCAAATCGCCGGAATAAAACCAACCATCTTTTAAGACCTCCGCGGTTTCCTTCGGCTTTTTGTAATAACCTTTCATTACATTTGGGCCCTGGATTAAGACCTCACCGATATGTTCACTATCTGTATTATGGATGCGGATTTTTACTTCCGGAATGGGTAAACCTACTGAGCCGAATTTTATGCGGCAGAGCGGATTAAATGTAACCACCGGCGCGGTTTCAGTCAGGCCATAGCCTTCTAAAATAGTAAAGCCAAGAAGGGTTAGTTCATAAGCTACTTTGGGCTCCAAGCGCGCGCCTCCAGAAGCAAAAAAACGTAAAGAGGGACCAAAGTTCCGGTGCAATTTTTTTAAAAGGATTTTATTTACGTTGATCCGCAAGAGCCTGCGCGGGATGTCGGTAACTTTTAAGATGGATAACACCAAAGACGGCTTTTTGAGTTTTTCCAATATCGCTTTATGCAGTGAATAATAAAGCTGGGGCACGCCAACTAAAACTGTGGCTTGAGTTTCCCGCAGGCAGCGTAAGAGGTCCTCGGATTTTAAGCTGTTTAAAAAGGTTGCCCGGCCGCCGCTGAATAGAGGAACGAGCAGCGTGACCATAAAAGGATAAGAATGGTGCAGCGGCAGCAGCGAGAGGACATTATCTCGCGCGCCGATTAAGGCGAGTTTTGCGATACTGTCAAAATTAGCAGAGAAGTTTTTATGGGTAAGCATTACCCCCTTGGGGGAGGCGGTGGTTCCGGATGTATAAAGGATGGAAGCGATGTCGCCGGATTTGTTCTCCACTATTAAATCTGTCCCGGCTTTCGCTTGAGTAATCTCGCTAAAGGGATAAAATACCGCCTTTTTAAAAGAAAGGATATTTTTCAGTAAATCTTTGAAAGGAAGATGAAGTTCTTCCGAAGTAAAAATAATTTTCGCGCCTGAATCCCGCAGGACATTATTAACTTCATAGGGGGTGAGTTTCGGGTCAATAGGAACGGCAGTTGCGCCAATAGCCATAATCCCAAAATAGATTGCCGGCCAGTAGGGCGAATTTTCTAGAAGGATAGCTACCCGTTCCTGTTTCTCTATCCCTTCCTGATTCAGGAAGGCCGCCACTTTCAGGCTTAAATTATGAAGTTGGCTATAGGTATAGGTTTGATAAGCGGCGCCTTCTTTTATCTGGCAGGCAGGAGCATCGGGATGAGTTTTGGCTGATTGCTCAAATCTTTTAAACAGATCATATTCCATAATTTTATACTTTCGCCAAGCAAGGAACCCCAGGCTTTAGCCTGGGATGGGCTCCATTATAACTTGAATTTGGTGACAGGTAAAGAGAAAAAGGGTATAATAGAAAAGTGTCAGGTGTCAAGTATCAAGTGTCAGGAGTTGAGGATAATACTATGAACAAAAAACGTTGCGGCGTGGTGGCAATTGTGGGACGCACTAATACGGGTAAGTCTACCCTGCTTAATTATATTCTGGGTAAAAAGGTGGCAATTGTTTCTAATATTCCCCAAACCACCCGCAATATTATCCGGGGCATACTTACGGAAAAAAGGGGCCAGATTATTTTTGTGGATACCCCGGGAATTCACAAGCCAAAGCATCGTCTGGGAAAATATATGAATATTTTAGCTGAAGAACAAGCAAGAGGCGCTGATCTGATTATGCATTTGGTTGACTCTTCAGAAAGGACAGGCGAAGAAGAAGGATTAGTGGTAAATTATTTAAACCATGCTAAGGCCCCGATCGTCATTGCTTTAAACAAAATAGATTTAGGCGGAAAGTTTGTTCCTGAATATTTAAAGCTCTGGGAGGAAAAGAGGGGAAAGACGCTCCAGGAGTTAGAAGATACTCTTATTGCCATTCCTATCTCAGCTTTAAAAGGCACAAATATTGAGAAGCTCTTAGATATCTTATTTTCGCATTTACCTGAAGGGCCGGAGTTATATCCGCAAGAGGTAATCTCGGATTTTCCCGAACGCCTGGCATGCGCAGACATAATCCGCGAGAAGCTCTTTGAATGTATGCGCGAAGAATTACCTTACTCAATCGGGGTTTTGGTTGATGAAATTACCGAGCGTTCAAAAAAGCTTACCTATATAAGAGCAGACATTCTTGTAGAGCGGGATTCGCAGAAGGCAATTGTCATCGGCGCTCAGGGCAAGGTTATGAAAAACGTAGGTAGTTTAGCCCGCAAAGAATTGGAGGGCGTCTTTGGCAGAAAGGTCTATTTAGAGCTCAATGTCAAGGTAAAACCCGGCTGGCGCCAGGATACGGAAATCTTAAGGCAGATGGGGATTATTTTATAAATATGCGCCAATTCAGATACGTCACAGTAAAGCAAATACGGGAG
>MHGN01000005.1 GCA_001805575.1 Omnitrophica WOR_2 bacterium RIFCSPHIGHO2_02_FULL_45_21 | reverse complement strand
TTAACAAAAATTACCGGTGTCCTGGTATAGGTGGGCATTATGTAATCCTGATAAGCCTGAAAGATTTCTTCCTTTTTCATCATTTTATAAATTACACGCATCAGGCTGCTACGCGCCTCACGCTACACGCTTCACGCTAAGAGCTTGCAGCTTGCAGCTTGCAGCTTAGAGAGTAGAACTTGATTATTTAATGATTTCCGTGCCGATTCCTTCCTTAGTAAAAATCTCTAAAAGGAGCGCATGGGGAATTCTGGCATCTATGATATGGGTTTTTTTAACTGCGCCTTCTAAAGCCGCCATTGCCGACTTTACCTTAGGAATCATTCCTTCCTGAACCGCTCCTTCCTTAATCAAGCCTTTTGCCTCATCAATGGTCAACGTTGAGATAAGAGAACTTGGGTCATCCGGAGAACGCATGATGCCTCGCACATTGGTGAGGACTACCAATTTCTCAGCCAAGAGGCTTACCGCCACAGAAGAAGCCACATCATCAGCATTAATGTTATATGTCCTATTATCCTGCCCTTTGCCTATCGGACAAATTACGCAGACAGTATAATCTTTTGTCTGGTGTAATAAAGGCTTAACATCAATGGACTCCACTTCCCCCACAAAACCTAAATCTCTGCCCTCTTGCTTTTTCCGAGCTAAGATTATGCTTTGTTTTCTCAGCTGAAATCCAACCGCCTTTCCCCCTAATTCCTTTATTTCAGAAACAATGATTTTATTGAGTTTATTCAATTCCTCTTCCACTATCTCCAGGGTTTTTTCATCAGTAACCCGCATGCCATCCACAAATTCGCTTTTAACGCCTGCGCACTTCATCCGCTCTGAAATATTCGGCCCGCCTCCGTGAACCAAAACCGGGCAAAGCCCCATATAGCTTAAAAAAACTATATCTTCTAAAACGCCTTTTCTGATTTTCTCTTCGCCTAAGATGCTCCCGCCATATTTTATCACCATTATCTTACGGTGAAATTCCTTGATATACGGCAAGGCCTCAATCAGAACATCTGCTTTTTTAATCGCTTCTTCCATTTAAGTTCAGCTGTATTACGCATTTATCCTGACATACTCCGGCGTTAGGTCCGAGGTATAAACCGTAGCTTCACCAGGGCCTATTTTTAAATCTACCTTAACCCTGACATCCTTTTTCTTAAGCGAACTGCAGGCAATGGCTATATCTTCTTTGCTCCTTGCTCCCGATGCTCCTATGGCTGCAATAATCCTGCCCAAGTTTCGATTTCTGCCATATACCGCGGCCTTAAAAAGATTAGAATTAGCTACTGCTAAGCCCGCTTTTTTTGCCTCTTGATTATTCTTTGCTCCGATTACTTTAATAGTGATACACTTACTTGCGCCCTCAGCATCGGAAACAATCATCCTGGCTAAAGCAAGACAAATTTTTTTTAAGGCGGTTTTAAATTTTATAAAATTGCGGTCATTTAAGCTTATCGGCCTGTTCCCGGCTAAACCATTGGCCAGAATAATCACGCTGTCGTTAGTGCTCATACAGCCGTCAATGCTGAGCATATTAAAAGAAGTATTCACTGCTTCTTCTAAAGCTGCCTTTAGGCTTGAGTATGCAATCAAAACGTCGGTAGTTATAAAACATAACATCGTTGCCATATCCGGAGCAATCATGCCTGCCCCCTTGGCAATAGCTCCTATAGTTATGAGCTTACCGCTTATATTAATTTTTGCAGCTAACTCTTTTGGCTTTGTATCCGTAGTCATTATTGCCCGGGCGGCTTTTGTACCGTTATTTTTATCTAACGAGCCGGCTAATATCGGCAATGCCTTTTTAATCTTAGTAAAATTTAATTGTCTGCCGATAATCCCGGTGGATGCAACCAATAGTAAAACATCTTTTAGGCCTAACAGTTTTGCGGCAAGATGCGCGGTTTTCCGGGCAGCCCGTAATCCCTTCTTCCCGGTATAACAATTGGCGTTACCGCTATTAACTACAATTGCCTGAGCCCGGCCTGTCTTAAGGTGTTCTTTGCAAACTTTGACCGGGCTGGCTGCAAATCTATTCCCGGTAAACATCCCGCAGGCAACTGCCGGAACCTCTGAAGAAATCAACGCCAGATCCAGGCCTTTATTCTCCTTTAAACCGCAGGCTATAGCTGCGCAAGTAAAGCCTTTGGCTAAGCAAATAGCATTTTTATATTTACTCATATTGTAAACCCCGTTCGAAACCTCTTTATTTTTTCCCTTTGCCCTGTAGTTTCAAACGGGGGCAGACCTTCGCTCTCCCTGAAGCCGTACATCAAGTTCATATTCTGCACCGCCTCTCCTGATGCGCCTTTAAGCAGATTGTCAATTGCAGAGATGATAATAATGAGTTTTTTATCCTTACCTGCCTTAATTCCGATATCACAGAAATTGCTATGCTGGACATCACTTAAGCTGGGAAATTCACCCTCGTTTTTTATTCTTATAAATGGCTGATTTTTATAGAAATCTTTATACATATTTATCAACTTGACACTTGAGACCTGGCACTTGCCTGTCCCCAGCGAAGCCGAGGGAACACTTAATCTTACATATATCGTCTCTAAGATTCCTCTTTCTATGGGCAGGAGATGCGGGACAAAGGTAACCTTTATTTTTTTCTTAGCTAATTTTGATAACTCCTGCTCTATTTCCGGCGTATGCTGATGGCTGTCTACCTTGTAAGCCTTAAAGTTATCTTTGATTTCTCCCCAGGAGGGACCATCGGTAGATTTTCTGCCGGCTCCGCTATAGCCGCTTTTAGCGTCAATAATGATACTCTTAATCTGCGCCGGCCTCACTTTTACAAGAGGCGCAAGCGAAAGTATTGCTAGAGCAGAATAACAACCAGGGTTAGCAATGAAATCAGCTTCCCTGATATCTGCCTTATGAATCTCCGCTAAGCCATAAACCGCTTTTTTTAAGTTTTTTCTATCCTTATGTTTGGCTTTATACCATGCTTCATATAGTTTAAAATCTTTAAGGCGGTAATCCGCGCTTAAATCAATTACTTTTTTGCCGCGCTTTCGCAGCAAGGGCGCAACATCCATAGAGGTTGTGTGCGGCAACGCCAGAAAAAATAAATCTGCGGATTCCAGAGCATGGCTTAGATTAAAATTATCGCAAACTAAATCTAATCTATTTTTAAACTGAGGAAATAACTCTGAAATCTTAACCGGCCTATCAACCCTGGCGGTCAAATAATTTATCTTAACCTGGGAATGCTGAAGTAAAAGATTGAGCAACTCCTCACCGGTATATCCCCTTGCGCCGATTATCCCAACCCGTAACATAAAATTCTCTGCCTTTCTTGTTAACAACATCTTATTATGCCAAAAATAACCGTCGGGGTCAATGTTTTTTTCGTCGGCAATCTGCCGTAGAATCGGGAGTCATTTCCTCTCTCTATCGTACAAAAAAACCCGCCTTTTCAGCGGGATTTTTCGATTTCTTAGCTCTACTTCCTTAGCTCTTAGTTCTTGGTTATGCTTTTACCTCTTTGTCCACTGGAAACGTTTGCGCGCGCCTTTCTGGCCGTATTTCTTGCGCTCCTTCATCCGGGAATCACGGGTAAGAAAACTACCCTTTCTGAGGATTGTCCTGAATGCCGGGTCAACAAGCAAAAGGGCGCGGGCAATTCCAAGCCGTAAAGCTCCGGCCTGTCCGGAAAGCCCGCCGCCTTTAATATTTGCAAAACAGTCAAATTTATTTACGGTGTTCGTTGTCTGAAATGGCTGTTTTATAATAATTCGGTCGGTCTCCCGGATAAAATAATTATCAATTGGGCGCTTATTTACCATAACATTGCCTTTTCCCGGAACGAGCCTGACCCTTGCGATTGCCTCCCTGCGTCTTCCGTTTGCTGTATAATTTGTCCCTAATTCCATTCTACTTAACCTCCGGCTTAGCCGAAGCATGCGGATGTTTATCCAAGCTATATATCTTTAACTTTTTTAGTAAATCTCTTCCCAAAGGCCCCGAAGGAAGCATCCTACTCACTGCCAATCTTATCACCTCAGTTGGCTTCTTCTTAAGCATCTCGCCAAGCTCAACCTCCCTAAGGCCGCCGGGATACCCGGAATATCTGCGGTAGACCTTTTGGGTCATTTTTCTTCCGCTCACCTTCACCTTGGCTGCATTGATAACTATAACGTTATCCCCGCAGTCAATATTCGGGGTAAAACATGTCTTATGCTTACCGCGTAAGATTTTAGCCGCCTCTACGGCAAGCCTGCCTAAAATCTTATCCTGGGCATCAAAGAGATACCATGCCCTTTTAATCTCTGTTTTTTTAGCTAAATACGTCTTTTGCATAGAAAATTTAGTATACCTTATCTTTTTACTTTGTCAAGGGAAAAGCGCACTTGTAATTCAAGCGATTTTCCTTGCATAGAAAATGCTCAATTCTCCCTGCAAAAATAAATAATAACATCCATACGGCCAGAATAAGCGAAATCGCCTTAAAGGTAAGCGATGCCCTTTCTATGTGCATTTTAGCTGACTTGTCCCCCGAGGGGGACTTGAGATAATTCTTATAAACGATAAAGAGCCTATTTTCTCCTACCTTCTGCAAATGATAATTCTTCAGAATTGCCTCAAACATTTCCCTATCTTCATCCTGCGGAACTACAATCAGCTTCGAAACTAAAAAGGGGTCAAATTTTCCGCTAGGAGCAATCTCGGGAAATAAGCCATTTGCGCTTGCCCTCTCCGATAGACTTGATGCGATGATGCCCAGAAGATAAAGTTTAGAATAAATAATATCCCCGGCTAGAGAATTTTCCCTTATTAATTGGGACAGGGATAGGTATTCATTCGGAAGCCAGACCAGACTTGAGAAAATACGCTCATTACGGCCTGGCAAAAGCAAGTTTATCAACGCCGAATCGGCTAAATGTATTTTATATTTAATTCTGCCTCCTTTCTCCATATCCTTATTCATCGCAACGGTTGGAGAGAATAGCAAAATGTAACCAAATAAAAATATGGATAACGGCTTTGTATATCTCCTTTTATCCCAAAACTTCTCATACAAATAATCCAGCGCCATTGCCGAAAGCAAGATAATCGGCAAATATCCCTGGGCATTAATAAAACGATAGGGATAGGGCAGAAAAATCAGGCTGGATAAGAAAAATGCCAAAAAGAGGCGGTATTTCTTATCCTTCTTTCTCAGCAGCCAGATTGCATTAAAAGCCAGCAGGTAATCAATGGTTTTGAATTCACAGAAATACTTCTCATTGCCTATACCTGAGATAGAAATATATCTTAAGCCCGTCAATTGCTTGTAGAGCATTGGAGCCGATAAGATTAGCGCAAATGCAAAAGCCGCAAAAAATACCCTTGCGTATCGCTTATCAAATAAACCGTATAAGATAACGCTAAGAGCAAAAAACCAGGACATTCCGATATGGGTATAAAAACACAGGGTGAACAAAAGCGCAGGGCGCACAAAACGCACCTTGAAAAGCTCATCTAAACCCAGGAAACCAAAAATCATTGCTAAGGTCGCCGGGAGATAATTAGACAATGAACTGTAAAAGGAAAATGACGAGCCAAGCATAAGCATAGAGAAAAATGCCAGGCGGCTGCTATAATTCCTCTTTACAAAATACCAAAGCGTAAGCATACAAGTAATTGGCGCCGCCGTTTCCAAGAACTTAACTAAGATGATTTTGCTAATACCTGACTTGATAAGAAAAGCCAGGACGATATGTAAAAACGGGGGATAAATATGGGTTCTTCCCACCGGCGCATATTGCCAGAAGTCCCAGCCACTGTATCCACCTGCCTGGATAAACCCCCAGGCAGTCAAAATATGATAAAAGATATCCATAAACTGGGGAAGGATTCTCCAGCGCATAATTTGTAGCACAGAAAAGGATACTATGATAAGCTTGGAATAAGAATCCCAGGAATATTTTACTTGATAATTTCCCATGCTAGAAGATCGTCCGCTATCTTTCATCTATCGTCCTTCGTAATATTATTGAATTTAGTAATTGACCTTAATCAAAAATAATCCCCGCGCTGGAGCCGTAGGCCCGGCTAATCTACGGTCCTTAGCCAGTAGAATTTTCTTCATCGCTCCCTGCTCAAGCCTTCCCAGCCCTGTTTCGATTAAGCTGCCTACAATGTTGCGCGCCATATTATATAAAAATCCGTCTGCCTGAATATCAATAATGATTAGCGGATAGCGCCTACCCCGCCCTCCTGCCTGCCGAAAGCAGGCGAGGCGGGGGTTAGCGTAGAGCATATAGCGTATAGTATTTATAGAGAGCTTTTTTATTGTTCTTACAGTAGTCTTGGCGTCCGAGCCGCTGGCACAGAAAGACCTGAAATCGTGGCTGCCTAATAAGACCCCGGCTTCCTGGCGCATAAGCCGCAGATTCAACTTATAGGGAACGCGCAAGGTATATTTATTAAAAAACGCGCTCTTCAAGCGGTTATTGAAGATAAGATAGCGGTAGATTTTGGATTTCGCCGAATAAGAGGAATGAAAATCTTCCCTGACTTCGCTTATGCCTTTTATAGAGATATCTTCCGGCAGGAGGCTGTTAAGCGCTTTTTGGATATTAGCAAGAGGAAGTTTTGATTTGGTTTTAAAATTTGCTACTTGGGCTAAAGCATGGACTCCGGCATCGGTCCTGCCTGAACCAATAACCTTGACATATTCCTGTAGGATTTTCTGAAGGGCTTTCCCTACTGTTTCCTGTATTGTGTTTAACCTCTGACCTTTCTGTATCTGCCATCCGGCATAATTCGTCCCATCATATTCTATGATCAGCCTGAGATTACGCATTCAGCAATCTGCACCGCGTTGGTAGCGGCTCCTTTGCGCAGGTTATCGGCAACCACCCATAGCCATAAACCGTTCTTTACAAAAGGGTCTTTGCGGATGCGGCCGACAAAGGTCTCATCCTTTCCCTCAGCATCCTTAGGCATAGGGTAAAGATTATGTTTTGGGTCATCGATTACCACTATGCCAGGCGCTCTGGAAAGAATGTTTCTTACTTTCTGCGGCTCAATTAGTTTTCTCGTCTCGATATATACTGATTCCGAATGGCCGGTGCGCACCGGAACCCTTACGGTGGTTGCGGAAATTTTAATCTTGTCATCGTGCATTATCTTATGCGTCTCTTTTACTAACTTCCATTCCTCGTTGGTATAATCGCACTCGCTAAAACTACCGATCTGAGGAAAAACATTAAAGCCTAACTGTTGAGGCATAATTCTTGCCTCAGGTCTCAGGTCGCAGGTTACCGGACTTTGACCTGCGCCAAGCGACTTGTGTCCTGCGACAATAGTTTCCACCTCATGCCAAAGCTGCTCAACTGCACCCCTACCAGCACCTGAAGAGGCCTGAAGAGTAGTCAAAATTATTCTTTTAATTCCGGCTTTCTTATAAACCGGCCATAAGGCAACCAGCATCTGGATTGTAGAACAATTAGGATTGGCAATAATGCCTTTGTGTTTTCTTATGTCTCTGGCGTTTACCTCGGGAACAACTAAGGGAACGTTAGGATCCATCCGAAAGTCAGCGCCATTATCAATTACTACAGCCCCTTTGGCAACCGCCATCGGCGCCCATTGAAGGCTAGCCCCTTTTTCGCCTTCTGTCCCGGCAAATAAGGCAATATCAATGCCGTTGAAGCCCTCGGCTGAAATTTCCTTTACCGAATATTTCTCTGCGTCAACCTCAATCTCTCTTGTTGTCCGCGCAAAGACACGCAGTTCGCCAAGGGGGAAATTGCGCTGCCTTAAAACCCTAAGCATCTCAATGCCTACTGCGCCGACACCAATTACCGCTATATTATATTTATTCATAGATACCTCACCAGCAAATCCCCAACCTCGCTGGTAGAATAACCCATCTTTCCTGCGGCCAGGGATTTTAGTTTTTTCGCTGCCACCTCTATTACCGCATCTTCAACTGCTGCGGATGCCCTGGCCTCCCCTAAACTTTCAAGCAGCATCGAAAGCGCGCAGATTGCCGCTAAAGGATTAATCACGTTTTTGCCGGTGTATTTGGGCGCGCTTCCGCCAATAGGCTCAAACATAGAAACGCCCTGGGGATTGATGTTCCCTCCGGCGGCAATACCCATTCCTCCCTGAATCATCGCCCCCAAATCGGTGATGATATCGCCAAACATATTATCCGTGATAATCACGTCAAACCACTCCGGGTTCTTCACAAACCACATTGTTGTGGCATCTACGTGAGCGTAGTCAGTAGCGATATCCGGATATTCTTTTGCCACTTCATTAAAGACCCTCTCCCATAAATCCCAGGCATAAGTTAAAACGTTAGTCTTGCCGCAAAGGGTAAGCTTTTTCTTTTTATTGCGCTTACGGGTATATTCAAAACCGTAGCGGATACAGCGCTCAACGCCTTTTCGGGTATTATAGGAAACCTGTATGGCAACTTCATCCTTTGTGGCTTTATCCCTGAACTCGCCCATCCCCTTATAAAGCCCTTCGGAATTTTCCCTGACCACCACAAAATCAATATCCTCCGGCTTTTTATCTTTTAAAGGGCAGAACTTTTCATTATAGAGTTTTACCGGGCGCAGGTTTATATACTGGTCTAAGGAAAATCTTAATCTTAAGAGTACGCCGGTTTCTAAAATTCCCGGCTTAACCTGCGGATGGCCTATTGCCCCTAAATATATGGCAGAATATTTCTTTAGTTCCTCGATATCTTTATCCTCTAAGGTTTTCCCGGTGCTTAGATAACGCTCTCCCCCAAAATCAAAGCTCTTAGTTTCATATTGAAACTTATATTTTTTACTCGCTGCCTCTAAAACTTTTAATCCCTCGCGAATAACCTCGGGCCCTGTTCCATCTCCTGGAATTACTGCGATTTTATACACTTGTCCTGCTCCTTATCCACTGCATCAGTCCGCCGGATACGACAATTCTTTGCATAAACTCCGGAAGGCCATCAGATTTATAAGTTTTTCCTTGAGTAATATTCTTAATTATACCGTCAGTTAAATCAATCTCTAACTCATCGCCGCCTTTTATCTCATCCGCCTGGGCTATTTCAAGGATAGGAAGCCCGGTATTTATGGCATTGCGATAAAAAATCCGGGCAAAGGAGCTGGCAATCACGCAAGAAATACCGAGCCCCTTAATTGACAGCGGAGCGTGCTCCCGGCTTGAGCCGCAGCCAAAATTTTTTCCCGCTGCGATAATATCGCCTTTTGCCGCCTGCTTAGTGAAATCCGGGGCTATGCTCTCCATACATTTCTTGCCTAATTCAACGGGATCTATAGTTACCAGATACTTCGCGGAAATAATATCATCGGTATTAATGTCATCGCCAAATTTGTGCGCCCTTCCTTTAATAATCATTGCTCTATTACTCTATTATTATACTGTTTGGCAGTGTAACAATATAACAGTTTAACAGTTTATCTTATTTCATCCGGATGAGTAATCCTTCCCGTAACTGCTGAAGCTGCCGCAACCGCAGGGTTGGAAAGATAAACGAAACTTTTCGGAGAACCCATCCTGCCGAAAAAATTACGGTTAGTTGTGGCAATAGCGGTCTCACCGTCTGCAAGCAGCCCGCAGTGCCCGCCTAAACAAGGGCCGCAGGTTGAAGTTGAAATTACGCATCCGGCTTTAGCAAAGAGCTCAAGCAGGCCTTCCTTAATTGCCTGTTTATAGACATTCTGGGTTGCGGGAATGACGATGACGCGCAGATTAGACTTTACCTTCTTTCCCTTCATTACTTTAGCGGCAACCCTTAAATCTGAAATCCTGCCGTTAGTGCAGGAACCAATTACTACCTGATCCACCTTCACATCTTTAAGCTGGCTTACTCCCTTGACATTGCTGGGTAGATGCGGACAGGCCACCTGCGGCTCTAAATCTGAAACGTCGTACTCTTTTATTTCAGCATACTGAGCATCGCTATCAGATTTTAATTTGCTCCGCGCTTCAGGCTGCAAGCTCCGCGTTTTGTTGCCTGCAGCCTGCAGCCTGCAGCGTGCAGCACGAATATATTCAAAAGTCACTTCATCCGGCGCAATAATACCTGACTTCCCCCCTGCCTCAATTGCCATATTACACAAGCTCAAACGGCTATCCATACCTAACTTTTCAATTACCGGGCCTGAAAACTCCATCGCCTTATACAACGCGCCGTCAACCCCGATATCTCCTATGGTATAAAGAATCAAATCCTTACCGCCAACCCATTTTTTGAGCTTTCCTTTATAAATAAATTTAAGAGTCTGCGGCACCCTCAGCCAGGTGAAACCGGTAATCCAGCTTGCCGCAATATCCGTTGAGCCCATTCCGGTTGAGAAGGCGCCCAATGCCCCATAGGTGCAGGTATGCGAGTCTGCGCCGATAATTAAATCTCCGGGATGGATTAAACCTAATTCCGGCAAAAGCGCATGCTCAATACCCATCTGGCCTATTTCAAAATAATTCTTGATACCCTGCTCTCTGGCAAAATCAGCCAAGAGCTTAGCCTGATTGGCGCTCTTTAAGTCTTTGGCAGGCGTAAAATGGTCCGGCACAAGCACCATTTTCTTAGCGTCAAAAACCTTTTTTGCTCCTGCCTTTCTAAACTCTTCAATCGCCAAAGGAGCGGTGATATCATTGGCTAAAGTCAAATCTATCTTAGCCCAGATAAATTCTCCTGGATGAATGTCTTGCTTACCAGGGGCATGCTTTAAGAGTATCTTCTCGGTAATGGTATAAGCCATATTCAGGATAAATCTGCCCTTCGGGTAGATTTATCCTGATCCTTCAGCGCTCGTTTCTATAACTTGTTAAAGCGCAAAAGGATCTGATTTAGCCCGAGGGGTAGATTTTTATTATTCTTTGAACCTCTTTGCGACCAGGGTGGCGTTGTGGCCGCCAAAACCTAATGAGTTAGACATGGCTACGTTTACTTCCATCTTCCGGGAAAAATTAGGCACATAATCCAGGTCGCAATCGGGATCGGGGACTTCCTGGTTTATCGTGGGATGAAGCAGGGAGTGATAAATTGAGAGGCACAAGACAATAAACTCTACGCCTCCGGCAGCGCCTAAGAGATGGCCGGTCATTGACTTGGTGGAGTTAACCGCAATTTTATAGGCATGGCTTCCAAAGGCCTTCTTTATGGCTAAAGTTTCTATCTTATCGTTTAAAAGGGTTGAAGTCCCGTGGGCATTAATATAATCCATCTCTTCGGGCCTGATATTGCCGTCAGTTAAGGCGGCCTGCATTGCCCTCATTGCCCCGTCTCCGGTAGCATCAGGGGCAGTCATATGATAGGCATCCGCGGACATGCCATAACCGACTATTTCTGCGTAGATACGGGCATTTCTCTTTAAGGCGTGTTCTAAGGATTCCAGGACCACAATCCCTGCTCCTTCTGCCATCACAAAGCCGTCCCGCAGTTTATCAAAGGGACGTGATGCCTTTTCTGGTGAGTCATTCCGGCGCGAAAGAGCTTTAAGAGCGCAAAAACCTCCCACTCCCAGAGCGGTGACGCAGCTTTCCGTCCCTCCGGCGAGCATAATATCAGCATCTCCATAGCTGACTATGCGAAAGGCATCTCCGATAGCATGAGAACCTGAGGCGCAGGCGGTAGCTACGCAGGAATTAGGGCCTTTAAGGCCTAGGGTTATGGAAATATGGCCTGCCGCCTCATTAACGATGAGCATAGGGATCATAAAAGGCGAAAACCTTGAAGGGCCTTTCTCAAAATATATTCTGCATTGTTCCTCCACAATACGCAGGCTTCCAATCCCAGAACCGACTATCACTCCGATACGATTCGCATCCTCTTTTGCCAGGTCCAGTCCTGCATCAGTAACCGCCTGTTTACCAACCGCAACCGCGAACTGGGCGAATTTCTCCATTCGCTTGGCTTCTTTAGCATCCATATACTTAGTGGGTTCAAAATCCTTTACTTCTCCGGCTATCCTTGAATCAAAGCTTGAAGCGTCAAAAGAAGTAGTCGGGCCTATCCCGCTCTTACCGGAGATTAAGGCCTGCCAGAAACTCTCTACATCGTTACCGACTGGAGAAATGACTCCCAATCCTGTGATGACTACTCTTCTTTTCATCTTAATGAAATAAGTTATGTCGTCTACTGCTGTTCTTTGACGGACTCCATAACTTATGGCCTCACTTAAAAAATTTGCCCCGATCGTAATTGACCGGGGCTCTTATACCTTAATAAATCGCAGGCGGCAAATTATTTATTCGCTCCTGCCTTTTCTTCAATATACTTAACGGCATCTCCAACGGTAGCCATCTTCTCGGCATCCTCATCGGGAATCTCAATACCAAATTCTTCTTCCAGAGCCATGACTAATTCTACGGTATCAAGGGAATCTGCCCCCAAATCATCAATAAACGATGCGCTGGGAGTAACTTCCTCAGGTTTTACTCCTAACTGTTCTGCTATTATTGACCTTACTTTATCTGCTACTGCCATTATTTCCTCCTCCTTAATGAGCCCCTCCGATGGCGGGGCGAATTAACTTTCAGCATAGCTTAGCTACACTTTATACCATTACCATACCGCCATCTATGATAATGGTCTGACCGGTGATATAATCAGAGTCACTCGAGGCTAAGAATAAACATAGATTAGCCACATCTTCAGGCTTACCAAATCTGTTTAAGGGAATTGCTGCCAGCATCTTCTCCTGTATCTGGGGAGCTAACTTTGCGGTCATTTCTGTCTGGATGAATCCAGGAGCTGCCGCATTGACACAGATACCTCTAGATGCCAGCTCTTTAGCTGTTGTTTTGGTAAGGGCGATAATCCCTGCCTTAGATGCAGAATAGTTAGCCTGACCGAAATTACCGATTATGCCAATGATCGAGGCAATATTGACTATTTTACCCTGCCTTTGCTTCAACATCACCTTTGAGGCGGCCTTGGTACAGTTAAAAGTGCCTTTAAGATTTACACTTATAACCGCATCCCAATCTGCCTCAGGCATCCTCAATAAAATATTGTCTTTGGTGATACCTGCATTGTTTACTAATATATCAAGCTTCTGAAATTTGTCAAGGATTTTGTTTATCGCTTCCTCTACCCGGTTAAAATTGGTAACGTCAACCTCAGCTCCCATACCCTTGACCCCCAGAGCCTCAATATCCTTCTGGGTTTGCTTCGCTGCTTCAAGATTTACGTCCCAGATGACTATATGAGCTCCCTGCCTGGCAAAACATAAGGCAATTTCTCTTCCGATACCCCTTGCGCTACCGGTTACCAGGGCTACTTTATCCTTAAGCCGCATTACCTCGCTCCTTTAATCAGCTCGGGTTAGAGCTGACACACTTATCAACGTCTTCCTTCTTTCCTATGTTTATTACGGTCAATTCCGGGTTTATTTTTCTAATAAGGCCTTTCAAGACGCTTCCCGGGCCTATTTCGTAGAAGGTCTTAACACCCTTTTTTGCCATAAACCTGACCGAATCTTCCCAGAGGACCGGGCTATAAATCTGTTTAAATAAGTTCTCGCGTATTTCCCCTGCCTCATATCCCGGCTTAGCCGTAACATTGCTTACCAGAGGAATTGAGCCAGTTTTTAAGCTAAAACCTTCCAGGAAGGACTTAAACTCCAGAGCTGCCTGCTTCATCAATGAAGAATGAAACGCTCCCGAAACCTCCAAATCAATCGCTCTTTTGGCGCCTTTCTCAAGCGCCAGATTTTTTACCTTCTCAACCGCCTCTGTCTTGCCGCTGACCACCATCTGGCCCGGACAGTTAATATTAGCCAACTCGGCATTGCTTTTTTTACAGAGAGCTTCAAGTGCGCTTCTTTCTAACCCCAGTATTGCCGCCATTTTTCCCGGATTTCTGCGGGCAGCCTCCTCCATCAGCTCTGCCCTCTTGCGCACTAAGCGCAGGCCATCTTCAAAGCTTAATACTTCGCTTGCCACAAGCGCAGAGTATTCACCCAGGCTCAAGCCCGCGGCATACTGGATACTGGATACTGGATACTGGATACTGGATTTTAAAGCCTCTAGCGCTGCTATACTTACCGTAAGAATGGCTGGCTGACAATTTTGAGTAAGGGTAAGCCTTTCCTGGGGCCCCTCAAAACAAAGCTTAGATAGAGAAAATCCCAGGACCTCATCTGCCTGAGCAAAGACCGCCTTACTCTCTTTAAAAGTCTCGTAGAGGTCTTTGCCCATTCCCACATACTGAGCGCCCTGGCCTGGAAATACGAAAGCTACCATTTAATCACGCAGGCCCCCCAGACTAAGCCCGCGCCAAAGACGTCAAGCACCACGATATCGCCCTTTTTTATCCTACCGCACTTAACCGCCTCACAAAGGGCAATTATGGTAGAGGCTGAAGACATATTGCCGTATTTCTCTATATTCATATAAATCTTCTTGGTATCAAGGCCCAACCTCTTGGCAGCGGCTAAAATAATCCTTAGATTTGCCTGGTGAGGTATAAAACAGTCTACGTCTTTACAGGAAAGGCCTGCCTGTTTTAAGGCCTTATGCGCTGCATCTGCCATTATTTTAACTGCCAGCTTGAAGAGTTCGTTGCCTTGCATCTTGACATAATGCAATCGTTTATCAATGGTCTGATGCGTTGCCGGATGGCGCGAACCGCCTCCGGGGAGCAATAATAAATCCCCTCCTGAGCCGTCGCTGCCTAAATAGGTAGAAATAATTCCTCCTCTTTTGACCGGCGCAACCAGCGCAGCCCCTGCTCCATCGCCAAACAAAACACAGGTATTGCGGTCTTGCCAATCAACAATGGAAGAAAGCTTTTCTGCGCCGATAACCAGAGCATTCCTGTATACCCCCCGGCTCACGAACTGCTGGGCAATGACAAGCGCATAGACAAATCCTGCGCAAGCCGCTGAGACATCAAAACACGCCGCCCTCCTTGCGCCCAGGGCGCTCTGGATAATGCAGGCTGTCGAAGGAAACTGCATGTCCGGGGTTGTAGTTGCCGTGATGATTAATTCCACCGCTTCAGTTTTTATTTTGGCATCTTTGAGAGCGCCTATAGCCGCGCGTATTGCCATATCGCTGGTTGCCTCTTTTGTGGCCGCTAAGCGGCGCTGCCTTATTCCGGTGCGGGTAACTATCCACTCATCGGAAGTATCCACCGTCTTTTCTAAATCTTGATTAGTCAATATCCTCTTTGGCAAATACTTTCCTAACCCTATAATTCCTACCGCTTTCACTTTATGCCTGGCCTCTCTGTCTTTTCTGGTTCTATGTTTTCCGTATTTCTCTGGTTCCGCGGTTCTCTGCTTATACTTTGGATTGACTCTGTCATCTTCTGAATCACATTGTTTTCTACTTCTTTTATCGCCACGCGTATGGCATTCTTAACTGCCTTTGCTGATGAACGGCCATGGCCAATGATTACTATTCCGTTAACCCCTAAGAGCGGAGCGCCTCCGTATTCAGAATAGTCCAGATGCTTCTTCACCCGCCGTAAGCTGTTATAGATAAAAAATAAACCGATTTTGGCGAGCAGGCTTTTGAGCAATTCCCGCTTCAATATTTCACTAAGCGCCTCGGCAACTCCCTCAGAAACCTTCAGGGCTACATTGCCGACAAAACCGTCGCAAACAACGATCTCGGTCTTGCCCTTAAAAATATCTTTGCCTTCAACGTTACCCTGAAAATTCAAATCCGTATCTGCCAGTAACTGATAAGTCTCTTTGATAAAATCAGTTCCCTTAGCCGCTTCCTCTCCGATATTCAACAGGCCTACCGACGGCTTCTCGTACTTGAAGATGTGGCGATAGTAAACCTCAGCCATAAGCGCGTACTGCAGAAGCTGCGTTGGCTTGGCATCAATATTCGCGCCCACATCAATTACCAATGTAGGATTTTTCCTTAATGTAGGAGTTATTACGGCAATGCCCGGCCGCTCAACGTTGCTAAGCATCCCTAAGCCCAGGGTCGCGGCGCAGACCACCGCACCGGTATTTCCCGCGCTAAAGAAGGCGTCGGCTTTTTGTGATTTTAAAAGCTCGACACAACGGATGATCGATGAATCACGTTTTTTCCTGATGCTTAAAGCGGCGGGCTCATCCATCCCGATAACTTCAGAAGCATGGATTATTTCAAGAGAATCAGGATAGGGCCTAAACCTCTTTAGCTCTGCTTTGATACGCTCTTCAATACCTACCAGCGCTATCTGGCAGCCAAATTCCTTAGCTGCGCTCACTGCGCCTTTAACTACCTCAGCGGGCGCGTAATCACCGCCCATTGCGTCTACGGCTATTTTCATATACGGAGACCCTTCGCTACGCTCAGGGTAAATGCGACCATAAATATGTTAAAATTCAATTGTGGCCGCATTTACTATTGCTTTTTCTTCTTCTCTTTCACCTTAATCTCAATAACCTGTCTGCCTTTATAGTAACCGCATAGCGGACAAACCTGATGCGGCTGTTTTGGCTGCTTGCATTGAGGACAGATAGCAAACTGCCCTAACCTATACAGCTTATGCGCCCTTTTCTTGCGCGTGCGTGAACGGGAAAATCTTCTCTTCGGTAATGGCATAACCTCGCTCCTTCCAGTCGCTGGGAGTGTAAAGTGTATAAGTGTAAAGTTTTTAAGTCCGCTTAAATACTCACACGCTTACACACTTACAATCTCCTTCATTCAGGTTCTTACCGCATTTGACACAAAGACCTTTACAAGATGACTTGCATAACGGCTTAAGAGGATAATCCAGGATAATCTCCTGACGTATGTCCTCGCTCAAGTCTACAAAGCTATCATGCTTACTTATAATATAATCGAGCCGGAAATCCTTCTGGAGAATAACCTCGGTATTGGTAAGGCAGCGCGAACACTGCATAAGAGCCATGGTTTTTAAATCTATCTTAACGTCTAGATTATCTCGGAGCTTAAGCGCTTCAGCCTTTATCTCAATCGCAGATAATATCTTTATACCAGAAACTTCCAAATCTAGCGGCTGCTCGAGCTCTCGGAGCTCAATAACTTGAGCCTCAGGAAACTGGTTTAAGTCAATTTTCATCTTCAATGAGCACTAAACTTATGTCGTTACTTGGCGCTGCATAAGTTTACCTTCGCTTCGCTCCATCAATTTTGGCCTCATTTAGTTTTTCCTTTAACCTGCGCTCAACGTCCTTAGGCAGAAAAGAAGACAAATCCGCTCCCAGAAACGCTGTTTCTTTTAACAGTCGGGAGGAAAAATAGGAATACTGCTCTGAAGGCATTAAAAAGATGGTCTCTACGTCGCGGGAAAGCTTACGGTTAGTCAAAGCCATCTGAAATTCATATTCAAAATCCGATACCATCCGTAAGCCCCTGATGATCACGCCGATATTGTGCTTACGGGCATAATCTACAACCAAGCTGCCAAAATCTTCAATAATAATACCATCCATACCAGCGGTAGCTTTTTTAAGCATATCCACCCGTTCTTTTATAGAGAAAAGAGGTTTCTTCTGCGAATTGTGGGCAACCGCAACAATCACGGTTTCAAATATCTTCTGCGCCCTCTGAATCAAATCAATATGTCCGTAGGTTACTGGATCAAATGAGCCCGGGTAAATTGCTTTCTGACACATTTTTCCCTCCAATGAGCAAATTCAGACAACAACTTAGCTTCATTATCGTTCGCTAAGTTGTGTCTTCATTTGATAAAACGATAACACCTTGTCGCCGTAGCGTTTCTGCTTAAAAAGTATTAAGCTGCCCTCTCTTTCAGGCAGCTCTTCTTTATGGTGATGTTCCAAAACCACTATACCAGAAAGTGTAACTATATCACAACTGCTTATTTTTAGCAAGGAATTTTTTGCCAGATCCTGCCTATAGGGCGGGTCAAGAAAAATTATATCAAAGCTTATGCCCTGGGCAGATAAGAAATCAATGGCTTTTAAAGAATCTTTTTTATGCAGCGCATAAGACGTTACCTTCAAGGATGCAAGATTGGATTCAATTAATCTAAGGCACCTGGCCTGATTGTCAACAAAATGAACCTCCCGGGCGCCACAGGACAGCGCTTCGATTCCTACGGCGCCTGAACCGGCAAAAAGTTCCAGCACAGCGCTCTTTCTTACAAAGTTTCCCAGACAATCAAAGATTGCCTTACGGATCTTGTTTTGGGTTGGCCGTATATCTTTGGGAAAGCTTAATCTTCTTCTCCTGAAGATCCCTGAGATAATTTGCATATCTTTCCCCGATGGTTCGACTTCGCTCACCATTGACACTGAGCGTAGTCGAAGTGCCGATGGGCGTAAATTTTAACAGCCGTTTATTTTTGGTTAAAATTTTAAATTCAAGGCGCAAATATCCCTGGGGCAGTGCATCTGGAATGCGGTCCGCCCACTCAATAACCGTGATGGCGCCGCTGTAAAAATATTCTTCAAAACCAATCTGTTCAAGCTGACGCAGAGCCTTGAGGCGGTAAAGGTCAAAATGATTCAGGGTTAATTTCCCCTGATACCTGCGCATCAAAACAAAGGTAGGGCTGAGAACTTCTTTTTTACTGCAGCCTAAGCCCACAGCCAAACCCTTGAGAAAAACTGTCTTACCGGAACCAAGATTACCAACCAGCGCTATCACGTCGCCAGGCTCAAGATATTTGGCTAATTTGCTGGCGATTTCCTGGGTTTGCTTTATTGAGGCAGAAACTATTTCCATTGTCTTGTCTCTTCCCGCCATGCGTCTTGTAATCTGCGTTATGTGCTTTTAGTTTTTAACGCATAACCTGCGAACCATGACATTTTAAAAGTGCTGATACCCTCTCGGCTCTAATGCCTTATCTTTGCCTTCTTTGCTAATCAGCCGTATGCCATATTTTCTTTCTCTCATTTCACCGATTGCTGTGAAAGTTTTACCGCGATGCTTGATCAATCGTCTTGCTTCTCCTGATGACAACGTAAAAAGCAATTCGAAATCTTCACCCATATTAAGCGCCTCATCTAATGATTTTGCATCGCAGGATAGCGGTATCAAATCTTCATAGATAACTGCGCCGGTTCTGCTTGCAGAGCATAAGCGGTATAAATCCAGGCTTAAGCCATCGGAAATATCCATCATCGCGTTTATTCTATAATTACTCACTAAGTAATTTGCCTCTTTTATCCGGGGGATAAACTTAAGGTGCCTTCCATAAATAGATCCGCCTAAGAGGCCGCTGACAAAAATGATATCGCCTGAGCTTGCGCCAGAACGAAGAGCAAGTTTTTTCTTTTTAACCGTACCGACCACTGAAACATCAACCACTATTTTGCTGGAAGAACTCAGGTCCCCGCCGACAATATTGGTTTTAAACTGCCGCGCCAGCTTATTGACGCCTCTATAGAATCGATCAAGAAATCTTTCCGGACATTTCTTGGATAAACCCAAAGAAATAAGCGCGTATTTTGGCAGGCCCCCCATTGCCGCAATGTCGCTCAAAGAACAGGCCAAGGACTTATAGCCGATTGCTTCAGGTCCGGCTGACAAACCAAAGTCCACGCCTTCAATGAGCATATCGCAAGTTAAAAGGAGATACTTATCCTTGGTATATCTTAAAACTGCGGCGTCATCCCCGATGCCGCAGACAACCGAAGAATCGTTTTTTATCTTCCCGGCAATTCGCTTGACTAAATGTAGTTCGTTAAGTTTACCTCGTTCAAAACATCTTTCTCTTTTCTTGTTGCGCTGTAGTTTGAAACGGGGCTTAGGCGAGGGCATTATGGATATTCTTTTTAAAGGGCGGATATATTATTCCCTTCTCAGTAACAAATGCGCTGATAAATTTATTTGGAGTGACGTCAAAGGCAGGATTATAGGCCTTTATGCCAGGGGGGGCAACTCTCTTAGATTGCAGCTTAAAGACCTCATCCTTATGCCTGTGCTCGATGGGGATATCTTTACCTCTCTTAAGCTTCAAATCAAAGGTAGAACCGGGGGCAACCACATAAAATGGAATCTTATGCGCATAGCTAAGCAGGGCCAAATTAAAGGTCCCGATTTTATTGGCGGTATCGCCGTTTCCGGCAATCCGGTCGGCGCCTACGAGTACCTTCTGCAGCGAGCCCTCTGCCATAAGGTATCCCGCAGTATTGTCGGCAATCAAAGTTAGATTGATATTATGTTTCTTAAGTTCCCAGCCGGATAACCGCGCACCCTGCAGAAGAGGCCGGGTTTCGCAGGCAAAGACCTTAAAGCGCTTTCCTCTTTCTTTTGCCCGGTAAAAAACCCCCAGGGCAGTGCCATAATCAGCAGTAGCCAATGCCCCGGCATTACAGATAGTCAAGCAACTGTCATTATCTTTAATCAATTGCGAGCCGAAATCAGCGAGGCGGCGGCAGGCCTGTCTATCCTCCTCAAGAATTATGAGCGCTTCTTGAAGAAGAAGCTTCTTCAGCCCTGCTATTTTTAAATTGCTGTTTGCCAGGACATTTTTCCTCATCCTCTTAAGCGCCCAGAATAGGTTAACCGCGGTGGGACGTGATGAGCACAGATAAGCAATTACTTTATCTAAATGCCCTTTAAAAACATTAAAATCATCGGTTTTTACTTCTCTTATCCCGAGGAACACTCCAAATGCTGCGGCGATGCCGATAGCAGGAGCCCCCCTTACCTTTAAAACCTTGATCGCTTCCCAGACGCATTTAACATTATGACAATCAATATAGACAAGCCGTAAAGGTAACCTGGTCTGGTCAATGATTCTGAGGCAATTATTTTTCCATCTAATAGTGGCTATAGGCATCTTATATTCCCAAGACCCTGGATAAGAAACTCTTTTTTGTGGCAATTGCGCCATATGGGCAGGCCTCCTGACAGCAGAAACAGGAAATACATTGCGCATAGTCAATCACGAGCTTATGGCTTTGGCTATTTGGTATGCCAAACCATTGCCTTACCGGCTTATGGCTTTGGCTATTTGGTATGCCAAACCATTGCCTTACCGGCTTACCTTCTTGGACGCTCATCGTCTGCTGAGGGCAGTTCTTAATACAGGACTCACACAGCCGACAGGCGTCAGAATCTATTTTTGGATGGATGGTGATTAGTTTCTTCAAAATATTGGCAATGAATCCGGGAAACTTATTTACCAGAAACTGTTTAAATGAGGCATCAGGAAGCTTAAAATCGGCAATAATACATGAGGAAAGCTTTTCGCCCTTGATTTCAATATTATTCTCGTCTACGTTTCCAATATTTCTGAACGCTGCCTCTTTATTGGTAAAGACATACTCCGGCTGAATATTCATAAGCTTCGCCAGGAGCGCATCTATTGCCAGGCCATCCGCGCCAGCCAGAATAAGACCGAAATTTCTCTTTATTCCTGAGGTTGCCGGGCCATTTCCCTCAATACCCAAAATGCCATCAACAATGGTAAGGGCGGGTTTAACCGCCTGATAAATATCCAGCAGAACTCCCGCAAATTTTTCCTGCTGAAAAAAATTCTTATGACACTCAAGCTTAAAGCTGCCAGGAATTAAGCCAAAAAGATTTTTTATTGCTCCTGTCAGGAACATAAAGCTATGGGTCTTAAATTTCGGCAGGCTGACAACACAATCACATTCCTTAACCCAGGTAGTCAAAGGAAAATAGCCGTGCATAAAACGTTTATCAAAGATGACCAATTCTGTCTTTTCCTCTTCGGCAATTTTTTTAATGCCTGTTCGCTCATACACCTTGAAGATATCTTCTGCATTTCCTCCGAAAACACTTGGCCCGTCGCCTAGATAAATCTTGCAATCAATCTCTTTTAAGAGCCTGATTACCGAACGCACAAACTCAGGGTGCGTGGTAATGCCCGCCTCCGGCTCAATCGCCATCAATAGGTTTGGCTTAAGCAAAACCTTGGAACCGCGCTTTATGAACTTCTCTATCCCCCCGACGAGTTCCACGGACTGCTTAACTTTTAAAAAGAGTTCTTCCTGGCTATAGGTTGAACACTTAATTATAGAAACCTGTGATTTCATAAGTGAAGGCATAGCTTATAGAGCGAAGCGAAGATAAGTTATTTGTCTGAACTTACCCAGCCATCGGCGGGGCTCATTGAAATCCCAAATAACCTCCCGGTATTCTCAGTGGTGCTTTTTGCAATATCCTCGATACTGCAGCCTCTTAGCCCTGCAAGAAATCCAGCTAAGAACTTTACATTTAGCGGTTCATTTCGCTTACCGCGCATTCCTTCAGGTGATAAATAGGGGCAATCGCTTTCAAGCAATAATCTATCCTCGGGAATAAGTTTTACTAACTCCCGCAAGTTATCTGATTTTTTATAGGTAATATTGCAGGTAAAAGAAATGTACAGCCCTAAATCTAAGCAACTTCTTAAAAAATCTCTACTCCCGGAGAAACAATGCAGCACGCCTTTTAACTTGTGCGCTTTGGCCTTTAATATCCCTAAGGTTTCTTCTTCGGCCTGACGGCTGTGAATGATTAAAGGCAGATTCTCGCTAAGGCTTAAGTCAACAAACTTTCTAAAAAGTTCTTTCTGCAGAGCAAGCGGAGAGAGATTACGATAACAATCCAGGCCTACTTCACCGATTGCCACTACCTTCTTTACCCGCCCCGCCCCTGCGCGCAAGGGCGGGGCAAGCAAAAGGTTTTTCAGCTGCTTAAAGCCGTTATGATCAATTTCTCCTGCGCAGTGAGGATGAATTCCCACCGAGGCATAGATGTTTTCGTATCGCGAGGCTAAATCAACAGCGGCAAAACATCCTTTCAGGCTTGAGCCGACATTTATTATAGAGTTAATGCCTTCTTTCTGCGAACGCCTGATCACTTCTTCTCTATCAGCGTCAAAATCCTGAAAGTCTAAATGGGCATGGGTGTCAGTAAACATCTTAAGTGCGCGGGAAAAGCGGGATGCCTTTTTTGATTACGGTTGCGGAAAATTGCTCTTGAATCATTTTCGCGCTAGAGGGCATAAAATTAGATATGGATAGGGAGACATTCCTTACTACCTCAACCAAAAGAAGAATAAAAGAATCCATTTCCCCTGCCCTTTTTTCTTTGAGTAAATTCCAGGGTTTTGTTTCTTCAATGAATTTATTGGCTTGATTTATCACCAGCCATATCTTATCTAAGGCAGTGGTAAAATCTATCCTCTCCATAGCCATCCTTACTTCGTCTATCAAATTATCATTACTATCCTTGAGCTTGCTTGGCTTAAGTTCTCGCATCTGAGGAAGAATGCCTGCAAAATATTTCTCTACCATCGTTATGGTGCGATGAACGAGATTGCCCAGATCATTGGCTAAATCGCTATTTTTTCTTTTTATGATTGCCTGATCAGAAAAGTTTCCATCCAGGCCAAAAGGAATATCGCGCAGCAGGAAATAGCGATAAACGTCTATACCGTATTCTTTTACCAGCTTCAAGGGGTCAATCACATTTCCGCGGGATTTAGATATCTTATCCTGGCCTGTCATCCACCAACCATGGGCAAAAATCATTTTGGGAGGCTCCAAGTCCAAAGCCCTTAAAATAATCGGCCAATAGATTGCATGCTGCCTTAAGATATCTTTACCGATTAAGTGCAGGTCTGCCGGCCAATATCTTTTAAACTTTGCTTCATTGTAACCAAAACCTACGGCGCTGATATAGTTTATAAGAGCATCGAACCAGACATAGGTCACATGTTCTCTGCTAAAAGGTATATCGATTCCCCAGCCTAAGCGCGCGCGCGGCCTTGAGATACATAAATCATTAAGCTTATTAAGTTCAAGAAAACTCAATACTTCATTATAACGGGATACTGGTTTGATAAAATCCCGGTGTTTTTTTATATACTCGGTAAGCCAGCCCTGATATTTAGAAAGCTTGAAGAAAAAATTTTTTTCGCTAAGCCTCTCGACCGGACGAAGACATTCGGGACAAAGGCCCGCGCCTTGAACTTGCAAATCTGTCCAGAATGTCTCACAGGGGACGCAATACCATCCTTCATACGACTCAAGATATATATCTTTATTTTTATATAGAGTATTTAAGACATTTTTTACGGCGAGCGTATGGCGTTCCTCACTGGTGCGAATAAAATCATCGTAGGAAATATCCAGCGATTTCCACAGCTCAATATATACCGAGGCCATCTTATCCGCAAATACCTTCTCACTTTCGCCCGCGTCCTGGGCGCTCTTTGCTATTTTCTGTCCGTGCTCATCGGTTCCGGTTAAAAAATATACATCCTCGCCGAGCTGCCTATGGAATCTTGCCAATACATCCGCTGCGATATTCGTATACGAATGCCCGATGTGCGGCGTGGCATTGATGTAGTATAGGGGGGTGGTAATATAAAATTTCTCAGGCATATTTAGAATTCCGGCTAAGGCTGAGGTTGAGAATAAAATAATTATAGGTCATTTGAATAAAACTTAACCTAAGCCTCGGCCTAAACCTTTATAAATATGTATCTCGACTATTTATATTCCTTCTTAACCTGCCTTCCGTCATCAAATTCTATGCAACAACAGCGCTTTAACTTATTAACACTGACGACATTACCCTTACCCTCGGGAGTGCTAACGCTATCGCCTTCCTTAGGCAGGTCTTTAGATAATTCATTATACATAGTATATTCATAGGCAAGACAACACATCAGCCTGCCGCAGATACCGGAGATCTTAGGCGGATTTAAGGCAAGCCCCTGTTCTTTCGCCATCTTAATCATTACCGGCTCAAAATCCTTTAAGAAAGTAGCGCAGCAAAGCTTTCTCCCGCAGATACCAAAGCCGCCAAAAAGCCTTGCCTCATCCCGGACTCCGATTTGTCTTAATTCAATACGGGCCTTAAAAATTTTTGCCAGCTCCTTAACTAAGTCGCGAAAATCAACTCTGCCCTCAGCTGTAAAATAAAAAATTACTTTGCTGCGGTCAAAGGAATATTCGCAGTTAACTAATTTCATCTCTAACCTATATTCCTCAATCTTCGCTTGAGCCCTGCCGAAATCCTCTTTGGCCTTGAGCTTATTATCGTCTATCTGCTTTAAATCATTGCCTGTGGCGATCCTTAAGACCTTCCTTAGCGGCTCTCCCTGAGATTTATCATCGGGATGATAAATCTCAGGGTGGGATTTCTCAGCTGGCTTATTTTCTACCACTAAAACTACGTGGCCGTAATCGGTGCCGCGGTCGGCCTCAACAATAACGTAATCGCCAGGCCTTATTTTTTCTTCTGCACATTTAAAATATAAGCTCTGCCCTACCTCTCTAAGTTTTACCTGAGTTATTTTTTCCATATACGGAGGGCGGCCGTCCAGATGTTATCTGTAAGCAGCCTGAGGTTAATATTTTGGTCAATATACTCAAAACTTTTGGAGAGTTTAGCCAGTAGCGAAAGTAATTCGGAATGAGTGTACAGCCGGGATGCAGCTATGACTTCCTGAAAGCGGTCTTGATTTATCAGATATTCGGCCGGCATACCTGCCTTAACAAACATTAGATCCCTGAAGTAGCTCACCAGGATAGACAGGCTCTCTTTGCCTTGCGCCTTATCTTTAAAAAATTCCTCAAACCCCTCACCGTGTGAAAACGTATCCAGAATACCTTTTCTCCTTGTTAAGAAATCACCCCCGCTTAATGCTCTTGCTGCGGATATCTTTCCGTCGCAATAACGAGCCAGATAGCTGCTTTCTTGAAGATCTAAGGCATAGTCCCGGCTGAGAATTCCCTCAACCTGCATTCTTCTCAGATTAGAGAATTTAATTTTCTGGCAGCGTGATGAAATAGTAGGTAAAACTGCGCGTAGCTGCGTTGTAATAAGAATGACAACCGAATCCGCGGGCGGTTCCTCAGTTACCTTCAACAGGCAATTCGCTGCTTCCTCGCTCAAGGCCTGGGCATTATTAATCACAAACACCTTAACTTTGCCCTCAAAGGGCTTAAAGTTAACGGCACTTTGCATCTGGCGGATATGCTCAATCCCGATACTCTGAGAATCTTCCTTAAGGTCTAACCAGTGCAGATCGGGATATTCCAGCTTATCCGACTTAAGGCAAGGGATACACTGCCCGCAGGAGTCAAGAGCATCCTGCTGGCAATTGAGGCTTTTGGCAAACTCTTTAGCGGTAAAGGATTTACCTACGCCGCCCGGGCCATAAAAAAGATAGCTTATCCCACGGCGTCTTTCTTTCAATGAATTTTGTAAAATCTTAATTGCGGTTTCTTGCCCGATTATTTCTTTAAATGACATTTGCAGTTTAGCAGTTTATCTACCAATCTCTTTATTTCTTCATGGGTCTTTTTGATATTCTTAACCTTGACTACCTTTACCCTCCGGGGCGAGCTTTGCGCTATTTTAAGATAACCTTTTCTCACGCGCAAATGGTAAGCAAACGAACGCTGCTCGATCCTATCCTTATTTTTTCCGGCTCTCCTTAAACCCTCCCCGACATCAATATCAAGAAGCACGGTCAAATCAGCGGTTAAACCCCCGGTTACAAAACTGCCTGATTGATTAATAAATGCCCTCTCTAATCCTAAACCATAACCCTGATAAGCAACCGTGGCATCCTGAAAACGGTCACAGAGAATTATAGCGCCCTTTTTTAGAGCAGGAACAATTTTTTCTTCAACCAGCTGCGCCCGGGCGGCCAGATAGAACAAAAGTTCTGTCTTATCTGAAATAAAACCATTATTCTTATCCAAAAGCATTCTTCTGATCGCTTCACTCACCCTGGTTGAGCCCGGCTCTCTTAGAACTAAAACAGGGTATTTATGCTTCTTGAGATAATCCTCCAAGAGCTTAATCTGGGTTGACTTTCCGCTGCCTTCAAAACCCTCAAAGGTAATGAATATGCCTTTTTTTAAATTTTGACCCGCCATCTCGTGCCTTCTTTAGTATCCTCCAGAATTATCCCTGCCTTCTCATGCAGGTCAACCCTGATTTTATCTGATAATAAGAAATCCATCTTTTTACGTGCGCGGCCACGTAATCCTCTAAAGTTCTCCAGCAATCTCTCCTGATTACCTATTTCATCTGCCCTGTTCTTAAGAAATATTAAACCCATGCTATATTTCTTAAATTCACCTTCATATTCTTGTTGTAAAGTATCTAGCAGATCTACAATCTCTTCCGTTGTTATCTTCTTTTGGGAGAATATTTGCATTTCCTGCAAATTTAACACTTCAAATAATTCTATAAGCAGCCGGGAAATACTTAATGCCTCCTTACTTTTGTCTTGGTCAATATATTTATTGCCTGCAGAAACCATTTCCAATAATATGCTTAAGACGACAGGGGTATTAAAATCGTCGTCCATTGCTTGAATGAATCGCCCTTTGAATTCCTCTGCATCCTGCGCATCGGCAATACCGTCTTTCTGCTTACAATATTTTAACCTTCTGAAAAATACATCCATAGTTTCTGCATGTTCTAAAGCAGCATGCAAGGCCTTTTCATTATAGTCTAAATTGCTTTGATAATGCGCTGAAAGAAAGAATAGTTTTAAAATGTAAGGCATTTCTCCTTCAGAGAAATCTTTTATCGTAATAAAATTCCCCGATGATTTTGCCATCTTATGGCCATTGATGGTAAGCAGGCCATGATGGAGCCAATATTTGGCAAAAGGCTTTCCGCTTAAGGCCTCACTCTGGGCAATCTCGTTTTCATGATGGGGAAAGATTAAATCTCTGCCTCCGGCATGGATATCCAAGGTTTCGTTCTTTAGAAATTTATGAGCCATTACCGAACATTCAATATGCCAGCCTGGACGGCCCCGGCCAAAAGGGCTCAGCCAGGATGGTTCATCGGGTAAACCCTCCGCGGAGGGTTTGGATATTTTCCATAGAGCAAAATCCAAAAAGTCCTCTTTTGTCTCATCAGGTTCGATACGCGCGCCGCTAAGCATCTGGTTTATGCCCTGGCCGGACAATTTTCCATAATCATTAAACTTGCGCACGCTAAAATATACTCCGCTATCAGTAATATAGGCATAACCTTTGGCAATTAATCCTTCAATATGCTTTAGCATTTCGGGAATATTTTCAGTTGCCCGGGGTTCAGAATCTGCTTCTCTAATCTCTAATTCCTTCAAATCATTTTTATAACTTTTGATGTATTTTTCCGCTAAGGACTGCCAATTCGTCTTCAGTTCTTGGGCGCGCTTTATAATCTTATCATCTATATCGGTAATATTGCGCACGAAATTTACTTTATAGCCGCGATAGGCAAGATAGCGCCTGAAGAGATCAAAGATATACAAGCTTCTGGCGTGGCCTAAGTGGCAGGCATCATAAACGGTTACGCCGCAGGTATACATATTTACCTGGGGGGGATTTATTGGCTCAAACGGCTCTTTTTTTCTGGTGAGCGAATTGTAGATGCAGAGAGGCATATTACAACCTTATGGCCTGTGGATTGCGGCTGGAAAACATATCAATAAACGGAGCTGCTTTTATCCTTTAACTTCTTAAACTCTGACTGATTATCCATAAAAATTTGCCATACCCGCGGGTCAAACCTGTATTCTTCCTTTCTAATGATTTCCACCGCCTGCTCATGGCTGTATCCCTTCCGGTAAGAACGGTCCGAAACCAAAGCGTCATAGGTATCTGCCAGAGCAACAATCCGGGCAGAAAGGGGGATTTCCTCTCCCTTCAGCCCTTCAGGGTAACCCGAACCATCCCAGCGCTCATGATGATACAACACGATGCTTTCAATAAGCCTCAGATACTGATTGCTTCCCTTATCCTTTAAGAGAGGCATTAACATATCAACCCCAAGCTTAGGATGCTGTTTAATTATCCCCCATTCAGCCTCGCTTAATTGGAAGGGCTTAAGTAGAATCTCGTTCGGCGTCCTCCACTTTCCTACATCGTGGAGCATACTGGCATAGCTGATGTCAGAAACATATTTATCATCTATGTAATTTTTGAAGGGTTCCTGTTTCTTCAATTCGTCGGCGACAAAATGCGTATACTCGGCAATACGGCGGATATGCCCTGCGGTCTCTACATTGCCTACCTCTTCGGCCTTTAAGGCAAAGACCTCCATAATCCCCCTGTAGAGGGACTCTCTTTTCTTCTCAGCATCTTTGAGTTTTGTTATATCAATAAAAGAAGCCATTATTTCCGGGGGCTTTAGCTCCTTATATTCAATGAGGGAAAATAATGTCTGCATGTTGATTTCGACCTTATCCTTCTTAATGCCGGCGAGCTCACCCAGCCAGACCTTTTTATCACGCAAGACGGCTAACACTTCATCAAATTCTCCAGGCGAAAGCGTCAGCTCTTCCATATTTCTGCCCACGATTTCCTCTTCGCTGCCATAACCATACATAGTTACAAAGGAAGGATTGACATAGCTAATATACCCTTCTCTATCCATAATAGAGACGCCATTCAATGACCGCTTTAGCGCTAACTCCTTGAGAATGGATTCCTCGCCCTGGCCAGTAGCCTTACCATATGCCTGATAATGTTCTAAGGCATCCTTGATGGAACGTTCCAGGACTTCGTGGTTTAAAGTTCCTTTTACTAAATAATCACTGGCTCCGGCCTTCATCATGGTAGCGGCTATTTCTTCGTTGCCGCTTGCGGTAACAACGATTACCGGAATATTGACACCCTTTGCCCGTATATGCTGAAGGATTTCTAAGCCGGTGATTTTATGATGCACGCGATAATCTAAAAGAATAATTTCTATCTCGTGATGTTCTTCAAGGAAACTCAAGGATTCTTCCAGGCTCACCGTATGATGAAGAGTAAGTTCGATTGACTCCATCTTTTTCCCTAAGTCGCTAAAAACAACGACAAAGAACGGGTCATCATCTATGAGCAAGGTCTGAATAAGCTTTTTTTCTGTCATTTTATTCTTTTCTCAAGCGCCTCTATCCTTTTCTGCAGTTCTTCAATATTCTGCATAATCGGATCGATAATATGAACATGGTCTAAATCAAAATCTATTTTTTTACCATCCTGATGGGTAATCCTTCCCGGAACGCCCACAATCGTTGAGTTTGGCGGGACATCCTTGACTACCACCGCGTTCGCGCCGATATAGGAATTATCTCCCGCGCTAATATTACCCAGGACCTTTGCCCCTGCGCCAATAACTACGTTATTGCCTATGCTAGGATGGCGCTTTCCTTTTTCTTTGCCGGTGCCTCCTAAGGTTACTCCCTGATAAAGCAGGACATTGTCGCCGATGATTGCCGTCTCGCCAATAACCACTCCATTACCGTGGTCAATAAATAAGCCCCGGCCAATCCTTGCTCCGGGATGAATCTCAATTCCGGTAAAAAAGCGCATCATCTCTGAAAGAAAACGCGGCAGAAAAGGAACCTTGAGAAGATAAACCAAATGCGTAAATTTATGCATTACTATTGAATGTAAACCCGGATAAAGCATGAGCACCTCTAAATACGAACGCGCTGCAGGGTCTTTGAGGAAAATGGCGCGGATTTCCCGGCGGAAGAATACGGCCACGTATAGAGAATAAGCTATGATTAAAAAAACCAATATGAACAATAGATATAAAAGTAATTCAACCATTCTCTTACTCCCCTGCCTGTGAATAACGCATTTTTCAGTGCGAAACTCAAAGCGTAAAGTTACAGCCTAAAACTTAAAACAAAATAGGTTTAAACTTTACGTTTTAGTTTTGCGCTTTTCGCTTTGCGCTCTAGGCTCAAGTAACACCACCGCATAGCCGGCAATCGCTTTTGAACCAATTGAACCAACACCTTCATTAGTCGTGGCCTTGAGGCTTATGGCTTGCGGAGCTATTTTTAATACCGCGCTAAGATTGCCGATTATCTCCTGGCGAAACTGATTAATCTTCGGCTGATCCATAAGCAGCACGCTATCAATATTGCCAATTTTATATCCGGCCTTGCTGAGTTTACGATTTACCGCTTCTAATAATTTTAAGCTTGAAATACCTTTATAGCGCTTATCAGAATTAGGAAAATGAATTCCTATATCGCCTAAATTAGCTGCGCCTAATAAGGCATCACATAGCGCATGAACCAGGACATCGCCGTCGGAATGGGCAAGCAGCCCCTTCTTGAAAGGAATATGCAAGCCGCCTAAAATGAGTTTTCTCCCCCGAACCAAACGGTGAATATCGTAACCTATGCCAACTTTAAACATATAATGAGCGCTAAACTTACGGAGTGAGCTAAAGATAGAGCGAAGATAAGTTTATCTGCGAATTATCCCGAAGCGTGCGAAGTAAATTTCGCAGAAATTTACGAGCGTTTACGCAAGGGAAAACTTTTTACTATTGTCTTTGCAAACACCAGATCCTCTGGAGTTGTGATTTTAATATTAAAGTATGAGCCGCGCACTACTTTTACCTTCACTCCTAATTTTTCAACTAAAGAGGCATCATCGGTGACTGCCGGGTTTCTGTATTTTTCGTAGGCCTCAAGCAGCAATTCTCTTCTAAATACCTGCGGCGTCTGTATTTCCCACAGATTATCCCTGTTTAATGTTTTCTCTACCATACAGCCCTCTTTGACACCTTGACACTTTGACACCTTGACACTTTTTATGGTTGCCTTAACCGGCACCCCGCTTATAACCGCAGGGCTCACTCTTGCCTCTTTCAATAATCTGTCAATTAAATCTTTGGATACAAATGGCCTCACCGCATCGTGCACCAAAATTATATTGGCAGCGCTATCTATAGTTTTAAGACAGTTTTCAACTGATTCCCTGCGGCTTGCGCCCCCGAGAACCAGGTCAATTCTTTTTTTTAGCGGGAATCTTTTCAGAACTTCCCGAAAGTTATCAAGGTATTCTTTGTTTACCGCAAGGATAATCCGTTTTATACTCTTGATTCTTGAAAGAACGCATAAGGTATATATCAAAATAGGCTTATCAGCTATTTTAACTAACGGCTTGGGAATCCCCGCCTGCCGGTTAGGCAGGGCGGCCTTCAGCCTTAAACCCAGCCCGGCAGCAGGGACTATCGCTTCTACATTCATTTAATGAGCAGCCAGCTTGGTAAAAATCATCCTGCCTGCCTGGGTCTGCAGCACTGATGTAACCGCCACCTTTACGGTTGAGCCGATAAACTTACGCGCATCTTCAGCCACAACCATTGTCCCGTCGTCAAGATAACCCACCGCCTGATTGTATTCTTTGCCTTCCCTGAGCAGCCGTATCTCCATTAGTTCACCGGGAAATACCACCGGTTTAAGGGCATTTGCCAGTTCGTTGATATTTAAAACTTTTATCCCTTGAATCTCTGCCACCCGATTAAGATTAAAATCAACGGTAAATATCTTTGCCTCCAGCAACTTGGCTAATTTTACCAATTTGGCATCTACTTCTTTGATCTCGGGGAAATCTTCCTCATGGATGATAACCGGAATACCGATATCCTTCTGGATAGTGTTGAGCACCTCTAAACCGCGTCTACCCCTTTGCCTTTTTATAGGGTCTGCGGAATCGGAAATCTGCTGCAGCTCCTTTAAAACAAATCTTGGAACCACCATTTTTCCTTCAATAAACCTGCTCTTACAGATATCGGCAATTCTCCCGTCAATGATGGCGCTCGTATCCACTACCACTACTGTATCAACATGTCCCTGCCTGCTCAAGCGCACATAAGGAATGATCACATTAAATTCATCTTTACCCCGTATGGCAACCGCCATGCTCATATAGCAAATAATCAAGGTCATAACCGGGCGGATGAACGAGAGAGTTTCCAGATCGATCTTAAGGAAAATGAAGATATCCGAAAGTAATTTAGACATAATCAGCCCCAGAATCAGGCCAAAGACAGCGCTGGATAGTCCTCTTACCGATACGCGGCGCATCCCGATTTCCGTGAAAATAATCATTAGCCCGATCAACCCGCCTATCGCCACCCCCAGCAAGGCCTTATCATTTTGGCCGGTTATCTGATAGCCGATGAGCATTGAACCAATGATAAAAAGAAAACGAATGAATAATAATGTCATTATATTTTCCCTCCGTATATTGAATGTATCAAAAAGCGTGTTCCATCGCCTCTTGAATATTCCTCACTCCGGTCAACTCAATATCATAGCTTTCCTTATTATCTAAATTATTCTTTGGTATAATACATTGCTTAAAGCCCAATTTCTGCGCCTCCTTTATCCTTAAAGAAACCTGGGTAACGTTACGGATTTCGGAGGCCAATCCCACCTCGCCTATGATAACTATATCTTTTTTAACAATCTTCTCCTTAAAGCTGGAAACAATTGCTAAAGCCACAGCCAGGTCGCAGGAAGGGTCTTTCACCGTAACGCCGCCGGCTATATTAATGAAAATATCTTCATTCTCTAAATGCAGCCCCAATCTTTTCTCTAAAACAGCAACCAGCAGGTTGAGGCGGTTATAATCAAACCCTTCTGAGCGCCTGGCGGCATACCCAAAGGAGCTTCTGGCAACTAAGGCCTGAACTTCTAAGAGCATTGGCCGTGTTCCCTCCAGAACCGAAGTAATTACCGAGCCCGGGGCGTCCTGCGGCCTCTCGGAAAGAAAAAACTCTGAAGGGTTTTTTACTTCCTCAAGCCCGCTTAAGCCCATACGGAAAACTCCAATTTCATTCGTTGAGCCAAAACGGTTTTTAACCGCCCGCAGGATGCGATAGGTTGAATACCTTTCGCCCTCAAAATAAAGCACCGTATCAACGATATGTTCCAGAATACGCGGGCCGGCAAGAGCTCCTTCTTTGGTAACGTGGCCGATAATAAACATAGAGATACCCCCGCTCTTTGCTATACGGGTTAAAATATGGGAGCACTCCCTCACCTGACTTACTGAACCCGGGCTTGATGAAATATCAGGGCTGAAAATCACCTGTATTGAATCAATAATCATCACATCCGGGTTTATTTTTTTGATATATTCAATGATTGCTGAAAGATCCGTCTGATTGACAATATAAATCCTCTCCGCTAAAAGAGCGCCTAATCTCTCAGCGCGCATCAGGGTTTGCTGCACTGATTCCTCAGCGCTCACATAGAGTATCTTCAGGCCAGTTTGAGAAAGTTGATTTGAGAGCTGTAAAGCGATGGTGGATTTCCCAATCCCGGGGTCTCCGCCTAAAAGCACAACTGCCCCCTTGACTATACCGCCGCCTAATACCCGGTCTAACTCTCCAATCTGCGTCTTATGCCGCAAGTCATCCTTCTTCTCTATATCCCTCATCAGGACCGGCTCCTGGTTTGAGGAAAAATCGGCAAGGGCGGCATATGCGGGACGGGCTGCTTTTGGTTCAGCATATGCTTCCTCAACAAAAGAATTCCAATTAGAGCAATCCGGGCAGCGGCCTAACCACTTTGGCGATTGATAACCGCAGCTCTGACAGGAGAATATGGTTTTAGTTTTCATAATCCGTGTAATCAGTGTTATTTTTTTAGCGGTTTTTCTTTTGGCTTAAAGAACAGCTTCCAGGGATGGCGCTTCAGGTCTTCGGTAAGCTCCTTTAAATCGCCGCTTACCGCAGAGATATTCTGATAAACCGTCTCATCATAAACTAACTTACCCAACGTTCCCTGGCCTGTCCTTATTCTTCCCAACATGTCATTTAACCCGTCAACCGCCTCTTCAATCTTTAAAACTAATTTTTTGCTCTGCTCAGTTATCTCTGCCATGGCCACCGGATCCTGCCCCATAATCGCATCACCTGCTTTAACCAGCGCATTGTAGTTCTCACCCGGGATGATTTCTAAGTACTTTTCTCCTAATAAACCTAAGGTATTAATCCAAACCTGTGAATCTGCAGGTATCCGAGAATCCTCCTTGACCCAGACACGCACCCTCACCTTTGTTTTTAACGCCTCGGGATCATAAAAAACCCGTAAGGCCTTTACCTCTCCGATATCCACGCCGGCAAAGCGGGAAGGAGCGCCTTCCCTTAAGCCGTTAGCAAAGCCAAAAACAACATCAAATTGATAACCCGGCTTTATAAACTGAAAATCGCTGATTAAAAATACGAATGCTACCAAAATAATTAAGCCGATAACAATGAATATGCCAACCCCCAATTCAATGCGTGATTTAGCAGTCATTTCATCATCTCCTTAAGTTATAGCGAAGCGTCAAGCTGTGGCCTCATTTATATAAACTTCTCTATGGTTTCGGTAATCGGCCCTTTAGCCAGGCCGTTGATAAATTGATATACAACCGGATGCTGTGTATTTTGTATCTCTCCGGCAGCTCCCTCTGCGATAATCTTGCCGTTATAGAGCATAGCAATCTTATCCGCTACCCGATAAGCGCTTTTCATATCGTGAGTAACCACGATGGAGGTCATCTTAAGTTTATCGTGCAGGCTGCGGATCAGCTCGTTGATGCTGTCAGCGGTTATAGGGTCAACCCCGGTGGTCGGCTCATCATAGAGCACCACCTCCGGCCTCACGCACAAAGCCCTGGCAATAGCCACGCGCTTTTTCATTCCTCCGCTTAATTCTGAAGGCGTTAGCTCATAGATGCCGCAGAGTTCAACGTTACAGAGCGCTTCCTCAACGCGCTCTTTAATCTCTTTGCTGCTTAATTGTGAATGTTCATACAGGGCAAAGCCAACATTCTCTCCTACGGTCAGAGAATCAAAAAGCGCTCCTCCCTGGAAAACCATCGCCATACGCATGCGTAAGCGATTAAGCTCCTTGCTTGAAATTTCAGCTAAATCCTTTCCATCGAGGGTGATTGTTCCGCTATCCGGTTTCAAAATCCGCATAATATGCTTCAACAAAACGCTCTTACCGCATCCTGAGCGGCCGATGATCACCTTGGTCTCGCCCTTGCCAATGGTTAAACTGATGCCGTTTAAAACCCTTTTAGAGTTAAAATTCTTATATACATTTTTGATCTCAATTAACATAAGGCGCCTTATCCAGCAGGATAGACCTCCCCATTCCATTAAGGGCAGGGTCTTATGGAAAAATAAAATAAAAGAGCGCTGTAAAAATACAATCAGCCGCAATAATCAAAATAAAGCTCGTCACTACCGATACCGTAGTTGCTTTTCCTACGCCTTCAGCGCCGCCTTCGGTACGCATTCCCTCTAAACATCCCACCATAGCAATGATAATGCCGAAGACAAGGGTCTTAATCAAACCGGTAGCTAAGTCCTTAATCTGCAGCGCATCAAAAGTCATATGGATATACATATTGGAGCGTATCCCTAACCGATAGACACAAATAAGATATCCTCCAATAATGCCAACGAGATTGGCATATAAGGTAAGCACTGGAAGCATAAAGGTAAAAGCGAGAAAGCGGGGAACCACCAGATATTTTACCGGATTTGTCGCCAGGGTCTCAAGAGCGTCAATCTGCTCGGTAACCTTCATTGTGCCTAATTCCGCGGTTACTGCTGCGCCGCATCTTCCGGCTAAGATAAGGCCGGTTATCACCGGGCCTAATTCCCGCACCAGCGATAAAGCAATAATATTGGCGATGTATATTTCACTGGAAAGTTTCTGCATCTGATAGGCAGTCTGCAAAGCAAGGATTATGCCGATAAACAGGGACACCAATAAAACAATCGGCAGGCTCTCTAACCCGATACGTCTTGCTTGTTGGTATGTTCTTTCCCACTTGAAGGGAGGGACAAACATCCAGTATAAGGTCTGAAAAAATAATTTCGTGAGCGCGCCCACATAGTTAATATAATAAACGAACCCTGCCCCTAAGTTTTGGACTATGGTTACCATTTCATTAAAACTTTACCGTCTTCTCCCACCCTAAGGTCTCTTCCTCATTCTTAATACGCATCTTTAGCGCCTGGTTTTTCTTCAGCGGATATGCCGCCTCAAGCGCCTCTTGGCCTCTGCCTAATTTACGCTTGATTACCCAGTCCTGAAAACGCATTGCCTCATTTGCCGAATTAACCGTTACCTGATGGTCGGCAGAATTAAGCTCCGCAAGCGACATAGCGTTAAATTTTCCTTTTAGTTCATAGGAAACTCCTTCAATATCGTTAATCCGGGAATGCACAAACCGTAATACCGGCCAGATTCCCTCTAAGTCAAGCGCAGCGCTTTTAAACTTAAGCTGAGAAACCGTTCCGTCCTGCGCTGTAAGCTTAGCCTCAATTTTTAGCGCATCCTGCGGGCCTTTTATTCTGACAACGCCTGAGATAATCCCCGCTAATTCTATATCTTCGGGGCTGATTCCCAGCAGGCCAGCTAAATCCTTTAGCGGCATTTCTTTAATAGTCAGAAACAGATCAGCCTCTAAGTGCAAGAATGAATTGCCTTTTTTATCAGCAGTCCCGACTGACCTTCCGGCAGGCGGGCCTTTCTCAATATAACCCGTAAGGCCAAAATCTGCCCAGGAGAGAGCATCGATAATGAGCCTGCCGTTTTTTAATCCATAATCCGCAGCAAATTCTTTCAAGGGTTTAAAATTAAGCAGAGAGGCCTGGGTCCAGGCCTTTCCCTTTATGGACTTTATCCTCCCATCAGCCCCTTTTATAATTACGCCGCTGGCATAAAAATCAGTGGAGAGGTCGCTCCTTCCAAACTTCAGGTGCCTTAGCTTGAGCTTAAGATTATATCTTTCTCCTTCAATGTTGCCGGAAACTTCTAACTTACCACTATCCCTCAAATCCAGACTGAAAAATATATCTTTGTGCAAAAAATCAATTCTACCGTCAAAGGTCCTGTTCTCAACCCTTCGGCTTTGCTCAGGATTGATGGTGAGCGTAGTCGAACCATCAAGAGCAAAACAACTAACCACAACAAAGAATATCGCAAAACAGACAAAAACAATCTTGATCAGAATCTGCGGCCTGCGCCCTACGGCCTGCGGCCTGTTACTCAAACGCCAACATAGCATTCCTTTTATCCCTCTCCCCTGTTAACCTACGAAGTTAACAAGACTGTTTCAAACACCAACGTATCATTCCTTTTATCTACCTTTACCTGAGCGCCTTCAGGTAACCGATTAGAGATGATATCCTGGGATAAAGGGTCTTCAATAAATCTCTGGATTATCCGCTTTAATGGCCTGGCGCCGAATACCGGGTCAAAACCTTTTTCAATCAGGAAATCCTTTGCTCCTTCGGTTAATTCCAGGGTAATCCTCTGATCTTTCAGCCTTTCTCTGAGAAATCCGAGTTCAATCTCTACAATCTTATGCAGATCTTCCCTAACCAACGGCCTGAAGACAATAGTATCATCAATACGATTGAGAAATTCCGGCTTAAAGGTCCGCTTGACCTCTTCCAGAAGCTTCTCCTTCATCTCCTGATAAGTTAACTCTTCTGCTTGAGATTTAAACCCAATAGAACCCTGCTTGCGGATTAATTCCGCGCCCACATTAGAGGTCATAATCACAATGGTATTGCGAAAATCAACCTTCCTGCCAAAACTATCCGTGAGCCGGCCGTCTTCAAAAACCTGTAAGAGCAAATTGAACACATCGCTGTGAGCCTTTTCAATTTCATCTAATAAAATTACCGAATAAGGCCTGCGCCTGACCTTCTCAGTGAGTTGTCCGCCTTCTTCATAGCCGACATATCCCGGCGGAGCTCCGATCAGGCGGGAGAGATTAAACTTTTCCATATACTCAGACATATCCAACTGCACTAATGCCTCCTCATCGCCAAACATAAACTCAGCCAGGGCCCGGGCCAGGAGGGTTTTTCCGACACCGGTAGGTCCTAAGAATATAAATGAACCAATGGGCCGGCGCGGATCCTTGATCCCGGCTCTTGACCTGCGCACCGCATGGGCAATTGCCGAGATTGCCTCTTCCTGGCCGATAACCCGTTTACGCAGCCCATCCTCAATCTTAAGCAGCTTCTCTCCTTCCTTTTCTTCCAGCCGGAAAAGAGGTATTCCGGTCCACTGGGATACAATTTTGGCAATTGCCTCAGCATCTACCACAGCCCTGATCTGATCCCTCTTTTCGTTCCATTCTTTACTCAGCCGCTCAAGCTCTAAGCGCGCCTGGCGTTCCTGGTCGCGAAGATTCGCTGCCTTTTCAAAATCCTGGGACTTGATATATGCCTCTTTTTCCTTCCTCAACTCCTCAACCTTGATTTCCAATTCTTTAACATTCGCAGGCACAACCAAAACATCTAAGCGTGCCCGGGAGCCTGCCTCATCAATCATGTCTATGGCTTTATCCGGCAGAAACCTTCCCGGGATATAGCGGTCAGACAACTTTGCCGCTGCCTCCAGGGCCTCATCAGGAAATTTTACCCGATGGTGCGTTTCGTATCTCTCGCGCAGCCCTTTAAGGATTTCAATGGTCTGTTCCACATTGGGAGGATCCACCATTATGGTCTGAAATCTTCTTTCTAAGGCCGCATCCTTCTCAATATATTTACGGTATTCATCAAGCGTGGTTGCGCCGATACACTTGATTTCACCCCGAGAGAGAGACGGCTTGAGGATATTCGAGGCGTCAATCGCCCCCTCTGCGGCGCCTGCCCCCACTAAGGTATGCAGCTCGTCAATAAAGATGATTACGTCCTGTGAACGTTTAATTTCCTCCATCACCGCCTTGATGCGCTCCTCAAACTGGCCGCGGTATTTCGTCCCGGCAACCATCAGAGCCAAATCCAGAACGATGATGCGCTTTTTTCGTAAATTTTCAGTGATATTGCCGCTGACTATTGCCTGGGCCAGGCCTTCTACGATTGCAGTTTTTCCCACCCCGGCCTCGCCCAGAAGCACCGGGTTATTTTTGGTGCGGCGGGAGAGGATCTGGATAATTCGCTCAATTTCATTCTTGCGGTTAATCACCGGGTCAAGCTTGCCTTCCTGGGCGGCCTGGGTAATATCCCTTCCAAAGGCATCAAGCGCAGGGGTCCTGGACTTTCCAGGAGCAGCCTGCGGCTGCTGGCCGAATCCGGGAGTTACCGCGCCCAGGACATTTAGGACTTCATTTCTAACTCTGTCCAAATCCAGCCCTAAGTTCAGCAACACCTGAGAAGCAACGGATTCTCCTTCGCGTATCAAACCCAGCAAGATATGTTCGGTGCCGATATAATTATGGCCTAAGGAGCGGGCTTCCTCTGCCGCCAGCTCAAGCGCCTTTTTTGCCCGGGGCGTAAAGGGAATGTCGCCGAGTATCTGGGTGGTGGGGCCAGGCTGAACAACCTTCTCCACCTCTAAGCGGATGGTCTGCAGGTCTAAACCCATCTTTTCCAACACCGCAGCCGCAACTCCTTCTCCTTCGCGGATAAGCCCTAACAAGATGTGTTCGGTTCCGATATAATCGTGGTTAAAACGCCTGGCTTCCTCTTTAGCCAGAATAATTACCTTCCTTGCCCTTTCAGTGAAACGGTTAAACATTGTTTTTTCCTCCTGCTAACTTTCCACGGATTATCATTGCCCGTTTAACATCTCTTTCTTGAGCGTTCAGTTTCTTACCTTCCAATTTTTGTAAGTGCGCCGGCTGAATCAAGATAAAGAGCTCATTGATGCTCCTGCGGTCAATATCCTTAACTAAACCCAAATCAGAGCCTAAGCGCATCATTGACAAAAGTTCGGTGGTCTCCTGGGAAGAAATGATGTAGGCATTTTTGAGCACGCCGCAGGCGCGCCAAACCCTATCTTCTAATAATGCCCGCTGTTGTTTTAAAAACATATTGCGCGCCTGTTCTTCATGTTCAATTACCTGCCGGATCAGCCCGTTGATGTTACTGATAATTTCATCTTCGTTATGGCCTAATGAAACCTGATTAGAAATCTGGAAGAAATTGCCAATTGCCTGGGTTCCTTCTCCGTAAAGCCCCCTGGTGGTAAAGCTGAGTTTTGCAATTGCGGAAAGAACTTTATCAATGCTGCGCAGCATCACCAGGGCCGGTAGATGCAGCATTACCGAACCGCGCATCCCGGTTCCGGCATTGGTAGGACAGGCAGTCAGATATCCCAGCTCCCCGGAAAAGGCGTAATTAAGTTCTTTTGAAATGGCATCATCAATGGTGTTCATTATCTCCCAGGCCCCCAATAAATCAAATCCTGATTTCATCACCTGCATCCTCAGATGATCTTCTTCGTTGAGCATAATGGAGATAATCTCTTCATCATCAATGACGATGGCTTTGGAATCGGCCTTGGAAGCCTGCTCCCGGCTCATCAGATGGCGCTCGACAAGGAACTGCTTATCCACGTTATCCATCTCAAGAAGCCTGAAAAAGGTGGTTTTCTTAAGGTAATTTACCCGCTGGATCGCCTCTTTGAGCATATTCATTACTTCTTCAGCCTGAGTCCTGCTTGCCCATTGCGGAAAGAGCTTTCCCTGTATGTTTCTTGCCAGCCGTATGCGGCTTGAGATAATAATATCGGAATGAGGCCCTGTTCCCTTAAGCCATTCACTGGTATGATTTATCAAATTATCTAATCTCACTCTTTGTTCTCCGGTTCTTTTTTCTCCAGCTCCTTGAGCAGATCACGGATACGCGCTGCCTCTTCAAATTCCTCATCCTGAATTGCCTTCTCAAGCTTTATCTTTAATTCCGCTATCCCAGACTTTGACTGGGCCGGCATGGCAATCACCAGCGGAATTTTTCCATAATGTTTGCTTGAGCCGTGGATACGTTTCAAGAGCGGCATCAAATATTTGCGAAACGAATTATAACACTCGCTGCAGCCTAAGCGGCCCATCTTTCTGAAATCTTCATAGCTTATGCCGCAATTAGGGCATTTTAGCTTGATGATTTCCTTGCCTTCAACCAGGGTTTTGCCCGCATCAGACAACCCTGCCAGAAGGTCAGCCAGGCCAAACTGCTGTTCCATATCCATAGATTTGGTTTTGGCGCATTCCTCGCAGAGATGCAGCTCCGTCATCTGCTCGTCAATAATCTCGGTCAAATGCACGGTCGCAGAATTAACAGCGCAGATATCACAAACCATAGCTTACTCCGTTCATATTAATACCTTATCCCTTCTCTCTTGGTGCTCTTACGAAATTCGCTGATCAGCCTTAAGGTTAAACTGCCGGGTGAGCCGCTTCCGATTTTTCTTCCGTCAACTTTTACCACCGGAATAACCTCAGCCGCGGTCCCGGTTAAGAAACACTCATCGGCAATATAGACCTCGTGGCGGGTAATTACATGTTCGTGCACGGCAATGCCTTTTTTTGAGGCAATCTCTAAGATTGTATCCCGGGTTATCCCGCGCAAAGTTCCCATGCACTGCGGAGGCGTATAGAGCTCATTTCTTTTGACGATAAAAATATTATCTCCGCTGCATTCAGCAACATAGCCTAAGGAATCAAGCATAATCGCCTCTTCGTAACCGCAGTTGATCGCCTCAATCTTAGCTAAGATATTATTCAAATAATTCAAGGACTTAATCTGAGGGTTAAGCGCTTCGGGAAGATTCCTGATCGTCGGCACGGTAATAATTTCCATGCCCTCCTTATAAAGCTTCTCCGGATAGAGGGCAATCCTATCGGTAATAATAACTACGCTAGCGTTGCCTTTACACTTACGCGGGTCTAATCCCAGGTCCCCTTCGCCCCGCGAAATAATTAAACGGACATAAGCGTTATCTAACTTATTCACCCTCAGGGTATCGCAGACTGCCTCAAGCAGCTGCACTTTAGTTAAGGGAATCTCAAGGCAGATACTGTGCGCTGATTCAAATAAACGGTCAATATGCTCTTTTAATTTAAAGGCCAAGCGGTTGTAAGACCTGATCCCTTCGAAAACTCCGTCTCCGTAGAGAAAACCGTGGTCAAAAACCGAAATCTTTGCATCTTTTTTTTCGTAAAATTTTCCGTTGATATAGACCTTCATCGCCTCTCCTTAATCAGCCCCGCCTCTTTCGGGGCGGATTGACCCGTCAGCCATATTATACACCTTAAACCCAAAACCAGCTACCTCTAAATTATGGGTTACCAGCACAATAGTCATTTTCCTTTCCTGGTTTAGCTTCTTGAGCAACTGGCAGATTTGTTTTCCGTTCTCAGAATCAAGATTACCGGTTGGCTCATCACAAAGCAAAAGTTTCGGCATATTCATCAAGGCCCGGGCGATTGCTACCCGCTGCTGTTCTCCGCCGGATAACTGACCGGGGAAATGCCTGGTCCGATGGCTCAATCCTACTTCTTTTAAAAGCTCTAACGCCTTTTCTTCAGGCCGGAGGCCGGAGGCCGGAGGCCGGAGGCCGATAAGAGCGGGCATCATCACATTTTCTAAAATAGTAAATTCCGGCATAAGGTGGTAAAACTGAAAAACGAATCCCACTGCTTCATTTCTGACGCTGGATAACTCTGACTCTGATAAATTCTTAAAGGCCTTTCCTTCAAAAAGAACCTCTCCGCTTGTTGGCGTATCCAAACCTCCCAGAATATGAAGCAACGTTGATTTTCCCGCGCCTGAAGGCCCAAGAACCGATATAATCTCTCCTATGTCAATTTTTAAACTTACATCCTTTAAGACATGCAGCCCCTGCTTACCGTTGGTGTAATATTTATTGATATTTCTTGCCTCAAGAAGAATCGGGGGGTCACCCAGGGAGAAGAGGCTTGAGGCACTCCGGGCATCACTCATAGCGCAGGGCCTCAACCGGATTTAAATCCGCCGCCTTTTTTGCAGGATAAACCGTTGAGACCAGGCTGATAAAAAATGCGGCGATGATAACCATTCCCGCATCCGGCCATAAGACCAGGCTCACCGGGAGCCTGTCTAAATAATAGATATCAGGAGGTAATTTTATAAACTGGTATTTTTTGAGTAATACGCATAACGAGACACCGATTGCGCTTCCCAGCATAACGCCTAAGGATCCTATCAATAACCCCTCTAAGGTAAAAATGAAGCGGATGCCCCGAGGACTCATCCCGATTGCCTTTAATATGCCGATATCCTTGGTTTTTTCCATAACCATAACCACGAGAGTGCTGATGATATTGAAGGCGGCAACCAGGACAATTAAGGTTAAGATAATAAACATCGCTATCTTTTCTAATTTTAAAGCGGCAAAGAAATTCCTGTTGCGCTCAATCCATGTCCTGACATAAAAATTAACTCCCAGCGCATGCTGAATCTTATTCTTGATCAGAGCTGCTAAGAACAACTTATCAATCTTTACGCTTATACCATTTACTCCTTCAGCCAATTCAAAAATCTCCTGGGCCTTGAGCAAATCAATAAAAATGACGTTGGCGTCAAAATCGTACATCCCGGAATTAAATAATCCCCTGACTAAGAGGATGAATCTTTTTCCCTTGGAATTAACTAATACGATCTCATCCCCCAGGCTAAGGCCTAAGGCATAACCTAATTCCCTGCCGATAAATATCCCGCCGTCAAAATCTTTGGCGCTGCCGGCCAAATATTTATCAATAGCGGTCACCTTGGACTCTAAGTCCAAATCAATCCCGCGCACCACTATCCCGCGGGCAGATTCTTTTGTCTCTAAAAGCGCCTGGCTCTGTATGAAAGGGCTGCTGGCAACAATATGGTCAATTTTGCTTAACCGCTCTAAAATCTGATGATAATCAGTTATTGCCGGACGCTGCTCAATCACTAAGTGCGAATAATTCCCGATGATTTTTTCTTTTAAATCTTTATCAAAACCTGACATCACTGCCAATACCACAATCAGCGCGGCAACCCCAATCGCCACTCCCAAGATTGAGATAATGCTGATTAAAGAGACAAAACGCTCGCTGCGCCTGCCCCACAAATAACGCCAACTTATCCAGAAAATTGCCTTCATTGGGCCTCCGGCCTTAGAAGAGGAAACAAAATCACATCCCGTATGGAGGGCTGATTAGTCAAAAGCATCACCAGGCGGTCTATACCAATGCCTAAGCCTCCGGCAGGAGGCATTCCGTATTCTAAAGCAGTGATAAAATCTTCATCAAGCATTCTAAACTGATCCGGCTTGCACCCCGAGGGGTGCTCAAGTCCCCCGAGGAGGACAAGCTGGCCTTCAGCCATTTCTTCTTCCAGCCGCTTTCTCTGCTCTCTGGGATCATTGAGTTCTGAGTAGGCATTGGCTATTTCCATACCGCCGATAAAAAGCTCAAATCTCTCGGAGATATAGGGATTATCCGGTTTATTCTTAGCCAGTGGGCAAAGGATAGAAAAATAATCAGTAAAGAAAGCGGGAGAAAAGTCAGTGGATTCGCAAAGCATGTCCTCAACTAATTTTACCACCTGGCAGCGGCTGAGTTTTTTCTCATTCAATGCCCTGCCTTTTGCCTGTAACTTAGTCAGCATCGCTTGCGCTGAATCTTCGGGTGAAATCTCAAATCTTTCCTTAACAACTTCGGCAAAAGAGTACCTCCTCCACGGCGGAGTTAGGTCAATGGCCTTACCCTGATATTCAAACCTTAAACCCAATCCGGCTAACGCCGCCGCCTCAACAACTAATTCCTCGCTTAAAGTCATCATCCCCTTGCAATCGCTGTATGCAGTATAGGCCTCAAGCATAGTAAACTCAGGATTATGCTTAGTCGAGAGCCCCTCATTGCGAAAACTACGGTTGAGCTCATAAACCTTCTCGAAACCACCTACCAGCAGCCGTTTTAAATATAACTCTGGCGCAATCCTTAAATATAAATCCATATTATGTTCATTATGATGCGTCTTAAATGGCCTGCCGGCGGCTCCCCCGGGAATAGGATGCATCATCGGAGTTTCTACTTCCAAGTATCCTTTCTTATCTAAATAATTACGTATGCCCGAAATTATTTTACTGCGCTGGCTAAAGATTTTACGCAGCTGGCAATTAGCAATGAGGTCTATATATCTCTTACGGTATCTGGTTTCAATATCCTTTAAGCCGTGCCATTTTTCCGGCAAGGGCCTAAAGGACTTGGCTAATAAACGGATATCCAGCGCTTTTATCGTCGGCTCATTGGTGCGGGTTTTAAAAAGCTCTCCTTCAACTAACAACACATCCCCGATATCTAAACTTGCGCATAATTGTAAAACTTCTTTACTCAAGATATCCTCTTTTACATAAACCTGGAGCTTTGCCTCCTGGTCTCTGAGGTCAAAGAATACAGCTTTGCCGTGCTCTCTCTTGGCCATCAGCCTGCCGCAAATAACAGCCTGGGCTCCTTCCTTAAACCAGGAGAGAACGTTGGCTATGGACATAGCTGCGCTAAATTTTGGCAATGCTCCGTAAGGCCTTATCCCTTTTTGCTCTAGCCTCTCAAGCTTGGCGAGCCTTTCCTGCATTATTTCGTTGGTTTCCATTCTTCACCTCCAGGGCAAATTTCTGGCCAAAGTCAAAACACTGCCTTAGTTCCTCGGGAGCCGGGGCATACCTTATATTCAATGCCGGAAGAGCAATGTTTATTCCTGCTTCTCCCATTGTCCCTTCTGCATATTTTGCCGCCTGCTCCTTCATCCAACCATAAGAGCCAAAGAATGCCGCAATTTTATTCAATGGGCGCAAACCTTTGAGCTCAAATAGAAATTTTTCTACTGTCGGCAATATCTCATTGTTGACCACCGGGGAGCCGAGCAGGATTCCTTTGCTATCTAAAAATTCCTTGATGATATCACCCATATCCGATACCGGCAAACGATACAGCCGGGCAGCGATGCCGCTTGAAAGAATCCCTTCTAAAATGCTTAAAGCCATCTTCTCGGTAGAATAATACATCGTATCATAGACAATTAAGACCTTCTGGGAGACGCTTCCCTTCGCCCAATTTATATACGATTCTACCGCCTTATGCGCATACTTTCGCCAGCTTAAGCCGTGGCTGGTTAAAATCATTTCCAACGGAATATTCATTGCCTTAATCTCCTGGAGCTTCTTTAAAATGATCGGGCTTAATGGCCAGAGGATATTGGCATAGTATTTGGCATTCTCATCCATGAGCAGCTCTAAGCTTACCTGGTCATCAAAACGTTCTAAGCTAGCGTAGTGCTGGCCAAAGGCATCATTGGAAAAAAGAATGCCGTCTTGCTCAAGGTAATCAAACATACTGTCAGGCCAATGTATCATCGGCGCCTCAATAAACTTAAGCGTCTTTTTTCCCAGCTTCAATATATCTCCTGTTTTCACAAGTTCAAAATTCCAATAGGTAGAATAATATTTTAAGAGCGCATCCTTTGCCCTTTGATTAGTAATTACTTTTGCTTGCGGCATTAACTGCATCATCTGCGGAATTGCCCCTGAATGGTCAGGCTCTACGTGATTACAGATAAAATAATCTATTCTTTTCGGGTCAATAACCCGGCTGATGCGCTCGCGCCACTGATCAAAGAAATTCATATGCACTCCGTCAATGAGCGCTACTTTATCATCAACGAGAAGATAAGAATTATAGGTTGTCCCGCTGTGCGTTGAATAGGTATAGCCATGAAAGGTACGGATATTCCAATCAATCGCGCCAACCCAGTATAGATTTTCTTTAATTTTTACGGGATTAAACATCTTAATTCAACCGGCGGCTTCATTAAATCTATTAGTAATCGGCATTCTCCTGTCCCTTCCAAATGCCCGCGGAGTAATCTTTATTCCCGGCGGCGACTGCCTGCGCTTATACTCACTCTTATCCACCATCAGAACGGCCCTTAAGACCTCTCCTTTGTGGCTTTGCCTATCGCCCCGCCTACAGCGGGGTGCCTTGCTAAAATCCTTCTTAATAATTTCCGAAACGGATAAATCCTGCTCTACGTAGTATTTTAATACTGGATCAAGTATTGCATATTCAGGCAATGTATCGGCATCCTTCTGATTTTCCTTCAATTCCGCAGTGGGCGCTTTCTTGAAAACGCGCCTCGGGATAACCTCGCTCATTGCTTTACAATTGTAAAACTCCGCCAGCTTATAGACGATTGTTTTCGGCACATCCTTAATCACCGCGAATCCGCCGGCCATATCTCCGTAGAGCGTGGCATAGCCAACGCTCATCTCACTTTTATTTCCGGTAGTCAGGACCAACCAGCCAAATTTATTTGAAAACGCCATCAGGATATTCCCCCGGATGCGCGCCTGGAGATTTTCTTCAGCCACGTTCCAGGGCCTACCTGAGAAATGAGGTTTAAGAATCTTAAGATACATCTGGAAAATCTCCTGAATCGGGATAATCCTATGTTCTATTCTTAGATTATTTGCCAGGGCTGCCGCGTCATCAAGGCTTTCCCGGGAATTAAACTTTGAGGGCAAGAGGACGCCGGCCACGTTTTCTTTTCCTAATGCCTCAGCGGCGATTACTGCTACTAAACTGGAATCAATGCCTCCGCTTAAACCCAGAACTACCTTCTGGAAACCATTTTTATGCACATAATCCTGAGTCCCTAAAACCAGGGCTGAAAATACCTCTTCCATAGGCATAAGCTTCGGCGGCTGAGTTGAAATTAGCGGTGGCTTAGGGAAGCCCTCCTCTCGTTTCTCTATATCAATGGATACAAGCCGCACTCTTTTAGCTCTTTGCTTTTTAGGCAGTTTATTTTTCTCGATATCAACGATACGCAGGTCCTCTTTAAAAGCAAATGCGCTTGAGGCAACCCGGCCTTTATCCGTGAGCAGCATGCTTCGGCCGTCAAAAACCAGTTCATCCTGGCCGCCGACCAGGTTCGTATAGAGGACAAAAACTCTGTTTTTCCTGGCCTGCTCTTTGAGCACTCTCTGGCGAAGCCGTATCTTTCCCATATGGTACGGTGAGGCGTTAATGGTTAAAATCAAACTGGCGCCGGATTTTGCCTGTGCCGCAATGACCCCGTCTTCAATCCAGATATCTTCGCAAATATTCACTCCAAAACGGATTCCCGATAACTCATAAAGAGAAAATCCCTTACCTCCTGTAAAATAACGTTTTTCATCAAAAACGCCGTAGTTAGGAAGGTGTATCTTATGATAAATATCAATAATTTTTTGCTCATAAATGATTGCCGCGCTGTTAAATAATTGGCCCTTAGATTTATCCACAAAACCGACAATCGCCACAAGCTGCGTAGTCCTCTTTCTTATTTCATCCAAGCGCCTCAGATTTTCCTGAATAAAGCTATCTTTAAAAAGGAGGTCCTCGGGCGGATAACCGCAGATACTCAGTTCAGGAAAGGTAATAATGTCGCAACTCGCTTTCCTGGCCTGGTCAATAGCGCTGATTATTTTCCGGGTATTCCCCGAGAAATCACCGACGCAGGTATTGATCTGCGCCATGCCCAGGCGCAGAATATTTTTTGTTTTCATAAGCCTACACCTTCAAGCTCCCTGCCGCAATCAGGGCATTTTCCATTTTTTAAATTGTTTTCAACGATATCAAAGCCCAAACGCGAAATCAAACTCCTTGCGCATTTAGAGCAATATGTCTTATCCTCTTTGAGCACATTGCCGATATACACATAGCGCAAACCCGCATCTTTTCCAAGCTGCTCGGCCTCTTTTAATTTGCTAAATGCGGTTGATGCTTTATCTGTCATCTTGTAGTCAGGATGAAAACGGGATATATGCCAGGGAATTTCTTTACCTGTGCCAGCGATAAATGAAGCAATCCCCTTCAATTCTTCAGTTGAATCATTTTCGCCCGGGACAACTAAGGTAGTCACCTCTACCCAGATATTTAGTTTGCGCATCAGGGCAATTGACTCTAAAACCGGCCTTAACTTTGCGCCGCAGACACGGATGTAGCTCTGATCACTAAAAAATTTTAAGTCAACGTTAGCCGCATCTAAATACGGCTGAAACATCTCTAATGCCTCTTTGCTCATATAGCCATTGGTGACAAATACGTTATAGAGCCCTTTTGTTTTGGCAAGCTTAGCTGTTTCAAAGGCGTATTCAAAAAATATGGTCGGCTCGGTATAAGTATAGGAGATACTTTTACATTTATAGCTTAAGGCATTCGCTACGATTTCTTGCGGGCTCATCGGCTTTGAGCTGACACCAACCTTATCAGCTTCCCTTTTCTGAGAAATCTGCCAATTTTGGCAGAAGCCGCAGCGAAAATTACAGCCTGCGCTGGCAATAGAAAATGAACTTGAACCAGGCAAGATGTGAAAGAGCGGCTTCTTCTCAATGGGGTCAATATTCGCTGCCACTACCTCGCCATAGGCATAGGTATAGAGAACCCCGCCTTTATTCTGGCGTACCTGACAAATGCCAAAGTTGTCATCATTTATAAAACAGCGATGGCTGCATAAATAACAGGATACTTTATTATCGGGTAACCTCTGGTATAGAAGCGCCTCTTTTAACATATCTCTGAAATATATGGAGATTCGTTGAAAGATATGGAGATTTGTTGCCTCGTATACAATGGAGCCCCTCCCAGGCTAAAGCCTGGGGTTCCTTGCTTGGCGAAATACTTGAGCGGCCAAACCCATCCGCCCAGCCATCGGCGGGGCGGTTTTTGGCCGCGAAAGTATAAATTTCCACCAATCTCAATCAATTTCCATAAATTTCTGCGCTCTATCTTATAATATTTTTATTGCCTCAACCGGACATTCCTCAGCGCCCTTGCGCGCGCACTCCTCTTGGTCCGGCGGAACAGGCTCTAGAGAGATAACTGCCTTATCCCCTTCCATCCGATAAACTCCGGGACAGGTATCCGCGCATAAGCCGCAGCCAATACAAATATCCGGGTCAACTACTGCTTTCATTCAACCTCCCTATTTCTCTTTCTTCAAAATTCTTACTTCTACTTTATCTTTTAATGAATCCCTAAAAACTTCGGCATCAGAATTAGAGCCGACAATGTCTCCATAATGCATAGGAATCGCTGCCCTGGGTTTAATCGCCAATGCCGCATTCGCTGCCTCATCCGCAGTCATTACATAGGTTCCGCTTACCGGAAGCAAAGCGATATCGCAGGCATAATCTTTCATTTCGGGAATATAATCAGTATCTCCGGCATGATAAATTGAAATCCCGTCAATAGTAACAATAAATCCTAATTTCCCGTCCTCTTTAGGATGGAATTCCTTGTTTAGGTTATAGCTATAGACTGCCTGCACCTTTACCCCGTTAGAAACCTCAATCTTATTACCTGGCTTAAGGGATTTGATTTCTTTGCAAACCAGCTTACCCTCTAATTGCCTACCCACGCTTTTATCCGTTACGAGCACCGTTTCTTTTGTACTTATCAAGGCAATGTCGTCCTTAGAAAAATGGTCAAAGTGGTCGTGGGAGATAAAAATGATCCCTGCCTTTCTGGAATCCTTGGGCAATTTCCAGGGGTCAAAATAGATAATCCTCGAAGCGTCTAATCTAAAGCTGGCGTGGCCTAACCAATGCAGGTTCGTAAGCATCTTATCCACCTCCCCTTGAGCGCAGAGCGAAAACGGCATTGAAAAAAAGAATATATGGAATAATATTGCCAAATTAGCCGTCATTGCTTTTTAATCAGGCACTCAAACTGGATGTTGGTATGCTCAACGCGGAATCTCTCCTCCAGTAAGGTATTTATTTTTTTTAGAAGTTCGTTTGCACTGCTTACTTGACAGTCCTCAATAACCACATGGGCGGTCAGGGCATACATTGAAGATGCGATAGTCCAGGCATGCAGATGATGCACCTCATAGACGCCGCTCACTTCATTCTTCAATACTGCAGCCACCTCGTCAATATCCAGATGTTTCGGGGCTGCCTCCAGGAGTATGTTTGCGGAGTCAATAATCAGCTTCACCGCCCAAATCATAATGAGCGCGCAGATAAAAAGGGAAATTAAAGGATCGATGATATAACTATTGGTATAAAATATGGTTAATCCCGCGGCAACCACCGCGACGCTGGATACTAAATCCCCGATTTCGTGCAAAAAGGCGCTGCGCACATTCAAATCATGGTGGCTTACTTTGGCTAAAAGATAAGTGCTTAGGCCGTTAATCAGCAAACCGAATCCTGCCACAAAGAGCATCTCCCCGACCCTTATCTTCTGGGGAGACATAAATCTCAAAATCGCCTCATAGACCAGATAGACAGATATAAAAATCAGCGCTATCCCGTTGACAAATGCTGCCAGGATTTCTGCCCGATAAAATCCATAGGTGCGCTTCTTGGTCACCGGACGCATAGCAAGCAATATGGCAAAATAGCTCATCCCCAAAGCAAATAAATGAGTAAGCATATGCCAGGCATCGGAGATAAGAGCTAAGCTGTTAGAAAGAAAACCTCCTAGGAATTCAAAAAGCATACCTACGGCTGTTAAGATTAAGGCAATCCTCAATCGCGAAAGCTTATTTATTCCGTGATGCTGGTGATGAATAACGGTCATTTAAATGAGCGCATAACTTACGGAGCACTCGCTTTCACTATAGCGACGTAAGTTATTCGCGCGAATTGAAGCAGGCTCATAAGCCGGGTTCTGTTATTTATGGACATTCCTCTAGATTCCGATGTTACCATCGGAACTCAAGCAGTCTACCCACCCAGCCCATTCTCATAAAATGAGAATTTCAAGCGGGCTACTTTTATTCCTACCATTATTGGTAGAATGGGCTGGGCCTATTTGACCTTTCTCCGCGCAGAGATTGCCTCGTTTCATCTCGCAGCCGAAGAATCTAACTTTTCACAAACCCTCAACTGCTACTCGTCTCTGTGGCTCTTATCCTATCCCGCACCTTTTTAGTATTCAAAATTTTTATCCAAAACATGAATAAATAAAAGGTGCGGGATGCCCTGATATTCTCAGGGTGCGCTGCCCTCCGGAGCCCGGACTTTCCTCCCTCACTGCTTCGCTTTGCAAAGTAAAGCGGTGGGGGCGTCCACCTAAGCCTGCCTTCTAATCTTTGATTCTTTAACTGCCTGATTTGCTAATTTATCCGCCCCGCGATTACGTTCGCGGCTTATATGATGAATCTCGAATGAGCCGAAGCCGCCGGTTAAATGTTTTATCTGCTCAAAGAGCGGCTTTAAATTTTCGTGCCTGACTCTATATTCGCCTTTGAGCTGTTTAGAAATCAGTTCGCTATCAGTCCAAACTCTTATTTTATGGTCTGGGAAAGTATAAGGCACTTTCCCAACCACTGAAAATCGCTTAGAGTTATCGCCGATCACGCCTACGGCGGATTCCGCCAAAGGCGGGAAGGCGATTTTCTTGTCCGCCAGTAAAATCAGCGCTTCCTGCAAACCATAGATAAGCGCGGTATATTCAGCGACATTATTGGTTTTATTACCAATAAATCTGGATATATTTTTAAGCACCCGGCCATCCAGGAGAATGACAACGCCGATTCCCGCCGGGCCTGGGTTACCCTTAGCTGCGCCGTCAATATAGATATCTAACTGCCTCAAAGGTCCTCTTCAAGATAGAGCATGCGCGCGCAGGACTCGCAGATAATCATCTTATCCTGCATCTTAATTTCATTTACCACCTGGGAAGTAACCGCGATGTAGCAGCCCTGGCAGGAATAGTCCTTGATTTTAACCAATGCCAGGCCGCCGCGCCCTTTTAAAATCCGCTCATACGATGAAAAAATGTGTTTATCTAAAGAAGGAATGAGCTGATTACGTTTAGCAGTCAAATCATTTATGGCCCATTCTATCTCTTTCAGCCGCTGATCAATTTTTTTCTTTTCTTCTTTAAACTTATTTTCTTCTTCGGCTAAACGCGCTTTCTCGCCAACCGCCTCGGCCTTGAGCGAATCCTGCCCATCCATCATCTTTAAAATTTCTTCTTCTAAAACAGAACAATCAGTTTTTAAACCGCCGATTTGGCTTAACATTGCCTGATATTCTTTATTGGTTTTTAAAGATAATAGTTGAGTATTGAGCTTCCTGATATTTTCCTCTTTGCTAGCCAACTCAAGTTCTTCTTCTTTACGTTTGACTGCCAGGGCCTTTTCTTTTTCCTCCAAGCTTTTCAAGGCTGTCTTTTTATCCTCAAAAATATTTTGCAATCTGGAAATCTCTGCGGGCAGCTCTTCTTTTTCTTTTAACAAAGCGTAAATCTTGCTGTCCCTTTCCTGCATCTGGACTAAAATCCTTACCTGATCTTTTATGCTAACCGTCTCTGCCAATTTTTACCTCACGATGTATAATTATGGGCGCAATAGGATTCGAACCTATGACCTCCACAATGTGAATGTGGCGCTCTAACCAGCTAAGCCATGCGCCCCGCTTAGTTCTGCTCTTTGCTGGGCCCAGGAGGGGTCGAACCTCCGACCAAGTGATTATGAGTCACCTGCTCTACCGCTGAGCTATGGGCCCGGAGAATTCATTGCCCATCCTCTGATCTTAAAAGTGAAGTTTTATAATAACAGATTTTTTAGAAGCTGTAAAGGAAAGTTTTTTTGTTTGGCGCCTGTAACGCGGTAATAAAGTTGAGGAAAGTTGAAGCTGGGATTATAGGCCTTTTAGGTCTCTTTTCTCTCAGCGCAATGCTGCCAAAGAGATAAATCTTAATACGGTTAAATGGCACATAAACCGCCTAACACCTGTTGAGTATGACCAGCGCTGTTGGGATTGGTATAATACGTGTGGACCACCTCCTACTATAATAGACGTAAGAAGCGGAAGAATCTAACAGGGATTTTTAGGGGCGGGAGGGGTCTGAAAAAAAAAGATACTAACCTTTCCAAACTGCTTTTGCCTGATATATAGATGGTCGATATCCCCTCATTTTGAATCCAACAGGTAGCCGGTATCCAAATAACCTTAAAAATGTCTACAAAAAATAATCCCGCCTCAAGCCTTAATCGTCATTAAGGAAGTCGAGCGGGGAGCAAGTATTTAATTTATATTTCTGTACGCCGAAGGCCGGGAAGCAATCAAAGTA
>MHGN01000004.1 GCA_001805575.1 Omnitrophica WOR_2 bacterium RIFCSPHIGHO2_02_FULL_45_21 | reverse complement strand
AACTACGCCTGCGTCCTTCAATGTTAAACGAATAATTATTGTTGGCAATAAAACGTAAAAAATCAACCGTCTTATTTTTACGTTTGGTCTGCAGTTTATTTTCCAGGGAAAAATCCATCTGGTTGGACTCAGACTGAGAACCTAAATCTATCAACTTAGAAGATGCCGCAGTAGGGGGATGGGTATAAGCATACCTGACCGATGGGCTGATGATATGGCGCAGCATATTATATTCCATCCCTAAAAAGTCAGCGTCAACGTCAAAAATGCGGTAAAATCTGGTAGTAACGTCAATTCCGCTGTCCCAGACCTCCCTGAAAATACCCGCATCTCTTCCGGCTATTCTTTTGTAATAGCTCTCTCTGGTTCCGGCAGAAGGGTTGAACTCTAAAAATAAAAATTTAAAAGGTAAGGATAACCTGGTATAGTTCTCAATCTTCTGATTAGAGTCATCGTCTTCTGAAGGGGCGGCCGTTTTGGTGTTAAAATTCAGGTATGTCCAGCTATTGTTAAAATATAGGGAAGTAACGCTGCCCGCCGCGCCTTGAGAACCATCCTGGGCAATTTCCGCTCTACTGCCAAAATCAAAGAGTTTTGTAGCGGGTTTTTCCCATTTTATCTCCGGAAGCATTTCGGTCTCCGAGAAAATGCGGTTCGTCCGCTTTTGATTTAACATACTCAGTATTGAGCTATCCGGCAGCGTATGACTGAGCAATATATACGAGGAGTTGACCGCGGCCTCCTTCTTCTCATACTCGCGAAAAAAATAATCTTTAATAAAATTTACGTCATTTACTTTATGGTATTCTGCTAACCAATAGGTATTCTTGTCCACATCCCATTTATGCCGCCACTGGATACGGTAGCGTTCCTTTTCTTTGGTTGATTTTTCGGGAGTGACAATCTGCGGGTATTTATAGATACGGCGCCTGCCTAATTTCCTTTCGTGCGTATAGTAGGTTTTGACAAATCCTTTACCGGCAACTTTGGTATCGTAAAAATTATCTATTCCCCAGGCCAACTCCCGTCTCTCGCGGTAATCAAGATGAATTCTGCCTGCGGAATTATTCAGCAAATCGTATCTCCAGGCGGTTAGTATGAATAACCCCCAGTCCTTGCTTTTACCGGGAGTAACCTGCACATGCATACGGTCGTCTTTTAAGTTCTGGGTAAATTTAGGTAGATATAATATTGGAGTATTGGCAACGCGGAAGGTCATTGCCCTGGTAGTAACCTTGTCGTCCGGAAATATCTCCATCCGGCGGCTCTGGATGCGGTAATGCGGACTGCCCCTGTCGCAGGTAGTCATATATCCGTTTTTGATTTCAATTTCGTTTTCGGAGACCTTGCGCACAATCTTACCTTTACCGTAATAAGGCTTATAGTCCGCATCGGCGTCAAAGGCAATGCCGGCCTGGCTTTTGAAATTGTAATCGCAGGAACGGGCCTTGATAAGGCCTTTTCGGTCCTTTAATATGACGTTTCCTTCGGCATGGGCGTCATTGGTCAGGGTATTAACCGTGGCCTTGTCGCAGGTTAAAACCGAATTTCCCTTAATTATCTCTACATTGCCCTCTATGGTTACAACATTTATATCCCGGAAATATTCTATTTTATCTCCGTTAACGATTATCGGGCCCTCGGAGCTCATATCGCTAAGCATGCTGCTTTGCGGTTCTTTGGCTTTTTCTTCTTCTCTCTGTTCCCCGGATACGGCGCAGAAAGACAAAGAGTAAAAATTTAAAAATACAAATATTTCAAGCAAGAAAATCGCCTTCGCTAATAACCTTTCCTTTACCATCAGGGCTGCGCCTAAGATTCCGGCATTGTTGCCTAATCTTGCTTTGAGGATTTTAACCGCTCTCACCTGGGGCGGCATTGCCCTCCTTTTTATAACCTTTCTTACGGTGTCAAGGATGAGCCTGCCGGCTCCGGAAAGGCCGCCGCCGATAACAACAGCTTCCGGATTTAAAAAGTTTATTATCCCCGAAAGGCAAATACCCAGATGTCCCGCCATCTCCTGCCAAATACCTAACGCCTTAAGATTACCCTGGTCGGCTAAAACCGTCAGCTTCTCTAAAGAAATACCCCTGCCAAACAGAGCTACTGCTTTTTCTAAAATGTATCTGTTGCCAATATATCGTTCTAAGCAGGCAATTCCGCCGCAGTTGCACTTTGGCCCGCTTTCACTAAGCGGGATATGTCCGATTTCTCCGGCGGCCAGGCTCGCTCCGCGGTAGAGTTGCCCTTCAATAACAATTCCTCCTCCCACACCGGTTCCTAAGGTAATGGCAACGACGTTTCGTTTTCCCCTGGCCGCCCCGACGCGCGTCTCGGCAAGGCACATAAGATTTGCATCATTATCCACAAAAACAGGAAAACCACTCCTCTTTTGCATAATCTGTTTTAACGGCACATTGCGCCAGCCTTTGATGTTTGGAAAATAATGGACAATGCCTTTCCTGGAATCAACGGGCCCGGGCGCCCCAATGCCAAGCCCCAATACATCTTTTGGAGAAACTTTTCTTTTTTCCAAAAGCCGCGAGAGGTTTTGGCTTAGGCCGGAGAGCAACTCTTCCCTGGAGGAGAAATATTTGGTAGGTAAAATTTGCTTCAGGATTATTCTATCTCTATCAAGTAAACCCAACTTGATATTCGTTGCGCCTAAATCAACACCGAGGATATAGCGTTTATTCATAATGGAAGATATTTTAGCTTAAATAAGGTTTTTTTCAAGCTAAATCTCACCCTGCGCCGCCGTTGGCGGCACCACGCCGCTATTTTACTCCCGCCATGCAGACCCGGTTACGCCCCTGGGCTTTTGCTCTATATAAGGCCTTATCCGCCTTATCTATCAAAGCGTTAATCTGCCCTGCGTCATCCGGATATGAGGCCAGGCCTATACTTATCGTACAGGTAAGATTTTCATTAAATGCCTTTATCCTCGCCTCTTGCACTTTTAAACGGATGCGCTGGCTAACCGCAAACGCCTGTTCTTTGGTCGTCTCAGGGAGCATAAGGCAGAATTCCTCACCGCCAAACCTGGCGCACATATCAATTGAGCGCAAGGATGCACTTAAAATTCCGGCGATCCCTTTTAAGACCGCATCGCCAACAATATGTCCGTAGGTATCGTTAATGTTTTTAAATTTATCCACATCTAAGAGAATGTATGATATGGCGGAACCGCTTACCTTTGCTCTTGATAATTCTTCTTTGAGTCTTTCAAGAAAATATCTTCGCACATATACGCCGGTAAGTCCGTCGGTAATGGAAAGCTCCTGAATCTCATGGTAGAGCTGAGAACGTTTCAGGAAAAGTTCAAGTTGAGCAAGTAATATCGTCATTTTTGCCTTGTTAATCCTGTCGAAATCCCGCGCCATAAAATACAACAATCCCCGGCCTCCTCTTGAGACCTTAATCATGCCGTAGCCGTTATCTTTTTTTTCTAAAGACGGCTTTTCAATAAATGAACAATCGGTTATACCAAAGATTGTTGATACTTTTTCCTTAAAGGCATTAAGCACATCTGATTCTTCTAACGATTGAGAAAGCTCTTTGGCAACTTCATATAAGGCAATCTCGCTATCTACCAGTAGGCCAAGTTTTATATTATCTTCCTGGGCATACTGGATTCTGTCTTCCATAGCCCCTAAGAGCTCCTCTTTTCTCTCCGCTGCGAGTGATAGATTATCTAAACTGAAAGCGCAATTCTTTCTAAAAGCATACAAGATAAAAAACGCCGCTATAATTTCCGCTAGAATCCCTAATACAAACATACCCTGTTCCTGCCTGTCCTCTTTGCCTCATACAAGGCACTGTCTGCCTTATCAAGTAAATCATCCGCGCTCTCTGCGTCCTGGGGAAAAGAGGCAACACCGATTGAAACGGTAATCGCAGTGGGCTTTCGCCGTATCGTTACTACCTTCTCCTGGATGGCGCTGCGCACATTCTCAGCCTCTAAAAATGCCTCCTCTTTAGCAGCCGATGGAAGAATAACCAGAAATTCTTCTCCGCCAAAACGCCCGACGGCAGCATTTTGTTTTTTAAAATAATCGCTTAAGAGAGCGCTTAAATTTTTTAATACCGCATCACCGGCAAGATGTCCGTGACTGTCGTTGTATTTTTTAAAAAAATCTATATCAAGCATCATTATTGAAAGAAAACCTCCTCCTAAGCCGCAACGTTTTAACTCTTGCTCCAATCTTTCAACGATAAACTTACGGGTATAAAGTCCGCTTAAGCCATCCCTTATCGCCAGCTCACGGGTGCGCTGATAATACTGGGCATTGTCAATAGCAACGCTGGCAATATCGCTCATCGTGGCAAGCAGCCTAAGGTCTTCCAGATTAAATGCCTTCGCATGCGGTGAGTCAAAATGCATAATACCAATCGGCCTATTCTCGCTTAGCAGGCAGCAGGCGATAACCGAGCCGAGCGCCCGCGATGAAGCTTTTTTTAATTTTTCAAAATCAAAACGGAAGTCCGAAGACGTATCTTCAACCAATAAGGCCCGGGTATGTTTTAGGACCCATTGGTCAAAGATATCGCCATGCTTTTCTTTGATTAGCGCATCGTCAGAACTGCTTTTAACCCTTACCAACGACAACCCCTGCTCCGCAGGCAGAGGGGTTGCGGCATCGCTTAGATAGACAATCCCGGTCGCTTCAACACGCCTAAGCATTGCGTACGATTCTCCTATCAAGGTATCCAGAGTATCATCTAAAGACAGATTTTGATTAAGCTTATCAATTAACCCTGCAAGCGTATCGTATCTCATAAGTTTAAAGCGTAAGGCCTTGTTCCTTGACTCTTCAACCAGAAGCTGCTGATAGGCAATATTCAGCCTGCCCTCTAAATCTTCAAGCCTGCTCTTTAGAAGGTATTGCCTTTTATTTTTTTTATATGCGAAAGAAAGAAAAATAAGGATGGCGCATCCTAAGATGACAAGATGGGCGATAGGAAGCAAGAGATTACTCATAAGAGTTCATTGAGTTCATTGAGTTCATTGAGTTCATAGAGTTCATAGAGTTTTGACTCAACGAACTCGAGAACTCAAGTAACTTAAGGGCATTACGGAGATTAAATGATAGTGGCTTCGGTATCTTTGTCGAAAAAATGCACCTTGCTCATATCAAAGACAAGGTCCATGTCCTGATTGATTGGCGGGCGGTCGTGCGCACCGACACGGGCAATAAAATTATGCCTGCCTGTGTTAAGGTAGAGATACACCTCTGAACCCATCGGTTCAATAACTTCGCAAGTTACCCTGACAATATTTTCAGGAGGGGCGCTTGAGACAAAGAGCTTATCGTAGATCTCCTCGGGCCGAATACCCAAATAGACCTCTTTTCCTGAATAGGGGCTTATATTTTTGTACATCTCCTCCACGAGCTTGACGATAATCCTGCCTTCATCAAAATAAAACCTGCCGTCTTTTTTGATCAGCCTGCCTAACATAAAATTCATTGGTGGCGAACCGATGAAACTGGCAACAAATTTATTCAGCGGATGATCATAAATGGTTATCGGATCAGCGAGTTGCTGCACTATGCCGTCCTTCATCACCGCGATACGGTCTCCCATAGTCATAGCTTCAGTCTGGTCGTGGGTAACATAAATCATAGTGGTGCTTAAGCGAAGGTGAAGCTTATGGATTTCAGTGCGCATGAGCACCCGCAGTTTAGCGTCAAGGTTGCTCAAGGGTTCATCAAATAAAAATACCAGCGGCTTTCTCACAATGGCCCTGCCCACGGCAACCCTCTGGCGCTCACCTCCGGAGAGCTCCTTGGGCCTGCGGTTTAGTAACGGTTTTATCCCCAGGATAGCGGCTGCATCAACAACCCGCTTGGTTATCTCCTGCCTAGGATAGCGCCTCAAGCGTAGGCCAAAAGACATATTCTCGAAAACCGTCATATGAGGATAGAGGGCATAATTCTGGAATACCATAGCGATATCCCTGTCTTTTGCAGGTACATCATTGACAAGCTTATCCCCGATAAAGATATCTCCTTTACTTGTCTCCTCCAGTCCGGCAATCATTCGTAACGTTGTGGATTTACCGCAGCCGGAAGGCCCTACCAGAACCATAAACTCTTTATTTTCTACACCCAGGCTTATATTATCTACCGCAATTATTTCGCCCGGATAAATTTTAGAAACATTTTTTAAGCTTACCTGCGCCATTGTGATTACCTCGCTTTCACTTAGAGTGCAACCTGCCTTCTTAACTAGAGATACTCAAGCAACTGACTCAATGTGCTCTTAAGATTTTTGCGCTGAACAATCATATCAATCAGCCCATGCTCTAAGAGAAACTCTGACTTCTGGAAACCATGGGGAAGTTTTTGCCTGAGGGTTTGCTCAATGACCCGCGGCCCGGTAAAACCAATCAACGCCTTCGGCTCAGCAAGAATTAAATCCCCTAAACCAGCGAAAGACGCCATAATCCCCGCCATGGTAGGATTGGTTAAGACCGAAATATAAAGCAGGCCTGCCCTATGGTGCCCGCCAAGCGCCGCTGATGTTTTTGCCATTTGCATCAGGCTAAACATACCTTCGTACATCCGGGCCCCGCCCCCGGAACCCGAAATAATAATCACGGCGAGTTTAAGGGCAGTGGCTTTTTCAATTGCCCGGGTAATTTTTTCACCCACCACCGAGCCCATTGAACCCATAATAAACCTTGAATCGGTAACCGCCATCACTATCTTTTTATTATTTATTCTCCCTTCACCGCTTATTACCGCCTCTCTTAAACCGGTTGCCTCCTGGTCGCTTTTTAGTTTGTCCACATACGTCTTTGGCCCCTTAAACCCTAAGGGGTCAGACGAACTTAAATCAGCGTCATACTCTTTAAAGCTTGGCTCATCTATAAGCAAATTTATTCTTTCTTTAGCCGTAAGCGTGAAATGGTACCCGCATTTAGGGCAAACCTTGGAATTTTCATCCAGGGTTTTATTATAAACGGGAACTGCGCATTCCTCGCACTTGGTCCATAATCCCCCGGGAATTTCCTTCTTTTTAACTTTGACAATAGTATATTTTGGTTTAAAAAGCGGCATTTTTTCCCAGCCCATTAATCACCAGTCCCGAAAGGGGCTTGGGATAAAAATAAGTAGATTTATGCGGCATTTTCCGTAAAGAACGCGCTGCAATAGCGCTTACCTGGCGCGGACTCGGTGGATTCAAGAAAAAGGCGCAATCGTATTCCTGGTTCTTCACTAATCGCATTGCCTCCTGCTCGTCACGGGTATAGAGAATATTTTGAGCGCCTGCATTTTCTTCCTTGATTCCGATCAGCTTATCCAGAATGAGGTTATGTAATATAACCACATCTAAGCTGTTATAGCAGCTATGGCTGCGGCTATCGCCCCGCCGTAGGCGGGGTGGCTTATCCGTATTTAAGATTGTCTTCTGCTTTAGTTTGAGTAAATAAAATCCTTTGTCTTTTAGATATAAGCCGAATTCATGCTGGCTTGCCCTCCGAGGAGGGCTGGCCCCCGGCAGTCTAAGCCTTGAGAATAATTCTTTCCGAGAAGAAACCGGCAAAATTGTAAAATAGCTCTGCAAAATCAGGGGCAGCGTTGCCAATTCCACCTTCGGGATATTGCGGATGACCCGATGAGTCGGGAGTATCTTTAAGCCGCCCGAAGCAAGGTTACAAAAATACATCATCACATAATCCGCGCTAATCCTTCGACTTAGTTCAGGATTAGCGGTGAACGCAGTCGAAGCATTAAGCGCTCTTTTCTTACTCATCAGTTTCTTATAGTAATAGGCCGCTTCATAGCGATGGTGGCCATCAGCAATAAAAATTATTTTTCTTCGTATTAACTTCGTAAGCGCCTGTATAAAATTAGAGGAATCAATCCGCCATAAGCGGTTTCTTGTTCCTTCAAATTCAAAGTCAGCAATAGAAGCAGTCCTGCGATAACCCGCAAGCAGCCTTTCGATTATAAAATGCTCATCCGGATAAAGCCCAAAAATAGGGCTTAGATTTGCCTCTGTGCTCTGAAGAAGCTTAAGACGATCCTCCCTTGGTTTAGAGAAAGTTTTTTCATGCGCCAGAATAACCCCTTTATCCGGAGGCTCTAACTTGAGCAGGGCGATAAAACCGATTCGTCTTAGACGCCTGCCTTCAAAAATATAGGATTGTTCATAGATATAAATTGAGGGTTTTTTATCCTGAATAAGTATGCCTTGCCTAAGCCAGCTTTTAAAGAAACCGCGCGCGCGGCTATAGCGATTATGCAAAGCATCATCGCTCTTTTTTTCTTTACCCAGAATTATGCGCACGACATTATATTTATGCGCCTTATACAGCCGGGATTGTTCTGCTGCGGAGATTACATCATAAGGAGGACTCAGCGCAAGCTTAAGCTCTCTTATTTTTTCCTGGTTAAATCGCAAACCCCGGAATGGAATTATCTCAGCCATCAGGGTTTATCGCTTCTCCTGAAAAGAAAGGAACTCGCCGCCGCGCCAAAAGAATCAACAAGCCAATCAAAGGAATCTGAATTTCTACCGAGGATAAAACTCTGATGGAGTTCGTCTGTCCCGGCATAGGTAGCCGCAATAAAGAGAGCGATAAACCGTAGGAGCAAAAGGTTGCTCTGGCGGTAACTTTTAGTCAGCGCCCGCATCAAAAGCAATCCCAGGAGAGCGTATTCGCTAAAATGAATTAGTTTATCGAATTTAAAGCGAGGCAGCATAGAGGCCGGCTGGTGGGATAAATAAAATATGATCCCCAGATAAAGATAAACCGGCAGCCAGTAAAAAAAAAGGTTTCTTCTCTGCACCTAATGACTTATGCGGCGGAAGGACAACCCTTGCAAGAAGGTTTGGCCGCTTCGCAAGGGGCGCTCTTTTCTTTTTTCTCTTTCTCTTTATAGCCTGGCTTGCGATAGTCGGTGGCGTAAAACCCCGAACCTTTAAAGATTATCCCTATGCCGCTGCCGATAACCCTGCGTAAGCGCCCTTTACATTGGGGGCACTCTGTAAGCTGGCAATCTGACATACCCTGAGAATGCTCAAAACGATGGCCGCAGCTTTTACATTCATATTCGTATGTTGGCATTTCTCCCTCTATATTTTAGTTTGACAGTTAACAGTAGACTCCTCCACTCTAAATTCAGCGAAATGTTTTCTTTATCTTTTCTACAATACTTTCCTTTTCTTCATCTTCGCCCCGCAGGCTGGCGAATTCTTCAATCAGCATTCTCTGCTGGTTAGTTAGGTCATCGGGTATTTCTATATTTACCCGCACTAATTGATCACCTCTGGTATAACTATGTAAATCAGCCATTCCCTTTTCTTTTAAACGAAAAATCTTTCCGGGCTGGGTACCGGGCGGAATCTTCATCTTTACCTTCCCTGCTAAAGTGAGAACTTCAAGCTCTCCGCCCAAAATTGCTTTAGTTAGGCTTATTTTGCTTTCGCTTAAGATATCGTTATTGTGGCGCTCAAAATAAGAGTGAGGCAGAAGATTAATCAACACATAGAGATCGCCCCGCCCTTGAGTTCCGGCTTCCCCCTCGCCTCTTATTCGTAAAGATGAGCCGGTGTCCACGCCTGCGGGTATTTTAACCTCAAGCTTTCGGGTAATCCTTCCTCTCCCTTCTCCCTGGCAGGCAGAACAGGCCTGCCCAATAATAAAGCCTTCTCCGCGGCATTTAGGACAGGTTTGTCTTATCTGAAAGAAGCCGCTTGACATTATCACCTGCCCCTGGCCCTTGCATTGGCCGCAGGCAGTTTTTTTTGAACCTGGCTTAGCCCCTGTTCCCTGGCAGGTTGAACAAACCTCATAACGGGGAATAGTTATCGTCTTTTCGCTTCCTGAAAAGGCCTCCTCTAATCTAATATCAACCTCAATCTGCAGGTCTCTGCCCCGCCGGCTTCGAGCGTGCGCCCGCCGGCCTCCCATGGTGCCGGAGATATCAAATCCCAAATCTCCGAAGATTTCTTCAAATATGCTTCCGCCGAAACCAGAATCTTTTAAATCACCAAAGATGCTTCCAAAATCAGCGCCCTTAAAAATATCTTCTTGCGCATAGCGCTGGTCAATGCCTGAATGGCCATACTGGTCGTAGAGCGCTCTCTTTTCCGAGTCTGATAAAACTGCGTAGGCCTCTGATATCTCCTTGAACTTTTCTTCTGCCTCCTTTTTCTTTTCATGAGGCACCCGGTCCGGATGGGTCTGCAAGGCAAGATTCCGGTATACCTTTTTTATTTCATCCAAAGAGGCGCCTCTGTTAACGCCTAAAATTTCGTAATAATCACGCTTTGTAGCCATCATATGAGTTCATAGTTTAGAGTTCATAGCTCATAGCTTTTTTACTACGAACTATGAACTTGTATTTATTCTTTATCGTCCTCTGCCTTATATTCGGCGTCAATGATCTCTTCGTCTTTTTTCTTCTTCTCTTTTGGCTCCTCTTCTTTTTCTGCCTTTTCTTCGGCCTTGCCAGCCTGCTGTTTTGTTGAGGCCTGCTTATAGACCTCCTCTGCCAATTTATGTGAAGCAGCGGTCAAATCTTCCATTGCCTTCTTAATCCTCTCAAGGTCTTTGCCTTTAACCGCCTCTTTTAAATTATCTAATTTTTTCTGGATGCTCTCCTTATCAGAATCCGATACCTTATCGCCGAATTCCTTCAAAGATTTTTCAGTGGCATAAATTAACGTATCAGCCTGGTTCTTGATTTCCACTTCTTCTTTCCGTTTAGCGTCATCCGCAGCAAATTTATCCGCATCCTTTACCATCTTTTCAATCTCTTCTTTAGAGAGTTTTTTAGGCGCGGTGATACGGATAGATTGTTCTTTTCCGGTCCCCAAATCCTTGGCTGAGACATGCACAATACCATTGGCGTCAATATCAAAGGCAACCTCTATCTGGGGAATACCTCTTTGCGCCGACGGGATACCGACTAAGTCAAATCTGCCTAATTCCACAGTATCATCAGCCATCGGACGCTCACCCTGCAGGACGCGGATAGTAACCGCGGTCTGATTATCGGCAGCAGTTGAGAAAACCTGGCTCTTTTTCGTCGGAATAGTGGTATTTCTTTCTATAAGCTTGGTGTTCACTCCGCCCAGAGTTTCAATTCCTAATGATAGCGGCGTAACATCTAAGAGTAAAACATCCTTCATATCGCCCTTGATAATCGCTGCCTGAATTGCCGCTCCCAACGCCACGCATTCCATTGGGTCAACCCCGCGTTCAATCTTCTTGCCCACATAGTCCTCAAGAAACTTCTGCACGATTGGCATGCGTGTAGGCCCGCCGACCATAATGATGCGGTCAACGTCTTTAGGAGAAAGTTTGGCGTCAGAAAGCGCCTGTTCTAGAGGATGGTGGCACCTTCCGATAATCGGATCAACTAACTCTTCTAATTTCGCCCGGGTTAAATTCATGGTCAAATGCTTGGGACCGCCGGCATCCGCAGTAATAAACGGCAGATTAATATCGGTAGTAAGAGTGCTGGAAAGCTCTATCTTTGCCTTTTCCGCTCCTTCGCGTACGCGTTGAACAGCCATCTTATCATTCTTAAGGTCAATGCCGGTTTCTCTCTTGAATTCTTTAGAGATATAATCAATCATGGTATTGTCCATATCGGTTCCGCCTAATTGGGTGTCGCCAGATGTAGACTTAACCTCAAAAACTCCCTGGGCCATTTCCATTATGGTTACATCTAAGGTTCCGCCGCCAAAGTCAAAGACCATAATCTTCTGCTCTTTCTGCGATTTTTCCAGGCCATAGGCAAGGCAGGCGGCAGTAGGCTCGTTAATAATGCGTAGAACTTTTAAGCCGGCGATTTCTCCGGCATCCTTGGTTGCCGTCCTCTGGTTATCGTCAAAATATGCCGGGCAGGTAATTACCGCCTCTTCAACTTTATCTCCTAAGTATGCCTCTGCATCGGCTTTTATTTTTTGCAAAATAAAAGCCGAAATCTGCTGGGGCGTGTATTCCTTGCCCAGGGCCTTAAATTTATAGTCTGTTCCCATCTTACGTTTAGCCGCCTGGATTGTCCCTTCAGGATTTATCGCTGCCTGGCGGCGCGCCGGCTCGCCCACTAAGCGCTGTCCGTCTTTGGTAAAGGCGACGTATGAGGGAAAGGCCTTTCCTGAAGCAACCCCTGCTCCTTCAGCAGAAGGAATAATCACCGGCCTGCCTGCTTCCATTACTGCTGCCGCTGAATTTGATGTCCCTAAATCAATCCCGATCACTTTAGCCATATAATTTTCCTCCTTTTTTTCATCTTGAAATTTTATCCCGAGCCGCTTGCTATAGATTTCAGGCGGCGAGGGATTTCTTGGCAACCTTAACCTTCGCTGTGCGTACTACCCTATCATTTAAGTAATATCCCTTTTGCATCTCTTCCACAACTGCGTTCTCTGGTAACCCGGATTCAACCTGCATCAATGCCTCAGAGGTATGCGGGTCAAACGGCCTACCCACAACCTCCATCGGCTTTACCCCATGCACCTTAAGCATCTCATAAAGATGCGAAAGAATCATTTCAATGCCTTTTAAAAATGTCTCTAAGCTTACGCCCTTATTTTCTGCAACCTGCGTAGTCCTTTCTAAGTCATCAAGAATTGTCAGTAATTCTACGATAATCCCCTCACTGGCATATTTGGTGAAATCCTGACACTGCCTTTCCATACGTTTGCGGGCATTATCAAAATCTGCCTGCAGGCGAAGCAGCCTATCCTGGCATTCCTTGACCTCTGCCGCCTCTTTCTGCAGCTTCTTATATTCTTCCTCGGTAATAGTTACTGTATTTTCCTTAAGGGCATCCATTTCCTGGGCCGCTGCGCTTTGTTTTTCTTCTTTTTTGTGGCTTTGCCTATGGCTGTGGCTATTCGGTTGCCCACCATTGCCCTCCGGCTTATCGGAAGGCAAACCACCGGCTTCTGCCTTGTGGTCATTACCCTTCTTATTATCATACTGCATCATTTTTCCTCTTACAAATTCTCCAGGGCCTTGCCAAGAAGCAAAGAAACATACTCAATAGTAGGAATCACCTGGCCGTAATTCATGCTCCGCGGGCCCAAAACAGCAATCCTGCCGGAGGGCCTCTCTTCAATATCATAGGTAGATACCACTAACGAACAACCGGAAATATCCTGGCAGGGAAGCTCTCCTCCAATATAGACGTTTAACTTCTTCTTTAGGTCGCGGTTGATAATCTCTAAGAGCATCTTCTTTTCTTCCAAAAGCCGTAAAATACTACGTATGTTGTCAATATTTTTTAACTCAGGGTGTTCGATCATAAAAGATGCCCCGTTATAATAGATTTTATTATTCATATTTGAGTATGCTACAATGCCGGCGCAGCGGGTAAAAGTAGAGAGCACTTCTGAGGTCTTTTCCAGGATATCCTCCAGCCTGTTTAACTGACGATTATATTCTCTGGTAATACGCTCTCTTTCTTCCTTAAAAAGCTCCATCTGCGATAAAAGCATATCCACATAATAGCGATAGCCTTTATCCGTAGGCAGGCGCCCTCCCGAGGTATGCAGATGAGTAAGATACCCCCGGTCTTCCAGCTCGCACATAATGTTTCTCACGGTCGCTGATGAACAGTCAAAATGCTGGCAGATCTCCTCAGAACTTACCGCGCAGTGTGTCTTGATATAGTTTTCAATTATGCTTGAGAGGATACCCCTGTTTCTCGCATCTCTATCCACCGCTCTGACCATATCCTCATTTCCTTAATGAGCCCCGCCGCTTTCGGGGCGAATTAATCCCGCCGAATACGCCAAAAATATGGAACAGAATTTTGGCGTAGATTATGAAGCGGAAAAACCTGGCTAAAAGCTAAAGTATCATTATAACAAAAATAATCTTCTTGTCAATGGTCGGCTACGCTCTGCGCTCTTTTTAGCATTATCCTCTGTCTTTAGATAACCTGATATTTTACCCATTGCCGCATTGGGCATCTTTGCGCTTATGATTACCGATTTCGTAGTATATTTTATTTCCTCAACCTCGCCCTCGCGATAGACCCAATCAACTATATTCATCTTATTTATAGGGATGTTGAGCTTTACTTTTTTAATCCCCCTTGAAACTACCTGGGTTATGGCGGTAATAAGTTCATTGAAATTTTCTTTTTTTAACGCTGAGATGGCAATTGAATTAGGAAAATCCGCTTTATATCTTCCTAACCAGTTTAAATTTTCTAACTTATCAACTTTATTCAGAGCGGTAATCATCGGCCTGCCTATGCAGCCTAACTCCTTCAATACAGCGTGAACAGATTGATAATGGCTATAACGTAGAGGATGAGAGATATCCAGGACATGGATTAACAAATCAGCTTCTCGCACATCTTCCAGAGTCGCCTTAAAGGCCTCAATAAGATGTACGGGGAGATTATGCAGGAAGCCAACGGTATCGGCAAGCGCTATTTTCTGATTATTGGGAAGAAGCATTGTCCGCGTCAGGGGGTCCAATGTGGTAAACAAACTATCATCCGCCAATAGATGCTCGTTGACTAATGAATTTAAGAGCGTGGTTTTCCCGGCATTGGTATAGCCGACCAGCGCCACTAACGGCACCGCCTGTAATTTCCTCTTTTTATTCATCAGATTACGTTGCGAGCTAATCCGCTCTAAATCTTTTCTTAGTTTTGTGATTTTACTACGGATCCTTCTGCGGTCAAGCTCAAGTTTTTGCTCTCCGGGCCCCCGTGTGCCGATACCACCTCCTAACTGCGAAAGCATAATGCCTTTACCGATTAAACGCGGAAGAAGATATTCTAACTGCGCAAGCTCAACCTGCATTTTTCCTTCAGGCGATTGAGCGTGCTGGGCAAAGAT
>MHGN01000003.1:23275-27714 GCA_001805575.1 Omnitrophica WOR_2 bacterium RIFCSPHIGHO2_02_FULL_45_21 | reverse complement strand
CGTCATTATATGTTGAGGTATTATTGTAAGAGCAAGAAATAAAGGAGACAGTGCGGTTTAAATCCACAGGAGTAGGTAAGCTAACATTGGTATTATTTACCGACATAGCTGCTGAAGCATTCCAGGCTGCTCCTTGATTTTGAAACTCTACTAAATACCAGGGAACGGTTAAATTGTAACCCGTTCCTGCCTGGCTTCTATAAAACTGCAAGGTAGTGGAATCAATAAATTTCCCTTCTGTCGCATATCGTCCCTCTACGCCTACTAAACTCGCACTAGTTGGCGGAGTAGCAAGATTGCCTGCGCTTACGGTAAAAACCAAAAAGGAACGGTTCGGGTCAAAGGCGCTAACGGTAACATTCGCGAATGTGGTATTAAATACTGCGACGCCGGATTGCACATTCACATCCCGGTCAAACTCTATAACCTGATAAGCGATATCATTAAAATAACCGCCGGCTAATTCTCCTCTGCGTATGCTCAAGGTATCATTAGCAGTAAATCGGGCGCTAAAAAGAAAACGTTCATCGTCTTGAGTTCTTAGACGAAAAGACCTCCAGCTAATCAGGGGGATTGTCCTGCTTAGATTAAAAGCGCGGGGCAGCTTGATATTTTTTTGATAAGTAGTATCGGATAATGGCGTAAGCGCTGAGATAACCTCCATCCCTGAAACAGCCTCCACTACAGTCCATCCCAGAGTCATAACATTCGCGGCTATCTCTCTTGCAAAAAGTAATGTCGTGGAATCATCAATAATTCCAAATACATCTGAAGTTTGGCGGTCGTCAGTGACAGGGGCGGTATGGCTCATCATCAAAAACGAACTACTCATATTCAATTCATCTCCTACGCCTAATTTGCCTTCCTCAGTAAGATTAATCGTGGCAATTTCGTTAGAGGCATTTAGATGAGATGAGTTAGTAGTTCCGCTGATGACGCGCTTTATCTGGAATGGTTCAGCGCTCCGGGTAAAGAAAGTTATACCAATGGCTAACCCTACCAACACAGAGATAGCCATGAATATTCTTTTATCCTTATTGAAGTTCTCCATTCTCTCTCTATTCTCTATTCTCTATTCTTCTCTGCTGCCTTCTCCAGACGTCAATACAGTTGATTCCGGCTTCTTTTCCGCCGCCCTCACAAAACTGACCACCTTTGCCTTAAGCTTAACCTTTTCCTGCTTATAATCGTCTTGTTTGGTTTCTTCTTCGTAGTGAACATCTACTATATCGCCTTTAGCGATCTGGTCAATACTCTTTCTATGCTCTAATTTTATATCCTTTTCATCATAGGGAAGCAATATTTCATATTCTTCGCCTGTATTTACATCCTGAGAATAAAGTATAGAAATATACCCTTTGCCAATCCAGCTAACCTCGCCTTGAACCTCTTTCATCACTGTTCTTTGGCCAACCGCTTTCTCATCCTCTTGCCCAAATACAGAAACTGCCAAGAAAACAAAAATTGCAAGGCAAATTGCCTCAAACTCAAAACTCTTAAAATTTTTCTTTTCTTTCATCCCCTCATCTCTCCTTTTAAACAGATTCCCGAATATCTCAAAAAGCGCTCAACATTTTTTAACCCAGGCTGAACGTATTGAAGTAAAAAGTTGCATCCTCTCTGCCTTTAGACCTAAGAATAATCGTCCCTCTCATTGCTTGGGAACTTACCTCTCCCCTTAGAAAAGCCCTATCCTGCGTCTTCTGATTAAATTGCATCGTCTCCCATAGCAGAGTTCCATCATCCTGGATGGTCAATGAGTAATTAGAGGCGGCATATCCCCTTGCTAAAAGATAATCGGAATATACCCTGCCGTCATTAAAGACTATCTTGGCAAGACGAGGATAAGGTATTTCTGTCTCTGCCTTTGGTTTTATGGCCACGGCCCAGGCCGTTTTATCCAGGCCTGCCGGGGGAGTCAAAACCGGAACCTCTTTTGCAGTTTTAACGGGTGTCTCCCCGCCGGTTTTTTCCTGGGGAACAATTACAGTTTGAGCAGCCTTTTTAGTAAACACCAAGGCGAAAGCAGCTGAGGAAGCCAGAACAATAGTTAGATAAAATATGAACCGCGGCCTCAGGGCGGATTTTCGTTCCCGGGATTCAATTTGAGATTGCCTTTCCCCGATTTGTCTTTGCACGGATTCAATGAACCTTTCAGAACCAATTACCTTGCTATGCTCTATTGTTTTGGAAAGTTCTTTTAGCTCTTCCTTTATGATTCCCGCTATAAAATCCGCGTAGGTATTCTTTTGAGGGAATTTCCTTTTTAATAAATCCTGGACTTCTGCGATTTCGTTATCCATATTAATTATTTTTCTTATGCCTTCATCTGCTTCGCCTTTAGCTGCATTTTCGCTTAGGTAGAAAATACTGCTGGTAAAAATACATTCACTCTGCCCTCTCGCCATGCCCAGCGCCAGCGGCCTTACATGGATGTACTCTATAAGATTCAAAAGATAGTGCTCTTTCTCAACCACCACTGATTTAAAGCGCTCCCTGAATAAATGGCCCTTGCGCTGATAAGCGCTGTTAAAATATTTTGTATAGGATGAGTTGAGGTCATGCATAACTATTGATATATTGGAGCCCTCTTTTAACTCTAATAAAAGGTCAAGCTGATTTGGCATAAGCGCAAAAGAAAACAGCTTAAACCCGTATTTTTGTTTATATTTTCCCAACAGCTCTAAATATGCTTTATAGTCCATTTTATCCATGAATATATTTTGATTCAAGTTGCCGAACGACCTTATATAATACAGGCAATTGGTAACCTGAATCCTGGGCAGCCTTGGCATTTCTCATTTTTTCTTAAAGTGCCTGTCACTTTTAAATAATTTTCAAAAAAAACCCAGGCAAACCTGCCTGGGGATAAAAAAATCCTTTACGGTTACTTCGGCAGTTTGCCCACCCAGCACTAATTTTGGAAAAATTAGTGCTGGACGCATAACTTTGCGCCCCCCGATTACTCGGGGTTTGCCCCCGCTGCAATACTGAGCGGATCCGCCGTGCTTTGTGGCGGATTTTCGGAACCATGTTTCTTTACCTATTATACCTAATATAAAGGATAACATATTTTCTTGCAAAATTCAAGCAAAATCGCCTTCTCTGAAGCTCTAAAGCTATTTTGCGCAGTCCTCCGAACCCCTCCCCGCCGTTTTGCCTGATAAAGGGCACAGGAGGACAAGATATACTTCCTATGCAGTCAAGTCAACAGGCTATTGCAGAAAAATTCTTAATATTACTTCTTCTCCTTCTTGTAAGCTTTCTTTGATTCTTCCGGCTCGCCGGCAGCAGGCACAGATATTACTGGAGGCGACGCAACCTCTACAGGACTCACGGTTGAATAATAATGCGTTGCTGTTTCCTTACCAAGTTTATGCACTATCGCCCCTCCCATAATTCCGCTGTTTAAGTTTAACTCTCCCCTTAGGAAGGCCCTGTCTTGGCCATTTTCATGCCGTTGCATAGTCTCCCAGACAACAATTCCTTTGTCTCCTGCGCTCAGTGAATAATTTGAGCCGTTTTTGGCATATCCCTGGTCAGAAAGGTTCTTAGATAGAACGGTGAGGTCAGTAAAAATTAAGCTATCCGTTTCAATTACAGCGGGGTTTTTTTCTGCCGCTGGTTTTACCGTTACATATATAGCCCATTCCCTGCCCTTTAACATCTGCTGGGCTTTTTCCATAAGTGCGGCGCGCTTTGCCGCCAGCCTTTCTTCCTCTCTGAGGGCCGCCTCTTGCGCTGCCGGCTTCGCTTTATTTTTTTGCGCCTTGAGGTTACCTGTCCAGACAGCGGCAATGAGCATAAACAATAGTAAGGTAAAAAATTTTCTATTCATTTTTTCCTTCCTCCTTTTTGCTTAGAGCATAAATTTTTATATTCGCTTGTCGTTTAAAATCTTCAAACCATTTACCTAACCACTCATATCTTTTCCTCCTTCTTATCTGTTCATAATAGGAATCTTTTAATGTTTTATATTGCTTTTTATCAGCCGGACTTTTGTCCAAAACCTTAAATACCGCATACCCCTTATAAATAGGGGCAGGCGGATGGATTGAATCCGGCGCCATCCTCATCATTGTATACGCCGCATACTGAGGAAATCTCCATATATCAACGAGGAATTCTAAGGAAACAGGGCCGGGACGTTTAAAATCATTAGGCCGCCCCGCCTTTTCTTCATCCCACTTTTTAGGGTTTTTCTTAACCTGAAGATAAAACTTCCTGGCTTCATTTTCGGCATTAAATTCAACCAGCTCTACTCCCAGGGTATTATTCTCATTTAAGAATTCCTGGTATGCCTCTTTTTCCAAAACCTGCGGCTTAATACTCTCCATTATTGCCCTGCGGAGTTTTTCAATTTGCAAAAGATGCCTTATTTGATTTTCAAAGAGCGCGGCCGGTTCATTCGCCTTTTCTTTTACCCATTTCTCATACGC
>MHGN01000003.1:17585-23203 GCA_001805575.1 Omnitrophica WOR_2 bacterium RIFCSPHIGHO2_02_FULL_45_21 | reverse complement strand
TTTTTGCTCTACCATAATGCCTCTGCGAAAGGACTCGTAAGAAAGCAGCAACTGCTCCCAAACGTATTTCTCTTCTTCTTCAGGTGTTTTTGGCTGAGGGCTTCCCCCAGAGCCGAATACCGCAAGCAGGCTTTTTATAAAATAATAATTTTGTATGGTGACCTTGGTCTCAAAGAACTCGCCGACAAATTTCTGCTCTTCTTTCTGCTCTGCCTGAACCTCAAGCCCGGCCTCTTTTTTTCCTGCCTGCTGGCTTATCTCCTGGGCAACGGCTGCGTTTAAGCAAAGGGGGCTTAAAAAGACAGCAAAAATAGTTAATAAGATTTTTATGATACCAAGACGCATCTATATGAAATAGATAAGTTTTTATTCCTGATGAATATAAATAAAAGGCCGCATTTTGTCTAAAAATGAGGCCTCTGCTTACTATGTTCTATGGCAAGTTTTTCTGCCATATTCTAACGCATTGTAATTTAATAGGTTTTGCCCTCGTTCTTTCTCTGCCGCCTTCTTTGTTCTTACGGCTGCATCTAGAGTATCCATAGCGTCAAGAGCGTTTACTTTATTTTATTCGCATGGTATCTTCACTAGCGCGCCATGACCTTTTTTTACGCAGCAAAGGCGGAGAGTCAATCCTTCTTTTTGCCTATATTACAAGCAGCCCCAGACACCAAACTTATAACTTTTGCAACTCCTTTAAATCCTTGGGGTTATCAAAGGCCTTCTATTAATTTTTTATCATAGCATAGAATTATTTTTTGTCAATAAAAAAAGGGTTCGCCGGGTAAAACTAGCCTCAATAGAAACTCAAGGCTTCTTTTTTGCAATAACGATACTGTTGAAAAGAAACGTATATTTCAAATTATATAGTCTTTCTCTTAATGATGCCGGAAACAAACTGGCAGGAAAATAATAACTGAGATAATGGATTATATAATCAAAACAATTCAAAAAAACATTATATTTTTTACAGAGAATAACCGAAAAATTATTATCTATGAGTAACCCCCTTATTCTGCGTTGGCTGGTTGCGAAATTATGGGTGTAATCCGCATCAAAGAAATAATGCCTCCAATAAAGAATGTCCGGCGCTCCGATCACTACCATTGCTTCAGGTTTTAAAACTCTCTTGATTTCCTGAATTAATAATACGGCGTCTTTTACATCCGCCATATGCTCTAGAAAATGAAAAAGCATTACCAGGTCAAAATGATTATCCGGAAAACTGATAGGAGGGCACATGCCATGAATCACTCTATCGCCGCCCACCCGTTGATTAAGGATTTGCGAATAACATTGAGACCCTTCAATTGCATGGTAGTTAACCCTTAATTTTTTTAGCTGATCAACCCAGACCCCCCTTCCCGGCCCCAGCTCTAAAAGACTTTTGTTTGAAAAATCAATCCGCTTGCTTAAAAAGTTTAAGATATTCTTATAGACAAACCAGCGCAAAGAAATCCCTGCCTTTGTCGGCTCTTGATATTGTTTACCGAAAGAATCTGCTCCCATTTAAACTCCTTTTACGCGCAGGATGCCTGCCTAATGCCCTAATCAATACAAGCTTTTCTATCTTCCTTTTTTTGTAGAAAAAAACACCAATCAGAGATTTGATACAACGTTTTAGAAAAAATTTTCCTGCGAATGACTAGATCTTGAATAAATCTACTTGCATAAATAAAAGCGATTATTTTACCTAAAATCCCTAAATGCGCAAGTTTCTTTTCGGAGCTCCTGCGGATACTCTTACGCATAATTGCAAATGCGCGCCGCAAAGCCTTATGCCTCTCCTTTAAAGGCATATCGGGAGTTTCAAAAACAGGGTCATTATCTAAAACAGGGCAATCATTAAGATAATCGGAAGGAGCTTTTAGAAATCTGCCATGCTTTTGTACCCACTTGAATAATTCTGTATGCGGATAAGGAACAATATTGCTAAAGTGTGCTATATCAATCGGATAATTCAGGGCAATGTTAAAAGAATCCTCAAGTTCGCTCCGCGTTTCACCGGGAGCGCCCACAACAAAAAACAAAACAACTCCATACCCTAAATCAAGGGCATCCCTGATAACCTTCTTGATGGTTTCTATATCTTCTTTCTTTTTTAAATTCCTTAAGACGGAGTTATTGCCGGATTCCACCCCTATGGCAAATCTATAAAACCCGCTTTCCCGCATATACTTTAATAAATCCCTGTCAACCACGTCTGCCCTGATACCGTTATCGCAGCTCAATTTTAAATCTCTCATCGGGCTCTTTCTGATTAATTCGCAGAGCCTGTATACTCGTTCTTTTATCAGGGTAAAATTATCGTCCCCAAAGTTAAAACGCCTATATCCCTTCTCGTACCAATAGGCTAATTCATCCATGATATGCTCGGGCGAGCGCACCCTGTAGTTTCTTCCCACTACCCTATCCACAAGACAATATGAACATTCAAAGGGACAGCCGCGGGATGAAACAATAGGCAATGTATTTACCGCTTTGTTAACAGAGCGCTCTAATTCAAATTTTTCGTATTTAGGAAAGGGCAAGGTATTTAGATTTTGCATCAAGGGCCTATCGCCGTTATATACAACGGCGCCATTTCTTCTGAAGATTAGGCCTTTGATAGATTCAATGGCTTGACCTTTGCATAAATCAATAATTGCGCCTTCCCCTTCCAATACAACAGCAAAATCTATATACTCACAGCTATTCAGAACTTCTTCTCTCAGCAGGGAAACATGCGCATTGCCTACAACAATATCAATATGAGGGAAATCCCTCTTTGCGCCCGCTAAAATTCTGTATGTTTCCTTATAGCGGTACGACATCATAGAAACCCCTAGTAAATCCGGCCTAAAATACTCTATCCGTCTTTTTAAATGTCCATAGGAATAGCCTAAACTCATATCCAGCAGATCATACTCAAAACCCGCGCTGCTCAAAGTCTGCGCAATGTATGCCAGCCCTGTAGAAAAAACAACTCTTGCTCGAGAGCCGCTATAAGGAGGGTTGAGCAAAAGTATTTTATTGTAACGCATCAAGAGCTTTACTCTTAGGAACCAGCAGGTCCACCAGATTGCAGACTGAATGAAATTCTTTCCAGCATGGCTGCGCCCAGCGAATCTTTTCAAGATAATAGCTATAGCCAAGAGCTATTTTCTTTATAGTCTGCGCAAGGTTTAAGGTGCTTCCGATTTCAAAAACTAATTCTTTCAATCCAAATTTTGACAATTCATACGCCATCCAGGTATTAGAGGATACTACGGGCACTTTTCCTAAAAGGATTGTCTCAACCAGTATATTGGCGGTAGCGCTTTTATATGCCTCATCCCTGTAGGGCAGCACTATTATCTGGCTTTCTGATAGCAATCTGTAATACTTTTGCATGGGTAATGTTCCCCGGACTATCCTGATATTGTCAACGCGCTCAGAAAAGGATTCTATCTTTTCCACCGCACTACAGACTATCTTTCTGTCCTTTCCTCTCTGGGGATGAATATCCAGCTGCAGAACGAAGAAAATCTTCTCTGACAACTCTTTGTCTGAATTTAACCGTATCGCCATATCTACAAAGGTATCAAACCCTTTATTATAGCGCGCTCCACCGACATAAGAAATAACTATCCTGCCATTCGGAATGTTCTTCTGGGAAGCATCGCTCTCTTTGCCTATCTTGAAAACAAAAGGATTAAGCGGTATGGGACATAAGAGCACCTCCCTATTCAGCAGCGCTTCATATTCTTTTTTGAGCAGTTCGCTGTCTGTAAGATAGACAACCTTGTCCTTTAGCCTCCCCAGAAAGACATTACAGGCAAGTTTATAAAAAAACCCTAACAGCGCCGTCAGTATCTTTGAGTTGCGAATATATCTAAATCTTAAGATTATATTTAATCTAAAATATATTTGCGCAAACTGCTTGGATCTTAAAGCAAAAATCCAGCCCAGGAATATAAGTTCAAAGATATAAAATGTTGGAATAAAGATACTGTCGTTTTCTTTAATATAAAAGTCAGGATTCTTGAAAAGGCAGTTTTCTAACTGCTGTTTAAATAGGCGGGATGCTCTTAATACGTTGAATAACTTTTTGATTGGCCCGGCTGCGGCAAAGACGCTGCTGATGATATCCGTTGAACACGGGAAAAAATTGTCTATGGCAAGACAATCTTTATCCGCATGCGTATTGCCAAAAAGCAAAAATGGTATGTTGCGCTTTTGGAGTTCGGCTATGGCGGCCTTATCATAAAAATAACAGTGGCCGCTTAAGTTTTTCAGAAGAGGGTCAACTATTACTACGCGCATATCATATCCTGGCAGCCACATCCTTTATTCTAAAGGTTTTTAAATAATCCGCTGCGCGTTCCAAATCAAATGGTATGCCGATATCGATAAATAATCCGCAGGTTCTAAAGATACGCAGCCCGCATTGCGCTAACTTTGGAAAAATATCTTTTTCAAGTGAACAGAATTTCATAGAGGGTATGAAATTTAAAACAGTTTTTTTAAAGACATAAATGCCTCCGTTGATGAAGCTGTGAGCAGATTTCTCCTCTTTCTCATTAAAACTTGTAATAGCGCCGTTGTCATCAAATGTCAGACAATTGTATCGCGAGCAATCGTCCATATGAGTAACAACTACTGTACCGCTGGCCTTATGCAGCCGATGCTCTATAAGTAACTCTTTAAAATCAACATCACAAAAAGAATCGCCGTTCATCACCACAAAGGGGTCAGAATTGATGAACTGTTTTGCATTGGCAAGCGCTCCGGCGGTACCCAACAAATCCTTCTCTTTAGAATAACGAATCCGCAGGCCGTAATTTTCACCGTTACTAAAATAGTTTTCGATAATTTCTCCTTTATGACCCAGGCAGATTATCACATCTTTTATACCGAATAAACGCACCTGGTAAATTAGATATTCAAGAAACGGCCTCTTATTAACTTTAAGCATTGGCTTAGGTATGTCTTTAACCAAGGAACCCAGGCGTGTCCCCAATCCACCCGCTAAGATTAAACAGGTTACATTATCGACCATAATAAGTTATGCGAGGTTAAAGATTACCTGCGTGCCTGAATGCTCAAAGGAAAACTTGGTCTCATAAAGTCCTGATAACTCCTGGCGCACCTCTTCCTGATTAGGCGGCTCAACGAAGAGCAGGAGGAAACCTCCTCCTCCTGCTCCCAGGAGCTTTCCTCCTAGCGCACCTGCCCTGCGCGCTTTAGCATATGCTTGATCAACAAATGGAGTTGTGACCTTGCTGGATAAACGGCGCTTCAGCATCCAGCCTTCGTGCAACAAAGCTCCAAAGTCAGAAATTTTTTTATCTTTAGCGAGCAGCTTAACGCCTTCGCCTACCAGCATCTTTAATCTTTCCAAATACTCATTATTCTCTCCGGAGCTGGTGCGCTTTATCTGTTCAAAAAGTATCGTATGGGCATCGCGCTGCATACCGGTGTAAAAAAGCATCAGCCGCTCTTTTAATTCCTTTAATCTTGACTGGCTAAGCGTTATCCGGCGGAGATTGACTTTTTTATCCTGTTGAAATTCCAAATGCATTAATCCGCCCAGGGCGCAGATATATTGATCCTGACACCCCACATTTTCCTTGATTAATTCCTGCTCAACGTATACT
>MHGN01000003.1:17299-17571 GCA_001805575.1 Omnitrophica WOR_2 bacterium RIFCSPHIGHO2_02_FULL_45_21 | reverse complement strand
CTGTTCTTGACCGGCTTTTTCTCCCTTAAAGGCGTGCAAAGCTGTAAGCAATCCTGCTGTGGCGGAAGAAGAAGACCCCAGGCCGGTGCGCGCCGGCAAGTCGCTAAGATAATGAATCTCTATTCCCTCTTTAAATCCCAGAAAACGCAGGCACTCGCGCGCAGACGGATGTTTGATCTCGTCAATGTATTTCACCGACTCAACCTGAGAATAATGGACGCGCAGCTTATATTCCGCAAATTGGGTAATCCGGTTGACGGTTATAATATTGT
>MHGN01000003.1:348-17288 GCA_001805575.1 Omnitrophica WOR_2 bacterium RIFCSPHIGHO2_02_FULL_45_21 | reverse complement strand
CCATATTGAGAGAAGTAGGCAGGATAGTCTGTGCCTCCGCCTAAAAAACTAATCCTCAAGGGGGCCTTGGCGATAATCATCTTTCTACAATTGTTTACCCTTCTCTTTTCGGAACCATTCGACTGTTTTATCTAATCCGATATCCAGGGGGGTAAACTCTACCTCTGGCATAATCTCTTTCAGCTTCTGCGGTATTAAATATTTTGATTTGGCACCCACATATTGGGAGAGGTCAAATTTTATGGCAGAAAAATCATAACCGGCCTTTTCACAGATTAATCGGGCAAAATGCCTAATCGTAAATTGCTCGCCGGGAGCAATATTAATTATGTCGTTATCGCAGATTTCCGCAAGCCTCAAGCATATCCGGATAAAATCCTCCAGATAGACCAGTTCCCGATACTGATAACCATCTCCCCATAAAACCGCTGTCTCGCCGTAAATTTTCCCTCGCATAATCTTTCTTATTATGTCAAAGATAAAATGCATCTCTTTTCCGGAAGCTTGATATCCCGGGCCATAAAGCGTATCGGGTATAAGGTAAAGATAGCTTAAGCCGAACTGTTTATGCAAAGCTGACAGGCCCGCATAAAGCATGCGCTTAGTCATAGCATAGGTAAACAGGCTTTCGGTAGGCGTGCCTAAAAGATAATTCTCTTCTACCGGCTCAAGGGCAGGATCATAAGCGCAACTGGTCCCTATGCTGATTAACTTTGCCTGCGATTGGTATTTTTGCCACCAATCAAGGACATGTGTGTTAATCTGCTGATTAATAATCCATTGTTCGCCCGGATGGTAAAGACAAAAATCTCCTGGCCGGGTCCAGGCGGCTAAATGATAGACTTGATCATAGACTTTGTCCTGAAACCTACTCAGGGATTCCTGTTTTGTCAAATCACAATTCCCGGAATCCAAACGGGTAAGCTCATGTCCTTGTTCTGAGAGTTTTGCGCAAAGGGCTGTGCCCAGAAAACCCGAGGCCCCGGTAACCAGGATTTTCATACTGTAATCTCCTTGGGGTTGATAGGGAAATAAAACTCCACTCCTTTATTGGTAAGCTGTTGATTATTGGAAAGAATCTCATCCTTATAATTCCAGGCCAAGACGTAATAAATATCCGGTATTTCCCTCAACTCTTTTTCAATAACTATGGGTATATGCATTCCTGGTGAATATAGACCCCGCCGTAATTCATTCTTCTCCACCAAATAATCTATATACCTGGCGCCTATTTTAAAATAATTAAGGAGGGTATTGCCTTTTGCCGGAGCGCCAAAACCAAAAATCCTCTTTTCTCTTTGTTTAGCAGCATCCAGATAGATAATGTTTTCTTCCTTCATTCTGCTGATGCGTTGTGCAAAATCAAGATAGGTAGAAAGCTCGCTGCTCTTTTCTTTTTGTTCTTTCTCAAGCATCGTTTCCAGGCGCCTGGTTGTCGGCTGCCTTCTCTGGCTATGGGTGATGAAACCAATGACGGAACCGCCGTGAATAGGAGCAAGGTAAGCGTCAAACATACACAGGCCGTGAAGATTTAAAAGGAAGTTTATGGTTTTAAGATTATAGTATAAAAGATGCTCATGATAAATCTGGTCAAAAGCACAGTTATCTATGATGGATTTCATATAAAGAAACTGCGCCAGAAAGATGCCATTTTCATCTAAGGCATCCCTGATACCTTCAGCCACAGAATGTAATTCTTCCAGATGAAAAAAAACGCCCGCAGCATTTATGAGATTAAACTTCTTCCCCAGGCGGCGCGCAAAGTCAAGATTAAAGAACTCGTTTACGGTGTAGATACCGGCGGCATTGGCAATTTCAGCAATGTCCTTTGATGATTCTACCCCCATAACTTCATAACCCAGCTTCTGGTAGTGTTTAAGCTGGGTGCCGTCGTTTGAGCCAATATCAAGGACAGACTTATTTTTTAGATTACTGAAAAAAAACATATCCGCTTCTTCTGCCACTCTCCTGAAATGATCATTTAAGGATTTGGTTACTCCCGAGAGATATGTATGCTGAGTGAACATAACTTCTTTGGGAACCGTGTAATCAAGCTGCGCCGTTGAACAGCGAAGACAGTAAACCACGCGCAGCGGATAAAACGGCTCTTTACCCAGCTCCTCTTTTCTTAAAAAGTTATTGCACCAGGGTTGATAGCCCAGGTCAATTGCCAATTCTAATTTTTCTGAATCACAGACGCGGCATCTCATTTTTTCTATCTGCGCTAATAATTATTAAAATTACTCCTGGCAGGCAACATCTTGTATGCCTTTATTAATTGCTGGATGCCTTCGTCAAGGGAATGGCGGGCAATGAACCCCCTCTGTTTAATCTTTTCGTTTGAGATAATATAGTTGCGTCTATCCGGGTCAGAGCCGACTTCAGCATAATGGATATAAAGAGAGGGGATATGTGTTTTGATTTTAAGCGCCAATTCCTCCTTAGAGAGGTTGGCATCGCTTAATCCCACATTGTAAGCCTCATCCTTCATCTCTGCAAAATGTTCTAAAGAGAAACAAAAACACTCAGCTACATCTTCGATATGTATGTAATTGCGCTTGAAATCCTTCTCAAAAATTACCAGGAATCCATCCTTGATTGCCCGATATACAAAATCATTTACCAAAAGCTCGATGCGCATGCGCGGAGAAGGGCCGAATACCGTTGCCAGACGCAGAGAAATTACATTGTTACTGTTCAATAAAATCCGCTCTGCCTCAACCTTTATTTGGCCATAGAGACTGACTGGCTCTAAAGACGTATTTTCATCACAATAGAGTTGAGCTGACTTTGTTCCGTAACCGCTGTTCGTGCAGGGAAAAATTATTCTTTGATTAGCGCTTCTAAAGTCAAGAATCTGTTTTATGGCATCCAGATTTAAGGCCCTGGCTAATTGCGGATTGCTATCGCAGGCCTTCATTCCCACAATTGCCGCTAAAGGTATGATTATATCGTGTGTCTTAAGCAGGCCCTGCATTAACGGCCCGTTCATCATATCCCCCAGAATAAACTCAAAATGAGGATGGCCGGCATACTGCAAAAGGCTTACCTGGTTATAAAATAAATTATCCAATACCGTAACCCGGTATTTTCGATTTAATAAGCGGCCCACAAGAACAGAGCCAAGGTAACCCGCGCCTCCGGTAACGAGCACTTTTTCCATAATCGCAGCCTCCTATATTTCTAAAAATTTTCTGAAGAATCCGAAATGCCAATTTAAGATTCCCAAAATTGAAATAAAAGAAATTTTATTAAAGTATATGCACAAAAAGGATGCGCCTACGGCTATAAAGAGCAGCCCTAAAAGATAAAATTTAAATAACAGGGTAAGTAGAAACAATATGGAAAAAGTCAGGCTTAAAAATGGCACGATTTGAAGCCTGCGAAAAAAACCGTATTTCCTTACCAAGAAGCCCTGCGCCCAGCCGTATCTATACATCATCCCGCAGAATTTTTTAATATTCTCCGGCCTGTAGTGGTAGATAATTGCCTTAGGATTAAAAACTAATTTGTATCCTGCTTTTCTCAATCTATAATCAAACTCCACATCCTCTCCCGGCCAGAGATTCTTTAGAAAACCACCTGCCTTTAAAAAAACTTCTCTTTTATATAATACCGAACACGATGCGTTATGGGAAACTTCCAAAATTGCGTCTTTTCCTGCGCGCATATAGTCGGTGATAAATCTGTTTTTTTTCATAAATAAAAAAACTTCTTTCTGAAAATCGCCCGCATCCTGAGGTATTTCCTGCCTTCCTCCGCAGGAAACCGCTTGGGGAAATTGTTTAATTCCTTCTAATAGCCCCCTTAACCAATCCCTATCTACAATGCAGTCCGCATCAGTAAATGCCAAATAATCTCCTTTTCCCTGTTGTGCAGCCTTGTTTCTTGATTCTGAAGGGCCGAGACTTAAAGAATTGGCGATTATCTCAATCTTGGGGCGGTATCTTTCTAAAAATTGTGACGTCTTATCCTGGGAACCGTCGTCTATCGCTATTACTTCATAGTTTGCATAATCTATACTGAGGATAGAATCCATGCATTTCTCAACAGTCTCCTGGGCATCTTTTGCCGGAACTATTATAGTGACCAGCGGCTCATTCATCTCTGGAAAAGATAAGAAAAAAAATTCCAGGCTCCCCTTAATTTACGATAGAGGTCGGATTTAGAATTGGTCTTAAGAAGAAATTTTATCATATACCCCGGCCGAAAATAAAATTTTTTAAGGCCTAAATCCACATAATAATCTATTCTTTCCATGTTAAGGCCGGGGTACTCCACAATGCCGGATTGCTCGCCTCTTTCTAACCAATCAGACCAGTTTTGAGTCTTCAGCCAGCCTTTATTCTTGCATAGCTCAAAAAGGGCCGTTCCGGGAAATGGGACCGCCCCGGAAAACTGTAAGGTATCGCAGTCTAAGGATAAAGAAAAATCTATGGTTTTTTTAACTGTCTCTTCGGTATCTCCCGGCAGGCCCACAACAAAACAACCATGCACCTGGAGGTTTGCATTTTTAGCCAACTCCATAAACTGGTAAGATTGCTCAACGGTTATATTCTTGTTCATATTATTTAAGATTTCCTGGACTCCTGATTCAAATCCCACCAACAGTTCTCGGCAGCCCGCTTTCTTCATAATCCTGAACATCTCTAAATCCGCGTTATCCACCCGGGAGTTAACGGAAAAAATTATTTTTAGGCCGCGGCGCAATATCTCTTCACAAATCTGTATCGCCCTCTGCTTATTCACCGTAAAGGTATCGTCCTCAAAGAAAAATTCTCCTCCCTTGAGGATGGCTGGGCAGAGTTTAATGTCGTATTCTATTTCATCAACCACATTTTTAGCAGACCTCAAACGGTACCTATTCCCGTGCATCGCCTGCGGCCATAGACAGAAGATACAGCGGTTGGGGCAACCTCTTCCTGCAATAATATCAACATAAGGATAAAGTTTCCCGCCATCAAAATATTTCATTAGGTCTAAATGCTGCCAGGCAGGAAAGGGCAGTTCATCAAGATTCTCAATTAAAGGCCGGGATTCGTTTTCTATTATCTTACCATCTTTATAATAGGCAATTCCTTTGATTGTATCCACTCTATCAAAACATTCTACTATCTCTTTTACCGTATAATCGTACTCACCGATACAGGCGACATCAACTACGCCGCCTGCCAGAGAAAGGGTGTCCCCGGGCAAAGCAGAAATATGCGGGCCAACCATAATCACCTTTGCCTTAGATTCTTCTTTTACTATACGGGCGCATTCTATATCCGAATATATTGAGGGCGTCGTTGAATCTAAAACTACAAAATCCGGACTCTCTTTTCTGATTAAATCACGCAGGTCATCTTTTGTTTGATTATTGGCAACCATATCCAAAAGCCTGACGTCATAATTATATCTTTCTAATACGGCGGCAGCGTATGCCAGCCAATCCGGAGCGCGTAAAACCCTCCCTCTCGTGCGCGCAGCCCAACGTTGGGTGCGGCAGAAATCCTTAACAAACGGCTCATTAATAACCATTATCTTCATTTTTTATTATCCGCGCCCTTATCAATTCTTTCTATGACTTATTTTTGCTGTCTAAGGCTATAAAAGAATACATACTTGTTCAAGACTCTGTAAATAGTTCTCAGCTGCCTTATCCCGCCAAATGATTGTAAAAACGTATTTGGATCTGAGCCTTCCCCTTTTTCTAAGATGATATAAAATATATTGTTGGGCTCCTCTACCAGGCCTACCTCTTTAACGTGATAGCTATTTTGAATATGGTTAAACAAGGGTGGATTCTTTGCCTTTAGCGCAAGCGCAAATTCCGCCGGATAGAAACAGATATATTTTATATTAAACCTTTTTTCTTTACCCTTGAAATCCTCTAAATCATCTGTCCAGCCGGTATATCTGCGGGCATATCTGGCTATGCCCTGACCTTGGGCATGAGTGAGTAAGAATATCCGTTCGTCTTGATTTGTAAGTTCTCTTAGCGAATCGCCAGCGACGTCTAAGCCCAGGAAAACTGTCCCGTACATCCTGGAAATTGAGCTGTGCACAGAAGGCAAGGATATTCCGCCTGCCGCAATTATAACAAATAAAAGAAAATATTTTTTGACTATATTTTTTACAGTTATTATTTCTGGAATGTGCGAAATCGCATAGACACTAGAAACACAGATTAATATCAGAAACGGCATCTGATAATAGTTGTGCTGGTTTATATAATCTGAAAAAACCATTGAGTAAGGGACGATTGCAAGAGTCCATCCTAAGATATAACGGTTAATCAACTGCTTTCTTCTAAACGAAGTAATTGCAATTCCCGATAAAGTTAGCACGATATAAACAATAGTAAAATTTTCTCCTTTCGTATACCACCAAATCGCTCGCCCATATTTTTCCCAATAGCTAAAAGTGAATATCTCCCATAATTTTATCCTCTGCAACTCCTCAAATTCCCATTGGCCTATGTATTTTAACCATATAATAGCAAGAATAATGATTGAGTAAGGCAGAATAAAAGCAAGAAAGAATTTAAAGAGGCCTTTTTTTTCTCTAAATAATGTTTTGAGAGGAAAGCAAAAGGCGAAGGGAAACAAGCCAATAAGAAAACTAAATTTGTAAAGCCAGGAGACAGATAAAGCTATGCCTCCGAGAATAAGATTGCGTTTTTTTAAGCTGGCGGCATACTTAAGATAGAATAAATTACCTAAAAGCATAAAGAAAAAGGCCGGGCTTTCCGGCTGGAGGTTTCGTGAAAAAAATACCGCCAGGGGCATAATCGCCAATAAGAAAGCGCAAAAAAGAGATAAAACGTTATCTTTAAATAAAATAAGCCCGACAAAATAAATAACAAGAATACTGGCTACGCCAAAAAATACATTCAATAGCCTGGCTCCCCAGATATTTTCTCCTAAAAGTTTCCAGACGATTAACGTCTGATAGGAGACTAAGGGAGGCTGCGGATATATCTTCATCGTTGGCTCTTTTTCAAAAGCACGGTAAAAATATATCCTCCTCTTCGTGTAATCATTCGTCCTTATCATCTCTTGCGCCATACTAAGATATTCGTTTTCCTTCATATTATGATATCCGATTGGGGGAGAATTCAGGTTATAACTTCTCAGGGCAAAACCTGCAAGAAGTATAGAGCACAGTATTATAGTGTTTCGCAAATTATTAATCTTTCCGTCCATCGGGAATTAACTCTCGTAGGAAAGCGGAACCCCCTCGGACTAAAGTCCGAGGCTCCCCCCCGTAGCATAAATTCTCTAGCACGCATTCATCCCCGAGCCAAAGCCGCGGGGATTTCTGCGAAGGAATTAAATTCTAAGCCGCTGCTGCCTTAACGGGAAAAGCTTCTGACTTAGGACTTGGATTCGTTATTAACGAGGGGTATCCGAATTTCCTCTTTAAGCAAAATTCTCTCTAACCAGACATATAATATGGAAAAAAAATATTTCCGGCTTAATTCTCTAATATTATATTTACTTACTCCGCTCTCTCTGCCATACCAATTAATCGGCACAATCGTAAAAGAGAAACCTCTGATTATTGCCTTAAGAGGCATCTCCACAGTAATATTAAAATATTGCGATACCAAAGGCTGCATTGCTTTTATTACCTCTATTCTGTATGCCTTAAAGGCATTAGAGACATCGTCGTAGCGAAGGAGAAATAAAAGCTGCATCAGCTTATTTCCTATTCTATTTAAAATTAGTTTTACTTTAGGATAATCTGTCACCCTGCTCCCTTTGATAAAACGTGAACCAAAAACACAGTCATAGCCATCCAAAATTTTATTATAGTATTTTATCACATCGCTTACGTCGTCAGAGCCGTCACCCATAAATATAATCACTGCCTCTCCTGAGACATTATCTAACCCTGTTCTTATTGCCCTGCCAAATCCTTTTGGAGGCAGCGAGTTGACTGCCTTAATTCTTTTGTTTATCTTTACGAGGTTATTTAAAATACCGGGGGTGGAATCGGTAGAGTTATCGTTTACCAAAACAATTTCGTACTCTATCTTGTTTACTTCTAAGGTGCTGATAAGATTCTCTACCACCGGACTAACGCATTTTTCTTCATTATGTAACGGTATAACTACGGATAATCTCATTTACTCTCCAAAAATAACAAACTAATGAAGAATGAGGAAAACATTGTTTGCAGGCCGATAACGATTAGAGTCATTGCGAGGATAGATTCTCTTATCCTATACAATGAGCCAAAATCCCTGGTAAGCCACTCTAAAAAAATTAAAAACATTACGGAAAAGCCTATCAGGAATATAGCGCTTCCCAGCGCAATTCCTCTTTCTAAATTAAACCTACGTTTAAAGAAAAGCGTTATGGCATCGTATTTCAAGAAACCCTGCCTGATGGCAAAGGTATGGGCGTATACTCCCAAATGTAAAATCTGATAAGAGAGAATGGAAATAACGCTGGCAAAAACCATAAGGTGGATATCCCAGTAACGCCCCAGGAATAAAAATGGGCCTTTAAGCAAAAGAAGGAGAATGCTTATGCCCATAACAAATCCTGAAGCTCCCGGAATAAAATAGAGCCATACCGGACAATAAAGCAGCATAAACCGGATATGCCGCCAGGCATCAGCGAAAGGAATTAGTTTGGATTCGCCAACACGGGGATAATAATCAATGGGGATTTCGTAGACCTTAAAATTATTCCTCAGCGCTGAAACCACCATTTCGGTTGCAAATTCCATACCCAGGGCCCTCAAGCGCATCTTGCGGTAGGCCGCATAGGTAAAGCCGCGCATGCCGCAATGAATATCGGAGAGCTTTGTGCGAAAAAATAGGCGGCAGATGCCGGAAAGTATGGGATTGCCGAGATAGCGGTGAGACCAGCTCATTGCCCCTTTTTTGATTGCGCCCTTAAAGCGAGAACCCATTACAAAATCATAACCTCCCCTTAGGTATCCTAAGAACTTAGGGATGTCGTAAAAATCGTAGGTGTTATCGCTATCGCCGATGATTATGTATTTACCTTTTGCCTCTTTGAGCCCGCGAAGATACGCCGCGCCATATCCACGCCTTGGCTCAAGAGTCAATACTGCGCCTTCTGAGCGGGCAATTTCCATTGAGTGGTCATGGGAACCGTTATCCGAAACGATAATTTCTCCTTTAATCTGCCCGCGGGAAAATATTTCTTTAATCTTTTTTATGCAGGCGCCCAGCGTCTCTTCTTCATTAAGACACGGAAGAACCACCGAAACTTCAATATCATTGTTCATATCAGTTCACCAAATAATATTAAGACAGCGAATATAATTATTACCTTCTTCGGCGTCTATAAAAGGGATAAAATGCTTCAGGCTTTTGCCGCGTAGAAAATATAGACGCGTAAATATACTTAAACCCAGATCACGGTCAAGGAGAATGCATTTATACATATTATCTTCTGTCTTATAAACCAGGGCTGAAAATACCGAATTAGCATTCGGATATACATTTTCAACGAGTGTATCATCAGCTAATGTAAACAGGCTTCGGGGAATCTGGCCGGTGTTTGACTGAATGGTTTTTTCCTTAGGAACGTAAATAAAACCGTTGTCAAAAAAGATAACGCCATTTTTTTCATGGCCGTTTATCAAGGGGCTGTAATACTGAAGCCTGTAAGAAAGCCAATCATCCAATTTTTTTGTTGAGATAAGAAATACTTCTTGATAAAACTGCTGGATTTGGGATTCATTGATTCCTAAATTCTTGAGATAGTCAATAATTTTATCCCTTTCGCTCTTGTCAAAATTCTGGGCTATGTAGACCTTTGAGAAATTCCAATCCCCTAAATAGGAAATTGCTGTCATTTTGCCCAGCATGGTGTAGTCAACAATAAAGCCTGCGCGGGATGGCGTGGCATAGAGTAGACCCATTACTTCCTGCGCTACCTGTGCCGGCAAAAACTTTAAGAGTGTTCCTTGCGCATTTTCAGGAGGCAAGCCCAACACGCTCTCCAGCAATAAAACCGATAGTAACGGATCTTTGAGCTGTTTATCAATAGTTTCAAATGCCTTGTTGCCGCCGTTATTCAGCATCCGTAAAATGCCGACTGCTCTTTTTTCATCGCTCGTAAGTAAGGCCTTTGCCATCCAGTAAGCCTGAGGCATGCCCTGACTCTGACCATCAAAGGTTACCCTGCGGCGAGCAGCCACCTTAAACCAATCGCCAAAATCCCACCACGAATTAAGGATTGTTTCGGGTGAGGTCTTTTCTTTTATGAGATTCAAAACATTATGCCAGGTATCGTCCATAAGCGGGAAAAGGTACCTTGCTGCCCCGTAAGCTTTACTGACGCAGAAAGCGTTCAGGATAACGAAAGCCATTATTACCAGCGAGGCCATCCATACATTTTTTTTATTTTTAAAATATTGAAATAAATCATTCAACATCCAGCCAAGAGAAATCCCTAAAGGTATGAGCAGAAAAACCACGAACCTTACCCCCCGAAAACTGGCAAAAACCATGCAGACAAACCATATCGCCAGAATGATAACCGATATGCGCTTGAAATCAGGATATCTTCGGCTAAATAAAGCGCGCACCAATAATGTAAACAGGGAGAACACCGAAGCCGCAAAAATACCATTTCCTATCAAATGGCTTATCTCGGCAATGGTCATGCTCCTTAATTCTCCTACGGTAGCATAAACATTTGGCCAAATTGATGCCATTAATGGCCTATTCAAAGTGAGCGCCTGAGTTATTTGATTGTATAATACAACGAGCGGCTGGGTTCCTGCCAGGACAGCAATCCAAAGTAAACTGCATAAAATAAACAAGCAGAGAGAAAAACCATGCTCTCTCATTAAATTGCCGTTCTCCTTTTTTAAAAAAAGATAAGAAAACAGATAACCTCCTAAAAAAATAAATTCATATATGATTATAATTAAAAAAACAAACCACCACTGCGTCCAGTTAAAACAAAACAATCCTACCCAAAAAGCAGAAAAACAAATCCAGAACAACTTTCGTTTTAAGGACTGGCCGACCGACGCCAAAATATAGGTCCAGACAACCAAGAGCGGCAATAACAAATTCAGGACGTCTTTATCAAACCAGCCCGCGTGGCTGCGCTGGATAAAAATTGGCGCCAACCCTGTAAATAAACAGCTGAGTATCCCGCCAAGATATCCGCCGTAACGAAATGAGAAAAAATATAAAACAATAATAAAAATTGCGGTAAAGAATAATGGGATATAAAATAGAAAGGTAAATAAATGAACCGCTTTAAAAAAAGGGGAGCACTTATAAAGAAAGGCTGAAAAATAAAACAGAAACTGGTCCCAGTGCAAAAAGCTTCCTTGAGGCGCCAGCATCAGGAGATCCCATTGCTTACCGAATATGATTTCGTCTCCGGGATGGCCAAAACGGACAACATTCTCCACATACCGGCCCCAATGCCAGCAATCAAGCTCCATAAGATATGTTTGTCCGGAAGCGTCCTGAAATTTATCTTTTAATTGATGGTATAAATTCTGTATTTGGTTTTTAATATTCTCTTTATTATACTTTTTGTATTCGGTAATTCTTGTGCGCAGTATCTCGTCTTTTGCTGTGGGATAGAATTGGGGGAATCTTTTCTGCACTTCTTGGATGGCAGCCTGCTGAATGGTTTTTTCTGTGATGTCTTTGGCCTGTAATTTTAACTGCGGGAAGGCAATGGTAAAAGAGCGGAAATAAAGATTAATGCTCAAAACGTAAGCTAAGGAAATTATTAAAAAAATCCTTTTCTTCACCAGCTTCTATTTCTTCTTTCTTTTTATCGCTTCTCTCAAAAGAGAGATTTTATTCAATTCCGAATCGATTTTTGTGTTTAATTCGCCGAAATGATTTTTAATCCGCGCAATATGAATCGCTGCCTGGCTTTCAGTCGGATAGGCAGATTCGGTTAAGATTCTTATGTTCAATTCACTGCCTGCCTTTACTTCCGAGAGCCATCGGCTAAGGAAAATAACCGCATCCTCATCAAGGTCTCGCTGCTTAATGGTATTAAATATTCCTAACATATGGAAATAGGCGTCAAGCTCACGCATGGTCATCAGGCAGGAATCCCACATACTGCTTAGTAAGATAGCGTCTTTGGAAGTTGTCAGGAGCGCCTTTATCTGCTTAGATTCTTCAAAAATCCTGCTGCGGATGTTAACAAATGAGTTATCCAGGGCGTATGCGTTAAAACTCAACAATAACCCAAGAACTGAAAAAACCAAAATAGCTTTCTTCATAACAACCTCCTTATTGTGTTAAAAATATGTTCATATATTAGCTCTGGCGGGATTCTGCTTAGGATGGTTATTTTATCTCATGGGAACCTTACCTTCATAGGTTTCCCAGGTAAGCAGGTATTTCTTCGCCCAATCTATATCCTTATCGCTGCTTTTGGCAAACCTCAGATAATGCCGGAAGTTTTCAATTGCCCTTTTGCGGTTTATCAGATATTCCGCATAGATATAGCCCAGATTAAAATGGGCGTAGGCATCATCAGGGGTAATCTCTACTACCTTCTCAAATTCGGCGAGCGCCCGCTCATACTCTTTGTTCTTGGTATAGAAAACGCCTAAGTTATAATGCATCTCGGAGGTTTCCCGGATCAGCCGTTTATTCTGCCGGGCAATCTCGGTAAATTTCTTGGGCATACTTTTTATTTCCTCTTCCAGAGCCCTGTTTTTCTTTTCCGCATTTGCGTAATTTACTTTATATTCTTTCAATTGCGCATCTAAGCGCTCTGCATCCTCACTCAAGCCTAAGCTGCGCTCTTTAAGAGCGCTCAACTCTTTCTGCGCCTGCCTGAACTCTGATTCTACGGCATTTTTATCTTTGCGTAATGCGGAAATTTTCTCATCCCTTTCTTTTTCTAAGCGTGCGATTTGCCCCTTGAGCTCTTTTATGACGTTATCCTTCTTTGCCTTTTCATAGGCGGACTTGGCATAGTCCCTCTCCTGGATTATTTTTTTCTGCTCCTCCCGGAGCTTACTCAATTCTTCTTTTAAAGCCGCAAAGGCAGCCCCCAGCTCTGCCTTCTCTTTCCCAAGAGCATCTTTCTCTTGAATAGCCCTTCCTGCCGCATCCTCAAGCTCTTTCAAGCGGTTGACATCCGAAAGCAGCGTTTTTGCCCGATTGATCAGATTATCGCGGTCCTCCCTGAGCGCTTTATTTTCATTTTTCAATGCCTCGCTTTCCCTGAACAGATTTGTATTTTCATTAAGCAGAGCCGCCTTTTCCTCTTTTAACTTCTCTTCCTCCGGGTTTAATTTTATGGCCTCTGCCTGTCCATTTTTTTCTTTTTTCCGGAACCATTGAGCCTTTTCGGCAGAATATACGAGGCCTGTATCTTGAGCCGCAATCAAAAGAAAGGTTATCACTGATACTATCTTCGCTTTATTCATTACCCTCGTCTCCTTTAAGTGCTGGTTGGTATTCTTTTTCTTCTTCTTTCAGGCCTGTGTATTCGCGATAGGGCTTAATCGTTTCCTCAGGCGCCTGCGCGGGAGCTTGATAATCTGTCTGGGAAGTAAAAGATGAGTATTCCTTGAATTCTTTTGGCGGCTTGTGGCCGAAATCCCTTTCATCGCCGGTAAACAGGCTCTCGCCGCTTACTATATGGGGAGTGAGCATTACCAATAACTCTGTCCTTTCGGTTTTGTTCGAGCTGGTCCTAAAGAAAAAGCTGATCACGGGAATCCTGCCTAATATAGGCACATGGTCAGAGCTTGATATCTTCTCTTCTTTGCGTAAGCCGCCAATAATAATGGTTGAGCCGTCCTTCACCATAACTGTTGTCTCGGCCATTGAGCTATCAATGATAGGAATCTTGTTGCCAGAGGGCGTGGTCAGGGTAGAGACCACGCTGGAAACCTCGGGCTTAACTTTCATGGTTACAAATCCTTCATCATTAATGGTCGGGGTTACCGATAACTGAATCCCCACATCAACAAAGGTTACCTCTTCCGAGATAGTGCTTGTGGTTTGGCCAGTCGTAGTGGTAGTGGTAACATAGGCCTGCTTTTCGCCGATATGGATTTTTGCTTCCTGGTTATTGACTACGGCTAACTTGGGATTGGAGAGGATCTGTGTCTTGCCTAAGGTCTGCAAATATTTCATCAGCAGGTCTATATCCTGTTTTTTGCTAATAAGGCCCAGGTGCATCTTTTCTCCTACGGTTGTCTTTGTGCTTGCAGAAGTGCTTGCCGTATTACCACTAAAGGGAAAGGCTCCGATACCGCTAGTTTGGGAATCCATAAATGCCCGTCTGGACTTCCAGGCCTCAGAGGATTCCTGCAGGACGCTAAAGGGATATGATCCTAAATAGGAGGTTCCCAGCGAGTTCCCCAATTTCATCAACCCTTCCCATTCAATGCCTGAAGTTATCTCGTTGGATAATTTGACCTTGACGATGGTGGTATCAATCAAAACCTGTTTGGTCTTTTTGTCCAGCGCCTGGATTAACCCCCGCATATCCTGCATTCTTTCCGGTAATGCCTGGATGATCACTTGATTTGAACGTTCATCCGCTTTTATCGAGCCGACTTTTTTGGCGTCTAATTGCGTTTTAAGCTGTTCTTCCACATCCTTTGCCTTGGCATATTTTAGATTAAAAACCTCCAGCAAATTCTTCTCTTCAAGGGTAGACAAGGCATCTTTAATCCTCTGGATACTCTGCGGCGTATCCATAACCAAAGCGGTTCCTGTCTCCGGTTCAACCAATACCCTGCCGATATCGCTCTTTAAGGTATCCAGCATGCTGAATGCCTGCTCCGGTATGGCGTATTGAAGCCGGAATACCTTCACCTCCCGGATATCAGTAAATTTCTTGCCAAAAAGCCCCCGGTATTCCTCTTCGCTCATTATATTATAAATATTCCCCTCTTTACTATAGGCAAGGCCGTTTGAGCGCAGCATAATGTCAAAGATATCCCTCACCGGAACATCCTGAACCATCAGGGTGACCCTGCCGGCGACGTTCTTAGTGGCAATAATATTCAAGCCCGCCTTCATTGCCAGGAATTTAAGCGCATCCACCACTTCAATGTTGCGCAGGTCCAGGGCAATCCGCTCTTCCATACCGCCGAGCGGAGGAAGAATTGCCGGCTGCTCTATTCCAACTGCGGCTTTAGCCTGGGCTAATCGCGCTGCGGACTCTTCCGCAGATATTGGCCTGAGGCAGATAGAGAAATAAAGAAATAACACCCCAAACCAGAGGGCAGTACCTGCCTGCCGGCAAGGCAGGGTTTGCTTTCCGATAAGCAAAGCCACTGCGGAGAGGATCCTTTTTAAGCGCATCATCGTAATTCGGTTTCTTCTCCCCGGTAACTCAAGACCACCTTGTCCTTAAAAATTGCCTGCACCCGCACATCACCGAGCATCTGGCCCCTTTTCACAAAAAAGGTCTTTAACGCTTTTGTGTCTTCAAGCATTGCATCCGGATCGTTAGACCAGGAAATCCCCACCAATCTCAAATGCTGGGTAGCCTCAAGTATTTCTCCCGAAGGGCCAATCTCGGCCGCCTCCTCTTTGCTATCTTCTGTCTTTTTGGGCCCCAGCTGAAAAATATCCCTTTGCCTTACTTTTTCCAGATAATACGATGCCGCCTTTAAAAACGAACCTTCCTGAAAAACATCTCCGGATTCCTTGCCGGATAATTCAAATTTAAAAACAGGAAGTTTTTTTGTATTAACTATGCCGATAGCGGAATTACCGGTAAAATAAATCGCTAAGGCTGCTACGGATACGCTCAGGGCCTTATTTAGCGCCTTGACGTCTAACTGGCGGCGCTTTAGGTCCTTGAGCCATTTTTTAAACAGTTCTCTTGAGAAAGAAGCCCTGCCTAACCAGGCTCCCAGCGAGAGCAGGCTCAAGCCATGCTGTCTAACCCCGCTTAACCCGAGTGGGCTTGCGTTTTTTGCTTTCGGGTTCTCAATTAAATTCAATAACTGCTTCTCTGGAGTAAGAGGTCTTTCCGCTGCCATCCTGAACGTATCTCTTCGTCAATCAATTCTCGGACTAATCCTGCGTCAACTACGAATTTATTTTTTAATATCACGTTTCTCAGCGCCTTATGGCAGAGCATAATCACCTGCCGGGGATAACCCCGGCTGTACTCATAGATTCCCTTGATCGCCTCATCCAAAAATAGATGCATATGCGCTTTGTAGCCCGCCTGGCGCACGCGGAATTCAATCATTTCTTTGGTTTCTTCAAAATCCAGCGGATTGAGGGTGTACTTAAAGCTGATGCGGTCAAAGAAATTGGGAATATTGATAATCTTGGCATAGAGCTCTAACTGTCCCAGCAAGACCAACTGCAGAAGCTTGAACTCATTGGTTTCATAATTTAAAAGGACGCGCAAAACCTCAATTGAGCTTTCGCTTAATTTCTGCGCCTCGTCAATAATTAAGGCCACGGTCCTGTTCTCGGTTACCCCCTTCTGGAAGAGAAACCTTTCCAGGGTTTCTCTTAAGTCCAGAATAGTCGGCGGGGTGGCCCAATTACTCACATTTATATCAAAATTCTTCACTAATGAATTCACGAAGAGGGACTCATTGTCAAAAGAGGGGTCTAAGATAATATGGAAGGTAAAATCATTTCTCTGCCGTAATTCCTGGATAAGTTTTCGGGAAAGGGTGGTCTTGCCGGTTCCCACGTCTCCTAAAATAACGGAAAGGCCTCTCTTAACCCTTAATTCAATCAAGACATTGGTTAACGCCGCTTCGTGCTCCTTGGTTAAATAAAAAAACTCCGGGTCCGGGCTGGTAGAAAACGGCTCTTTGTCAAATCCTAAGATTTTGCAATAACTCATCTTTCGTTCCTAAACTCCCACCAAGCGCTTGCGGATTAAGCGCAGGGAATAGCCCTCCCTGACAAACTCCCTTATTTTCTTAAGCCGCTTCTGGATTAAATTCTTGCCGTAGAAACGTTGATTGCCTTT
>MHGN01000003.1:0-277 GCA_001805575.1 Omnitrophica WOR_2 bacterium RIFCSPHIGHO2_02_FULL_45_21 | reverse complement strand
ATTAAATTCTTGCCGTAGAAACGTTGATTGCCTTTTTTCAATAATACCGGCAGCAATCCGATATCGGTATAATGATTTACCGTTTGATATGATAGACGATATTTATGCATAATATCTTTTGCCGAGAGCATCTTATTATTCCGGCTATTGTTCTTCCCCTTTTTCTCCATCTTTTAATTTTCCAAAAGGCACCATCCAAAAACCATAATCCCTGCGGCTGGCAATTCATGACTTACCATAATTACTATATTTCTAATATATACCATAATCTCCAACT
>MHGN01000002.1 GCA_001805575.1 Omnitrophica WOR_2 bacterium RIFCSPHIGHO2_02_FULL_45_21 | reverse complement strand
ATCGCGGTAGATTATGTCAATATTGGTATCCCGGCAGTATATTTCATTTCCCTTTAAATGCAAATCGCGCGGGTCAGCCAGGATTGCTGTTATGCCTAACTTAAGAAAGTATTTGGTTAATTCCGGGAGTTCCACTGTTCCTCCTAAGTGTTGGCGGTCTTCCATAAATACCACATTCAGGCGCGCCCGGCCAATGAATTTTGCATGTGATTTTATCTCCTCAGCCAAAATATGCCGGGGGTCAGCTTGATAGTTAAGCCGATACGGCCGTATCTCTTTTTCTAATTGAATCTTCAGTATTTTTCGCGAGGCCTCGGATACAACCGGGATGTAATGAATCCCGCCGATGCCCACGGTATTGTTCTCCAAGAACTTTACATCCCGGATATTATCGTGTTCATCAAAGGTAACGTTGGTGTCCCATCTGCCAAAGACTGCCTGATATTTTTGGGCCTTATCCTTATTAATCAGCCCAAACCATTGTCTTTCTTCTGGCCGTAAAGGCATAACCTGCCGAATCTCTTCATGCTGAAGATAGAGCAAGAATAACTTATGCTGGACCGCCTTAAAGTCAAAGATAAGCCGATGGAAAAAAGTTAATTCCTCCGTTTTGATCAGCCAGGGCTTAAGTACCAGCTTAATATCGCGCGGCTTTCCTGAATCGTTAAAATACTTAATATTCAGCCGCTCTATCTCTTGAGCGAAAATATCGGCAATCTTCTCTACGCCTTTATCGTTAAGAGAGGCAAACCAACGGTTTATCTTATTCACCGCGTATTTTCTCATTTTCTCTATTTTCATTGAGAGCATTATAATATATATTTTAAGAAATAGCAAAATGTATTGCGGAATAAACCCAAGAATGTTATATTAAATGTTATGAATAAACAGCTATTGCGCGCAATGCTCAATAAATTAAAGTCTAAAGGCGCAGAATATGCGGATATTCGCTCTGTAAAGACAGGGCACGAAAATATCTCGGTGTTTAATCACGCCGTAGAGAATATCTCATTCCATATTGACGAGGGCTACGGCATCCGCGTGCTCTATAACGGCGCCTGGGGATTTTCCTGCGGCAGTGACTTTAGCGAAAAGGAAATTGAAAAAAATATAAAATTAGCCATAGGGATTGCCCGCTCATCGAGCTCGCTAAACAAAACAAAGTCCGTTTATCCTGCCTATCCCGCGGTGCATGCCGTCCATAGCTCAAGCTATCAAATAAATCCCTTTGAGGTTTCGCAGGAGGCCAAGCTGCACTATCTTTTTTATACTAACGAAATACTGCTCAAGCCGCCAAAGATTAAATTCGCCCAGTCAACACTGGATTTCTATCATACCGAAAAACTTTTCCTGAACAGCGAAGGCTCCGAAATAGAGCAGTCATTTATTGAAAGCGGCGGGTATTGTGAAGCAGTTGCCTGCGCAGGTTCGCTGGTAGAGAAGCGCTCTTATCCTACGTCGCGCCATTCGCAAATCCGCCAGGCAGGATATGAGTATGTCCAAGAATTGGATTTTCACGCGCATGCCCCCAGGGTGCGCGATGAAGCGATTATGCTTTTAAGCGCGCCGGATGCCCCCTGCGGCCAAACCACTATTATATTGGATGGCTATCAAACGGCGATGCAGGTTCATGAATCCTGCGGGCATCCGGCAGAATTAGACCGGGTATTGGGCTCTGAACTTAGCTACGCCGGAGGAAGCTTTCTTACTCTGGAAAAAGCTGGCCGATTCCGCTACGGCTCTAAGGCGGTAAATATCACCGCGGACAGCACGTTAGCCGGCGGAGTGGGAAGTTTTGCCTATGATGACGAGGGGGTAAAAGCCCAGGCAGTTGCATTGGTGAAAAACGGTATATTTTCTGATTATTTGACTTCCCGGGAAACTGCCGCGGCCATCGGAAAAACCAGTAACGGCACAATGCGCGCCGATTCCTATAACCACATACCGTTAATCCGCATGACCAACATAAATCTTGAGCCGGGAAAACCAAGCCTCGGGGAGTTGATTGCTGACACAAAAGAAGGGTTATTCCTTGCCACCAATAAGAGTTGGAGTATTGACGATTTGAGGCTAAATTTCCAATTCGGAAGCGAAATTGCCTGGCAGATCAAAAACGGAAAATTAGGGCGCGCTTACAAAAACCCGCTTTACTATTCTACTACGCCATATTTCTGGAATAATTGCAGCGGCGTAGCCAATAAGGACTCTTGGTATATCTGGGGGATCCCGACTTGCGGAAAGGGTGAGCCGGCGCAATCAATGCACGTCGGACACGGAACCGCGCCTGCGCGTTTTGAAAAGATTATGGTGGGAGTAAAAAAATGATTACTCTGGATTGGCTCAGAAAGAAACTGGCGCCCCTGGTAAAGACAAAAGAAGCGGATAAGGCAGGAATCGTATTCTTTCATACCGGCCTTCAGGTGAGCCGTTTTACCAATTCTCAAATCCATCAGCATATGGCCGACGAAGAGCGGATTATATATTTCCGCATCCTTTTAGACGGGCGTATCGGCATAGCATCCACCAATTCAATTGATGAGCAGAATCTCAAAGAGGCGTTTAAAAAGGCGCTCTCCATCGCGCGCCTTAAATTAGAGGCCAAAGAAAAAAAGGATATCCCCTCATTCAGGCCGCTTAAGGTTAGTTCCGCTTTTTGGTTTCCGCAGACCGCGCATACCCAGGCGCCGGCAAGGATAAGACGCTTGAGGCGAATATTTAGTGACGGCAACAGCCATAAGCTCACCTTTTCCGGGAATCTTTATAACGGGCTGACAGAGCTTGGGGTTATCTCGCCGGAAGGCAGAGTAAATTATCATACTCATTCATTTGCCGGGATAAAACTCATTGCCTCTCAGGGTGAATCCAGCGGTTATGCTCATCAGGCCGGCTATAGTATGGAATCTCTCAATACGAAAGAGATTACGAATATCGCGATTGAGAAATGCCTCCGGGGGCAGGGAAAGGTAAGGCTTAAAGCCGCCCGATACGATGTAATCTTAGAACCGGCCGCGGTGGCCGAGCTTATCGCCTGGCTTAATTATATAGGATTTGGGGCAAAATCAGTATTTGAGGAAACCGGCTTCCTCTATAAGCGAAGTGGAAAGCGCGTCAGCGGGGAGCCGGTAAGTATATATGATTATGGCAGTGACGCGAATACCTTTGTTTTGCCTTTTGATTTTGAAGGCAGGGCGCGCAAGAAGGCCTATCTGATTAAAAAGGGAATTGCCGGCGAGCCGCTCTGCGACAGCAATTACGCGAAATTGCTTAAGCTTAAACCCAATGGCCATGCCAATTTTCCCGACGATATCGAGGGGCCGCTGGGCTATAATTTGGTAATGGAGGGAGGTAATGCTTCCCTAGACGAAATGATATGTTCCGCGAGGCAGGCAATTTTGATTACCCGTTTCCATTATATCAACGGATTTCTTGATACCCGCCGGGCACTGATGACCGGGATGACCCGCGACGGGACGTTCTTAGTTGAAGATGGAAAGATTAAATCCGCGGTTTTTGATATGCGCTTTACGGAATCCTGCTTAGAGGCATTCAGGCGGATTAAATATATATCCAAAGAAAGAAAGCTCATTGCCGACCATTTGGAAACCCTGGGCTCAGTTTACGCGCCAGGCCTGTATATCAAAGGTTTTAATTTTACTTCTTGAAACTCAAGAAAAAAATTTCCTTTGGGCGAAAGGCTTAAAGAATAAAAACTATTTACATTATCAGATTTTTTGCTTATAATGCACCCTAAATATGGAACTTAATATCACCAGGACAATAAGCGAGCTTTTCAGCGCCGTCAGTCTGGCTCTGGATATTGATGAAGGCGTAAAATTATACCGCACCTGGCGGGTGAGTATCTTTGGCGCAGAAATTGCCGGAAGGATGCTCCCCGAAGAGAGGAAGAATATATTTTACGGCTGTCTTCTCCATGATATCGGAGCAATAAGTTTGCCTGAACACGTCATCCACTACCTGCTCAAGGAAGAAATGCCCGAAGATCCGGCGATGCTTGCCCATCCTTTAATCGGGGCAGAAATAGTCAGTCAGATACCTAATCTGGAAACGATGGCAAAATTTATTTTAAATCATCACGAATGGCATAACGGAAAAGGTTATCCTCTGGGAAGGCAGAAAGACGCGATACCCAAGGCGGCACAGATAATCTCTATCGCAGACCAGATTGATATCTTTATGAGAAACGAAGCCACGCGCAGCCAGGCAGACCTGATAAAGGCCCTTGATGCGCGGCGTAACCGCCAATTTTCATCCGGGTTGATAGATTGCGCAATAGAGGTCATAGGAAACGATAGGTTATTTGAGGAGACAAGAGAACAAAACAGCCTGGTAAAGTTATTCCATAAAACAGAAGCAGATATCGGAGAAATATCCATGCCCGCAGGCGTAGATGTTATCGGAACTGCCTGTGAAGTATTCTCGCAGCTTATTGATACAAAACATCCCTATACCATAAACCATTCAAATCGGGTTTCACGTTATTGCCTCTTGATTGCATTGGCTTTGAATTTATACCATGACGAAGTGACCAATATCAAATGGGCAGGGCTCCTCCACGATATCGGGAAATTAGGCATATCAAGAAAATTGTTAGACAAACCCGCCGGCCTGACGAGCGAAGAATACGAACAGATAAAACAGCATAGCGTATATACAAAAGAGATTCTTGGGTCCATAACCGACTTCAGAGAGATTGCCTGGATTGCCGGTTCGGAGCACGAACGCTACGATGGAAAGGGCTATCCCCAGGGGCTCGCGGCTGAAGGCATACCTCTTGGCGCAAGGATTATCGCAGTGGCTGACGCATTTGATGCGATGACCTCAGACCGGCCGTATAGAAAAGCGATATCCGTTAGCGACGCCTGTGAAGAGCTCGAGAAAAACAGCGGAACCCAATTTGATCCCGCGGTGTTAAAAGAAGCGCTTCCCATCCTGCGTAATCTTATCGTGACAGCAGGGTGAAAATGGGTAAAGTAAGAATTTTTTCCTATAGCGAAGAGCCTTTCAGGGACCGTGTAGAAGCAGGCAGGCTTCTTGCCGGGGAGTTGGAGAAACTGCATCTTAAAGATGCCGTAGTACTTGGTATTCCCCGCGGAGGTATAGTCATAGCTCGTGAGCTCGCCTTTATCTTAAATGCCGACCTGGATATTGTGCTCTCGCGTAAGTTAGGCGCGGCCGGAAATCCCGAACTGGCTATTGGCGCCGTTGGCGAAGACGGAAAATTGTTTCTAAATGAAACAGCCGCTAGTGTTCTTAGCGAGGAGAAAACTTACATTGAGCAGGAGAAAACCCGCTCCTTTGCAGTAATAAAGCGCCGTAGCGAAAAATACAGGCAGATATTGCCAAAGGTATCTTTGAAAGATAGATCTGTCATCGTTACGGATGACGGCATAGCCACCGGTGCAACTATGCGCGCTGCGTTGTGGATTGCCAGGGGAGAGCATCCGCAAAGGTTGCTCGCAGCTTTACCGGTTGGTCCGCCGGATACGCTGCAGAGATTAGCTGAGGATGTAGATGATCTAGTATGCCTTAGGGCGCCCGCATTATTTTCTGCCATCGGGCAGTTTTATTTAGACTTTTCCCAGGTTGAAGACGAAGAGGTATTGGAAATTTTAAGAAAAGAAGTAAAACGCAAAGGCAAGAAAAATCTGCCCTTTGGGTGAGAGACTTTGAGTATATTTTTCTTGAGTTTCTTTAGGGATAATGTGGTATAATAATTAACTATGGACAAATATCGTTGCACAGTTTGCGGGTATATTTATGACCCGGCAATCGGCGATTCCAGCCAAGGAATTAATCCGGCTAGCGCATTTGAGGATTTGCCGGATACCTGGGTTTGCCCTGAATGCGGGGTGGGGAAAGAGATGTTTGAGAAAATTTAGGAGGCAAGGGATGAAAAAGAAAAGCGTAAAGAAAACAGCAAAGAGCAAAAAGGCCAGCCGCTATTCCTGTACGTCTTGCGGCTTGGTGGTAACGGTGGATAACATCTGCGGCTGTGTGGATGCCTGCGATATCATCTGCTGCGGAGAAGATATGAAGCCGAAGAAGTAAAACAAATCAATAGACGTATCAATTATAGGAGGTGGTAGAATGGGCAAGAAATCAAGAGAGATTCTTGAGATTAATGCAAAGGACTTAATTAAGGATCTGGACAAGGCATATTGCGATGAGTGGCTGGCATTCTATGCCTACTGGTATATGGCGCAGTCCGTATCCGGCAAGGGTTACGAGGATATGGCTGAGTTTTTGAATAAAATTGCCAAGGATGAGCTTGAGCACGCTGCGGAGGTAGCAGAAAGAATCATTGAGCTTGGCGGGCTGCCTACCAATAATCCGGTAAATTTGGAAAAGAACGCGAACGCCCCCTATCCCGGAATTATGAAAAAACTTTCCGATTATGAAGAGATTATAAAGATAGTGGAAAACGCAGAAGCCGGGGCCATTGAGGTCTATGATAAGTTGGCCAAGAAGACCTTCGGCAAAGATCATGATACCTATCAGCTGGTAACGCATATCCTCGGCGAAGAGGTAACCCACGAAGAGATGTTTGAGAATTTAAAAGGATAACTCTGCTTAAATAGCATACCAGGCGCGATGGCAAAGGTGGCAGAAGAGGTAATCCATTTCTTTAAGAAGCAGGGATTTGCCATTGTTGCTACCTTAAATAGCGGCGGCAGTATTCATACTGCCTGTAAAGGGATACTCAAGATTACTCCCGAAGGACAGGTTTATCTGGTTGACCTTTATATGGGCAGGACATATCAAAATCTAAGAAAGAATGGCGTGATCAGCATTGCCGCTGCTGATGAGCATACCTTTAGCGGGTTTTCTTTAGAAGGCAAAGCCAGCATGATCCCCCGGGATAAGCTTGAGCCGGAGATTCTCAAGGCCTGGGATGTCCTGATTGTCAGCCGCCTAACCAGCAGGCTTTTAAAAAATATCCGTGAGGAAAAAGGACACCCTGCGCATCCTGAAGCGCTCCTGCCCAGCCCCAAGTATATGATTATGATGGAAGTTAAAGATGTTATTGACCTGACCCCAAAGCATTTAAAGCAGAGTGTTTGATTTAATCATTATCGGAGCCGGTCCTGCCGGCATTACCGCTGCCATTTATGCCGCCCGCAAACGAATCGAGACCTTAATTATTACCAAAGATATCGGAGGGCAGGCCGCCTTAAGTGGCGATGTAGAGAATTATACCGGCTATCAGTTTATCAGCGGGCCTGAGTTGGCGTTTAAGTTTGAAGAACATTTGCGCAAATTTGACCTTACCTTGAAAGAAAACGAGGCGGCGCAGGAGGTAAAAAGAGCCGCTAATCTAATCCGGGTCCGCACCGATAAAGGTTCTTATGAAGCAAGGGCTGTGATTATTGCTTCCGGAAAAAGGTCAAGGGAATTAGGAGTGCCCGGCGAAAAAGAGTTTAAAAATAAAGGCCTGACTTATTGCGCGACCTGCGATGCCCCGCTTTTCTCCGGCAAAGATGTCGCGGTGATTGGCGGAGGAAACTCCGCCCTGGATGCGGCAATCCAATTGATAAAAATCGCAGACAAAATCTATATTATTAATATTGCCGAAAATCTTAGCGCGGATATGATAATGCAACAGGCCGCCAGGGGAAGCCCGAAAGTGACGGTTATAAATAATTCCCGGGTAACCGCTATCCTGGGCGATAAGCCAGAGGGCAATGGTGCGGCTTCCAATAGCCGCAGCCATAAGATGGTTAATGCCATCAAAATAAAGAAAGCAGGAAAAGAAGAACTTTTACCCGTTCAGGGCGTATTTGTGGAAATCGGGCTGAACCCTAATTCAGAATTCGCGCCGGAGGTAGAAAAGAATGAGCTGGGCGAGCTCAAGGTAGATCCTTATAACCAGACAAACATCCCGGGAATCTTCGCCGCTGGCGATGTTACCGATGTCCCGGAGAAACAAATCGTCATTGCCGCCGGAGAGGGCTCTAAAGCCGCCTTAAGCGTTTTTAAATATCTGATCACGAACCCGCGCGGTTTGTAGGTATGAATCTTATAAAACACGGGTGTTCGTAAGATAGTTTACATGAAGGAGTTATGGTAATGGGAATAGATGAGGTATATCTGACCCGCGAAGGCTATGAGAAGCTTAAAGGGGAGCTTGAGTATTTAGAAAAGGTTAAACGCCGGGAAATTTCCAAAGCTATAGCGCATGCCCGTTCCTTAGGTGATTTAGGCGAAAATGCTGAATATGATTCGGCGAAAAATGAACAGGCGCATTGCGAAAAAAGAATCGCAGAGCTTAAAGAGAAATTATCAAGGGTAAAAATCATTGATTCCGAAAATATCCCCAAGGACCAGATTTTCATCGGCGCAAAGGTGCTGCTTCTGGATATGGATACCGAGGAGCAGTTTGAGTATATGCTGGTTTCTAAAGAAGAGGCGGATTACGATGCCGGCAAGATTTCCTTTGAGTCGCCCGTGGGCAAGGCCCTTCTGCAGCGTAAGGTCAACGATATCGTTGAAGTTAAGGTTCCCGCCGGAATATCAAAATATAAAATTCTAAGAATAAGCAGGTAAGAATAGTCTAAAACCCCATCTCCATTCCTAAGTTAATCCACCATTGTATTGCGTCAGTTTGAGTGTGGAAATCGCGGTATTTGTAAGCATATCTGAGCTGGAGTTCTAGAGCCGGTTTAGCAAATTCCTTGCTTAGCTTGAGTTCCGAAAGAAAGTCATCTTCCTTTCTGCTTACCTTGGCAGGGTAATCGTAGCGGCTAAATTTAAAGTTAGCTGAAATTTTATAATTTTTCTTTCTTTTGTAAGTGAGATCTATGCTGAATAAATCTTTGCTATAGTCCAAAGAGTTATCCAGATGGAAAGAAGTTTCTTTATGCTCAGATTGTAAAGAAAAATCCAGGGATGAAATTTTTGACTCTAAGATAGAATAGACGGTTTCGTTATCAATAGCCCAGCTTTTAAAGTCGCCTGCCGCATCAAAATAATCCCGGCGGCTGGAATTAAAGCCAAAGGTGGTATCGAGTTTTTTGGATAAGGGGTGCATAGTTTTTATATTCCATTTGTTATAGCGATAGCGCAAGGCATCATCGCGCTCTTCAATTTCTTTCGTATCATTCCTGCCATGTTCAATTTTGAGGTTAACCTTCTTGAAACGGGTAAGCTTTAAGTTATATTGTCCGTCAACCCCGATGATTTGTTCGCTGCGGTTAGTTTTATTACCTTTTTGCTCAACCGCCCGCTGCTGATAAAAACCACCAAAGTTAAGTTTCTCTTCTAAAAGCAGCATACTCCAATTTAGCCCTGCGTAATATTTTGACTGGTTTGAGCCGCTATCTATCCGATAATCATAATTGGTGATACCGGCGCCTAATCCGAGCGCAAGCATTTTGCTTAGCCGATGCTTTAGTTCTAGGCTAAACGTATCGCGATTATATTCAGAAGCCGGGGAATTTCCATAACGTTTTTCTTTATGCCCAAAATCAAGCCCTATTTTTGCAGCGTCTAAAAGCGGCATGTCTAAATTCAATTTATAATCGTCTGCCTTGGAATCAAAAGAATCCTGGGTTTCGAAGTCCCGTTTTATAAGATGGTAAGACAGGCTATATGAAGCGCCGTTCTTAATTGTTTGTTTTAGGCGCAGCCGGTATTTAAAATAATCAAAATTTCCCAAGCTTTCTCTCTCTTCAAGAATCTCCGCAATCTCGCGCTCCCCGAATTCATAGCCGGTATAAATGTTAGTAGAGGCAAAGCCGAAACCAGAAGGAAGGGCAAAGAGCAATGCAGAACAAATTGACAGTATTTTCATATATATTAATACATAGCATAAGCCTTTGGTTTTCGCAAGAACTATAAAAATTTCGTAACGAAGAAAAAAACGGGCGCGCGCCTTCTTTACCTTGACATAGTATAAAGCAATGGTATAATTTGAAATATGAAATCAAAACCTGAAATAAAATCGCCTTTTATGGGAATCAATCTTGACCGTTATTCAGGTAAATGGGTAGCATTTATCAATAACCAACCAGTTGCCTATGCAGATAATCTTGAGCTTTTGATGCAAAAAGTTGAGAAGAGGCCTTTTTCCAAAGAGCCATCCGTTATGCTTGTTCCCCGCAAAGATGAGGGTCCCTATATCCTGATTTTACTATGCAGTTAGAATTTTCCTACCTCAGGAAGGGAGAACAATGCTTCCCCATAATTGATGTAAAAGCCCAATATAAAAAGAAAGCTCTTACTATAAAAGCTTTAGTTGATTCCGGAGCTTCTTATTCAGTCTTTCGGCTTGAAATAGCTGACTATTTAGGAATTAAACTGGAGAAAGGGAAGGCGTTCTATCTGGAAGGCATAGCTGGAAGGATTTTAGGATACCTGCATATAATTTCGCTTATTATTGGCAATAAAACGTATAAATGCAAGGTAGTTTTTTCTCGGGAATTCACTGTTTCATTTAATATCTTAGGCAGGGATACTTTCTTTACCCCATTTCTTATTACTTTTTACGAGAAGAAGAAAAAGGTTTTAATCAAAACCATCTGAGAAGCAAGAGAAGATGCAAAATTTTTTTAAAAAAATAATAAGGCAGATTTTTCTTGACAAAGAAGCTCCTTGAGGTATATAATTAAAATTCTTGGAAGCAATAGTTAAGTTTTTTATTTTTTGTCTTCATTTGTGAAATTATTAACAAAGTATTTTGGCCTCCTATATATAAGACCAGAAAACTCTCCTTTTAAGCAATGTTCAAAGCTAAATCCTTTCCTGGCGGATATAAATTCGTCAATTTTGAAGGCCAGCCCAAGCCCATATTAGAAGAAAGCATAATTCCTCTTCGGGTTAGCGTACCTCTGCGCCAGGGTTTTGGCGCCGAAGGGGATTGCTTAGTTGAGGTTGGCGAGAAAGTTTCCGCAGGCCAGATTATCAGCCATATTGAAAAGGGCGTTGCCTCTCCTGTGCATGCCACAATTAACGGAGTAGTAGAAGAAATCAGGCGGGTCAATTATTTCAAGTGCGACTGCCTGATGGTGAGTATTAAAGGCGATGGCTCGCCTGGCCATCAGAAGGTTCCCGGGGCTCTCGGCAATTGGGAGCAGTTAACAGCCCAGGAGATAGAGAAGGTTCTTTATCTTTCCGGGGTTACTGCCATTGACCGCGAAGGCATTCCCACCAGATTCCACAGTTCGGTAATCCATCCTGAAGATGTAGAGAATCTTATCGTGCATGGCGTTGGCTCTGAGCCGTACAATATCTCTATAGAGGTATTATTGCAAGGAAAAAATACCCTGCATTTGATAGAAGGCATAAAGATACTCCATAAAATTATGCCCAAGGCCAGGGTCTATTTTGCCTTAAACAGCCAGCGCAAAAAAATCCTTGAAGAGATAAAGAAGCTTAGCTGTCCATTTGATTGGCTTGAGATTTGTTCTTTAGAGCCAAAATATCCCCAAGGTTACGATGAGCTATTGGTGCCGACTATTTTAAAGCAAAAATTCCCTTACGGATATTCGGCAGCCAATATAGGGGCAGTGGTTTTGAATTTCCAGGCGGTTCTGCAGGCCTATGAGGCGGTAGCCGAAGGAAAGCCGCTTATTGAGCGCACAGTCGCTTTATGCGGCCCGGCATTCAAAGAACCGCTGCATATCAAGGTGAGAATCGGAGCGTCATTAAAAGATGTCATCGGCCTAAGGATAAAGGAAGCCGTAACTGCCCGTGTTGTGCGCAACAGTTTGCTTACCGGCGCAGAATTAAAGGATTTAACCCTGCCGATAGATAAGACCTATTCCCAGATTATTGCTATTCCTGAAAACTGCCAGAGGCAGTTTTTAGCATTTCTGCGTCCCGGTTTAAGGAGTGATTCTTATTCAAGGACTTTCTTGTCTAAGTTTTTACCCGGCGTTAAAAAGAGCTGTGAGACCAATAAACATGGAGAGCAGCGGCCTTGTATTAGCTGTAACTACTGCGAAGAGGCCTGTCCGGTAAACGTTATTCCGCATCTTTTGAGCAAATACGTCCAGCGCAATATTATTGATGAGACCCTGATGAAACTGCGTATATTTAACTGCATTGAGTGCGGCTTATGCAGTTATGTCTGCCCCTCCAAGATTCCCTTAGCTAAATATATTAAGGAAGGCCA
>MHGN01000001.1 GCA_001805575.1 Omnitrophica WOR_2 bacterium RIFCSPHIGHO2_02_FULL_45_21 | reverse complement strand
AGAGGTTAAGACGGTAAAGGTTGGCTGCGGCTGCACTACGATTATTTATCCTAAACAAAAAATTGAGCTCCCGCCCGGGAAGTCAATAGAGGTAAAGTTTACTTTTAATACTGAAGGTATGGAGGCAGAGGTAATTAAATATATCTATATAGAGTCCAATGACCCGATAGATCCCTTAATAAAGGTGAAATTGACCGCGCAGGTTAAAAAGTCAGGTGAGGCGATAAAAGAACGGTTTCTCTCTTTTGGTTTGTTCACCGTGCTTGGCGCGGGATTGATTGACGGGGTTAACCCCTGCGCCTTTACTGTGCTGGTGTTCTTTATCTCATTCTTGAACTTCGTGGGTTATCGCAAGAAAGAGCTTTTACTTTTAGGAATTGTTTTTATACTCTCGGTGTTTTTTACTTACGTTCTCATAGGTATAGGCCTTTTTAAATTTATCCAGTCATTAGAGGTTTTCAGCTTACTTTCTGAGATTATTTATCTTCTAGTTGCCTGGTTAACTATCATCTTAGGAATGTATAGTATCTATGATTGGTATATCTATAAAAAGACAGGAAATCCCGATCAACTCAAATTAAAGCTGCCCTCTTTTATCAAATTAAAAATTCAAAGAATAGTCCAGGGCGCATCGCGTAACCGCAACCGCACACTCGTTGAATTAGCAATCGCTGTTTTTGCCAGCGGATTTGTGGTTTCACTTTTAGAGTCCGTTTGCACCGGGCAGACCTATGTGCCGACCATTACCTATGTCCTGAAAACCCCCTCCTTGCGCTCAAAGGCATTCTTTTATTTAGTGCTTTATAATCTTATGTTTATTCTGCCTCTGGCAATTATCTTTCTGGCTGCCTTAAGAGGCGTTACTTCTGAAACATTTTCTAAAATAGCCAGGAGGCATCTGGGAGCGGTAAAGTTATTAACCGCGGCATTATTCTTTTTACTGGGGATTCTTCTTTTAATTGCGAAAGGAAGATTATGAAAAGGAAATCAGCAAGAATCTATTTTGTCTCTTGTGTCTTGTGTCTTGCGTCTTGCGTTTCTTGCTTTGCAGAAAAAATAACTATACTCTATACCGGTCAAACCCACGCCTCATTGTATCATTGTGATTGCCCCAAAGAGCCGGATGGAGGAATAGCCCGCAGGATGACTAAAATAAAAGAGCTGCGTCTGGAAAATCCTAACCTGCTTTTGGTGGATGCCGGCGGTTTTTTCACCGGCGGAATGTTTGATGAGCACAGCCAGGGGGTTGAGTTGGATAAAATCCGCAATGAGATTAATCTAAAGGGATTAGAATTGATGGCTTATGATGCCGTAAATGTTGGTGACGATGAATTTAATTTTGGCAAGGACTATCTTTCTCAGAAAATGCAAGAGTTAAAGCTGCCATTTTTGTCTGCAAATTTAAAAGCGGAGAATGCCAGCCCGTATTTGCTCAAGAAAATAGGAAACACGAATATCGCAATCATTGGATTGACTAACGATGAGGCCGCGGCAAAATCAGGCGGCTGGGAAATTGAAGAGGCGCTTTCAGCTCTGGAAAAAACTATTTTCCTGGCAAAGAAAAACAAGGCAGAACTGATTCTGCTGCTTAGTTATTTAGGCGAGGAAAAGGATAAGCAGCTCATAGGCAAAGTAAAGGGAGTGGATATTATTATTTCCGGACGACCCGGCAATATCCAGGAAGGATATGAAAAGCTCGATACCTCCTATCTTGTCTGGCCGGCTTGGCAGGGCCGGCGTTTGGGTAAGATTGATTTGGAAATAGAAAACGGCGTAATTAATAATTTTAGATTAGAGCAGCTGCGCATTTCTAACCAGATAGAGGATGCGCCTGAAATTATCAAGCTCCTGCCTGAATGTTTTGCGGATTCCGATTGCCAGAAAGCCGGCCAGCGCGGCCGCTGTAATAATCCTGCTAAATCAGAGGCGAAGTGTATTTACCAGCAGCCGAAACCGCTCTCCCTTCTGGTCATCCAGCCGAAAAATGTTCAGTCCTCTAATCAAGAGCAGTTTATCAGCTTTTTAAAGAACCTCTTCCCCGGATTAGAGCCGAACTATATAGATGCCGATTCCGAAATCGGCCAGTCGTGGCTGAATAAAACCATGGCAAAGTTACTGCCGGTGTATTTATTGGCCAAGGAAATAGATACTACATCCGGCTTCAAGAAGATCAAAGAATTCGTAGAGTTGCAAGAAGCGGATTATTATTACATCAGCCCCCGCTTAGCCGGCGGTTCAATCTTTGTGGAGAGGAAAATAATCCTGAAAAAGCTTGATGTATTTATGGGAACAAAAGGCAAAGACCTTGAAGGGATTTTAGCGGTCTTAAAAGAATTGCAAACTAATCATAAAGAACTCACAGTTAATATCCATTTTCTGGCCATCGAGGGAAAAGACGGCTTCAGTGTTCCGGGCGGACTGTCTGAATTGGAAGAAGACATCCGTCAGGCCTGTGTCCGGCATTATTATGCGGATAAATTCTGGGATTATGCTATATGCCGGGCCCGGATTCAAGAAAGCTCCTGGTGGGACCTCTGCGCTGAGCAATTTAGCATCAATCCAGGAACAATTAAAAAATGCAGCCTCTCTAAGGAGGGCATTGGATATTTAAGAGAAAATACCAGTTTGAATAAAGAACTTGAGGTTGCCAACGGCCCGACATTCTTAGTGAATAATTATGAGGTCTTTTCCGTCAAAGGAGTTCCTAAGCGCGAAGATTTAGAAAAAAGATTAGGTATAAGCCGGTAAGGCAATGATTTGGCTTTCAATATAAGCCAGAGGGCGATGGTGCGGCTTCCTATAGCCGCAGCCATAAGCCAGAGGGGGGGGCAAAGGTGATGAAGCAGCCAAAGATATATATCATTGACGTGACTAATCGTGACGGGGTGCAGACCTCGCGCATCTGCCTGTCTAAATTGGAAAAGACAATGTTAAATTTCTATCTTAACCAGATGGGCATTTATCAATCAGAGTTTGGTTTCCCGGTAACCCATCATGAGACGAATTATCTTAATGCCAATCTGGAATTGGCTCAAGGCGAGGTCTTAAAACCTATCCGCTTAAGCGGCTGGCTGAGGGCAACGCGGGACGATGTCAAGGAAAGTTTTAAGCGGGTGCCCAAATTGAAATATGTGAATCTTTCCATCTCTACCTCTGACCAGATGATTATCCATAAGTTTAAGGGTAAACTTGACCACGGTTCGGTAATTAAGGAGATGATTGAAGCAGTAAAGTTAGCTCAGAAGTCAGGCGCAGAGAGCGTAGGCGTCAATGCCGAAGATGCCTCAAGGACGCGCATGGATTATCTGGTGGAATTTTCCCTTGCGGCAAAAGAAGCCGGAGCAGAAAGGATCCGCTATTGCGATACCTTAGGATGTGACAGCCCTTTTACTATTTATGAGCGGATAAAACTCTTGAGCGAAGCAGTAAAGATTCCTATAGAAATCCATTGCCATAATGATTTGGGGCTGGTGATCGCTAATTCCATCGCCGGAGCCAAGGCCGCCATTGACAGCGGGGTAGACGCCTTTATCAATACCTGCGTCAACGGCATGGGAGAACGCGCAGGCAATGCGGATCTGGTGAGCGTCCTCCTGGCACTAAGATACAGCAATGGCTTTGAGGGAAAGTATCATCTTGACGAAAGGGTAAATCTTAAAGTAGCCTGGAAGCTCTGTAAGTATGCCTCTTACGCCTTTGGGGTGGCTATTCCTATAAATCAGCCCGGGGTAGGGGCAAATGCCTTTGCCCATGAATCCGGAATTCATGCCGATGGCGCCTTAAAGGACAGGAAAAATTATGAACTCTATGATTTTGAAGAATTAGGAAGGGGCGATCCGGAGATTATTGAAACCGGAAGAAAAATTACAGCCGGTGAGTATTCCGGCATCAAAGGTTTTAGAAATGTCTACGAGAAGATTGAGGTTGAGTTTAAGGATGATGCCCAGGCAACCGAGATACTGGAATTAGTCCGCTATGCCAATGTCCACAATCAAAAACCTTTGGTAGATGATGAACTAAAATTTATCGCCAAACATCCGGATATCGCCCGCAAGATTTTCACCATGACGCTATAGTTAAATAGAGATGCCAAATACCGTAATCGTGGGTTTACAGTGGGGGGACGAAGGCAAGGGTAAGATCATTGACCTGCTTGCCAAAGATGCTGACTACATCGTGCGCTATCAGGGGGGCAACAATGCAGGGCATACTGTGGTAGTCAATGGAAAAAGCTACATCTTTCATCTTATCCCTTCGGGAATTTTGCATAAAGATAAGCTCTGCCTTATCGGTAACGGCGTTGTAGTAGACCCTGAAGCGCTATTGGAAGAGCTGAAGAACTTAGAGGAAGAAGATGTAGATTTTAAAAAGCGCCTGAAGATATCTTCACAAGCGCATGTAATCTTTCCTTATCATAGAATTCTAGACGGCCTGCGCGAATCAAAGAGGCGCCTTAAAATCGGAACTACCGGAAGGGGAATCGGGCCTTGTTACGTTGATAAAGCAGCCCGCTGCGGAATACGTATAGGCGACTTATTCAATCAGATGATTTTTACCCAGAAATTAAAGGATAATTTGTTGGAGAAAAATGAAATCTTCAGGAAGGTCTTTAAACACAAGGGATTTAAGTTTGAGGATATTTATAAACAATATTTAGGCTTTGCCAGGAAACTAGAGCCTTATCTCTGTAATGGACCGCTGGTATTGGCTCAAGCGCAAGAGGAAGGCAAGTCAATTCTTTTTGAAGGAGCCCAGGGGGCATTTTTGGATATTGATTTTGGGACATATCCTTTTGTTACTTCTTCATCAACGACTGCCGGAGGGGCCTGCATTGGCGCGGGCATACCTCCGACAAAGATAGATAAAGTAATCGGTGTGGTTAAGGCCTATACTACACGGGTGGGTGAGGGGCCATTTGTAACTGAGTTTAAGCCTCCGTTAAATGAACTCATCCGCGAAAAAGGCAGGGAATTCGGAGCCACTACCGGAAGGCCAAGGCGCTGCGGCTGGTTTGACAACGTGATGGTAAAGTTTTCCTGCTTAGTAAATGGCGTATCCAATATGGCGGTAATGAAATTGGACGTTTTAGATGAGCTTAAAACAATTAAAATATGCACCGCCTATAAATATAAAGGAAAGGTTTTTAATGAGTTTCCGTATGATTTGGAGGTATTAACCAGAGCCAGGCCAATTTATGAAGAGCTTCCGGGCTGGCAGAAAAATATTAACTCCTTACGCTATTATGCCGAGCTTCCCATGAATGCCCGCCGCTATCTAGACAGGATCCAGGAGTTATTACGGATAAAGATTTCTTATATTTCAGTGGGTTCCAACAGGGAAGAGACTATAATACGCTAATCGCAATGACAATTTAGTCAATGCCTTTGTATTAAAATAGGAGGATTCTAAGGGATGAATTTATTATGGCTTGCGCCGTTTGGCTCTCTTCTGGCGCTGGGCTTTGTGATTTACCTTATCTTTAAAGTAATCCTCCCGAAGGATCCGGGCACAGAGAAGATGCAGGAGATTGCCCGCTTTGTTTCCGAAGGCGCTTTTGCTTATCTGAAGAAGCAATATTCAGTAGTTGCGGTATTCTTCATAGTAATTTTCTGCATCCTTCTATGGCTGGCATTAAAGGGGTATCTGGTTATTTTTGTGCCCTTTGCCTTTTTAAGCGGCGGATTTTTCTCAGGCCTATCGGGACTTATTGGTATGACTATTGCCACTAAGGCCTCCAGCCGCACTGCATCTAGCGCCAGGAATAGTTTGAATTCCGCTTTGCGGGTAGCCTTTTCTGCGGGAAGCGTTATGGGCTTAACCGTAGTGGGCCTGGGATTGTTAGATTTAAGTATCTGGTACTATCTTTTGGACTGGTATTATTCTACACATCCGCTTTCCATCGGCACAGATAAAATCGCAGCGATTACCTCCACGATGCTTTGTTTTGGCATGGGAGCTTCAGCTCAAGCATTATTTGCCAGGGTTGGCGGCGGTATCTTTACCAAGGCCGCTGACGTAGGCGCTGACCTGGTGGGCAAGGTTGAAGCAGGTATTCCTGAGGATGACCCGCGAAATCCGGCAGTTATCGCGGATAATGTCGGGGATAATGTTGGTGACGTTGCCGGAATGGGCGCAGACCTCTATGAATCCTATGTGGGTTCCATTGTAGCCACATCGGCCTTAGGGGTTGCCGCGGGTTTAGGCATCGCCGGGGTTATTGTTCCGATGTCTCTAGCGGCAATAGGCGTAGTGGCATCAATTATCGGGACATTCTTTGTGCAGACAAAAGAACAGGCATCCCAGGGGGCGCTTCTTGCAGCTTTACGCCGCGGGGTTTTCGTAAGCGCAGGGCTGATTGCGGCGGCGGCCTTTTTCTTAGTCAAATGGACATTAGGCGCGCAGAACTTAGGAATTTACTGGTCGGTAGTTTCAGGATTATTGGCTGGTATAATCATCGGCGCAGCCACGGAGTATTTTACCTCTTCCCGCTACCGTCCAACCAAAGGAATCTCTGAGGCGGCTCTTACCGGCCCGGCCACCGTAATTATCAGCGGTATTTCCGTGGGCATGCTTTCAACAGTTGTTCCGGTTGTGCTGGTAGGATTGGCGATACTTACTTCTTTCTATTCATCCGGAGGAGCGAGCAATTTTAACTTAGGGCTCTATGGAATTGCAATTTCCGCGGTGGGTATGCTTTCTACTCTGGGTATTACCTTAGCTACAGATGCCTATGGGCCAATTGCGGATAATGCCGGAGGCAATGCCCAGATGTCGCACCAGCCGCCCGAGGTAAGAGAACGCACCGATGCCTTAGATGCCTTGGGTAACACCACTGCTGCCACCGGCAAGGGTTTTGCCATTGGCTCTGCGGCTTTAACCGCCCTGGCCCTCATCGCCGCCTATAAGGACCAGGTGTTTATTTTAGGCAAAGATTTAAAATTAGATATGATGGACCCGCGGATACTGGTAGGCTTGTTTATCGGAGGGATGCTTCCCTATCTATTCTGTTCTCTAACCATGCAGGCAGTAGGACGAGCGGCAGGTAAGATTGTCGTTGAGGTCCGGCGCCAGTTCAAAGAGATTATCGGCCTATTCGAGGGAAAGGCCAGGCCAGATTATACCCGCTGCGTAAACATCGCAACTGCTGCGGCCCAAAAGGAAATGATCGCTCCCTCGCTTCTGGCTCTTCTGGCTCCGCTTATTGTCGGGATGTTTCTTGGCCTTGAGGCAGTGGTTGGCTTGTTGACCGGGGCAACGGTTTCCGGATTTGTCCTGGCTATAATGATGGCGAATTCAGGAGGCGCCTGGGATAACGCCAAGAAATATATTGAAGAAGGACATTTTGGCGGAAAGGGCTCGCTTAGCCATAAGGCGGCAGTGGTAGGGGATACTGTAGGCGATCCTTTTAAGGATACCGCAGGGCCTTCGTTAAATATTCTGATTAAATTAATGTCTATGGTCTCCATTGTTTTTGCCGGGTTTATTATTAAGCATACGTTGATGAAATAGGCGGGGAGAGTCCACCCGGGATATTCAAAAGAATAAATTTTTCTTGACTTAGGAAATTAGTTGTGTTATCCTAAAATTCTAAATTTGTTAATAAAGGAGAGGTGAAAAGATGAGTAGGAAGATGAGCAAAATTGTTTTTATAATCTTTGTCTTTGTTACGGCTAGCGCGGTGAGCGGCTGTACTATAATTTTTCAGAAGGGCCGGCGTTCGGACGTAGAAAAGATTGGCGAGCTAAGCAGTCAGCTGGATGAACTGCTGGCAGGGCGCAATCTGCTGGCTGACCGCCTCAAGCAGGAAATTCAGGATAAGCAGGTCCGCTTAGAGATGGCTGGGAAAGGTTTAGTCATAACCTTTGTAGCGGATATACTTTTTGACTCTGGTAAAGCCAAGATAAAGATAGAGGCTATGCCTACTCTGGATAAGGTAGCCAGGGTTTTAAGCGAGAATTTGGTTGATTTTAAAATCGGTATTGAAGGACATACCGATAATCAGCCCATAAAATACTCAGGCTGGACGTCCAATTGGGAATTGTCAACTGCCAGGGCATTAAGTGTGCTGCATTATCTGTCTGACGAAAAGGGAATCGCCGGGAGCAGGGTTTCTGCCATAGGATACGGCGAACATCATCCTGTTGCCTCTAATGATACGAAAGAGGGAATGCAGTTAAACCGCCGGGTTGAGATTGTGGTATTGCCTAAAGTCACAAAGGTTAAGAAGCAAGAGGAAACTATTACAGGGCCGGTTGCCACAGAAAAGTATTTCAAATAAGTTAATTGATGAGTCGGGGGTTCCCGGCCCATCATCCTGAGGAGCGAAGCGACGAAGGATCTAGAGAGATCTTTCAGTTCTTCATACTTCATTAAGGAGGTAGCAATGGAAGGTGTAGTAAAAAATAGGATCATTGCCATATTGGCTATATTAGTTATTATCTTTTTTCTCTTATGGTTAACTGCTTCCTCAAGCGCGTCTAAGCAAAAAGCCAATGCAGACTCTAAGGTAGCGCTGAGTATGGAATTAGAAGAGAATAATGTAAAATTAGAGAAAGAAAAATCTGTTTTAGCCGAAGAATTAAAGAATGCCCAGGCGCAGTCGGCTGAAGAAAAGACAAGCCACGAAGCTACCAAAAAAACATTATCCCAGGAGCAGGTGGCTGAGCAAGCTCTTAAGGTTGAATTAGAGCGGATAACCCGTCTCAAAGAGGTTTTAGAGAAAGATTTAAAAGAAGCTTTAGCCGGCCAGAAGAAATAAGCGAGTCTTCCGATAATCGCCGGGGTATTTAAGGAGGTGTAAATGGAGGATAGAAGTAATTATCCTCCATTTTTGTAAATGAGGCCGACTTTTCGTCGGAACTCATGGAGGTGAGTAAGAAATGGCTAGGATAAGTAAGAGAATAAAAAAAGCAAGCCACCCCGCCGCAGGCGGGGCTTTAAAGGTACAGAAAGGCCTATCTTTTCTGGATAAGACGCGCAGGGTCATGAGAAAAGCGGTAGTTAGCCCTGTTCTTTCTACTCTGAAGCGGCGCAATGAAGTAAAGAAGGGCAGGTCCCAGAAGAAAAGTGCGCCAAAAACTTTCGCAAGGATTGATAAAAAAATGACTTTTGGACAGGCAAGGTACCTTACCACAAGCCACCCCGCCGTAGGCGGGGCGATAGCCAAAGCCACAAGGATTCAGAAAAAAATGACTTTTGGGCAGGTTCAATACTTTACCCCTGCCGGGGAACCGAGAAGGCCGGAAGCCGCGGCTACAGGGGAGATGCAGGGTTACCGCATAGAAATGGCAGAACTGCCAAAGGAATATGGTAAAGATATGATTGTCTTACAGGTACGTGATCCCTGGTGGCTGCATGCATATTGGGAAGTGCGCGAAGGGACACTGCAAAAGCTTAAGCATGAGTTACTTGCTCTATTTAATACAGCTAAGAAAGCTTTGCGGGTATATGATGTAAGCTTTATTGATTTTAACGGCTCAAATGCCCATCGCTATTTTGATATTGAATTAACCCGCGATTGTCTTAACTACTACATTGATACCGGCGCACCCGGCAGGTCATGGTGTGTGGATTTGGGGCTAAAGCTTTCGGACGGCAGGTTCATTACTATCGTGCGCTCTAATACGGTAACTACCCCTTTAGACGGCCCTTCCTGGATTAGCGACGAAGAATGGATGGTTCCCGATGAGCTTTTTGCTAAGCTCTATGCAACTGCGGTTGGCCTGGGAGGTTCTCCGGTTAAAATAAAAAAGCCCTGGTTAGAATTACAAAAGAGACGGTTTGCTTCCGGCGGGATTTCTTCTATCGGAATAAGCCCGGTTAGGAAGAAAGAAGAACTCAAACGAAAATTTTGGTTAGCGGTCAATACGGAATTAATTCTATACGGAGCGACCGAGCCTGATGCCAAAGTGACAGTCGCAGGTTCGCCGATAAGCTTAAGAACCGACGGAACATTTTCTTTGCGGTTTGCCCTGCCTGATGGCAAACAGGTTATCCCGGTGCATGCCAAATCGTCTGACGGCATTGATCAGCGAACCATCACGCCTGTAGTAATCAAGGAAACCAAATAAAGGATATCGTAGCGCGTCTGGCGTCTTGCGTTTTTGACGCATGCTGCATGACTTTTATGACGCACGACGCTTGAGGTATGACCTACGTAATGATAACAAGATGACTAAAGGGTATCTTTGTTTAGTTTTGCATACGCATCTGCCGTATGTGCGCCATCCGGAATTTGATGATTTCCTGGAAGAGGACTGGCTGTATGAGGCAATCAGCGAAACCTACATTCCTCTGATTGACGTCTTTGAAAGATTAGTAAGAGATAGGGTGGATTTCAGGTTGACGTTCTCTCTGACGCCAACCCTGATTTCTATGCTTGGGGACAGCCTGCTTCAGGAACGCTATCTTAAACACTTAGATAAATTAATTGAGCTGGCTCATAAGGAGATTGAACGCACTCGTTTTGAAGCGGAATTTAACCGTCTTGCGCATCTATATCTTGAACGTTTCGAGCTCTGCCGCGATGTTTTTAACCGCTATCAGCGCAATCTTATTTCTGCCTTCAAAAAATTCCAGGATATGGGAAAGCTTGATATTATTACATGCGCAGCCACCCATAGCTATTTTCCCCTTATGCAGGTTAGCAAATCCTCTATCCGGGCTCAGGTTAAGACAGCAGTTACCCACTACGAGAGAGCTTTTGGCCGCCCGCCGCGGGGTATCTGGCTTCCGGAATGCGGATATAATCCAGGCGATGATTTATTTTTAAAAGAAGCGGGAATAAAATACTTCTTTAGCGACGCCCATGGCCTCTTGCATGGTTGTCCGAGGCCAAAGTACGGCGTATTCGCTCCGGTTTATTGTAAAGGGAGCGGGGTTGCCTGTTTTGGCAGGGACCTTGAGTCGTCAAAGCAGGTCTGGTCTTCAATCGAGGGTTATCCCGGCGATTATAATTACCGGGAGTTTTACCGCGATATCGGCTTTGACCTTGATTATGATTACATTAAGCCGTATATCTCATCAGACGGCACGCGGGTCAATACCGGCATCAAATATTATCGTATTACCGGCAGCGGTAATGATAAAAAGCCATATGTTTACGAATGGGCAAGGGATAAGGCCGCAGAGCATGCCGCTAATTTTATCTTTAACCGCCACAGACAGATTGAATATCTTTATGAGATTTTACAAGAGAAGAAGCCAATCATCGTCTCGCCTTACGATACAGAACTCTTCGGCCACTGGTGGTTTGAGGGCCCGCTCTGGCTTGAATTTTTAATCCGCAAGTTGTATTTCGACCAGGAGATAATCCGCATGATAACTGCGACAGAATATTTAGAAGAAAACCCGCGCAACCAGGTGATTAAACCCTCAATGTCCAGCTGGGGTTATAAGGGCTATTCTGAGGTCTGGCTGCAGGGCGCAAATGATTGGCTCTACCGCCACCTGCATGAGGCAAGCCGGAGGATGAATGAGCTGGTTTTCGGCTATCCTCATACAAATGGAATAGTGCGCAGGGCGCTTAATCAGGCCTTAAGAGAATTATTTTTGGCGCAATCCTCAGATTGGGCTTTTATCCTGGCTACCGGAACGCATACGAGTTATGCCTTGAAGCGGATGAAAGAACATATCTTGAGATTCACCAGATTATACGAAGATATCAAAGCAAACAGGATAGATGAGCGCTGGCTGAATGATATAGAATGCAAAGATAATATTTTTCCGGAGATAGATTACAGGGTACATCAATAGAGTATAAAAGTTTTTTCTTTGATACTCTGAGACATTGATACTTTGACACAAAGTAAATGTTAGACAAGGATAATATCCCCCAACACGTGGCGATTATTATGGATGGCAACGGCCGCTGGGCAAGAGAAAAGAGCCTGCCGCGCTCTGCGGGCCATCACCGGGGTATCCAACGGGTTAAAGAAATAATCAAGGCCGCCGGCGCAATAGGAATAAAGTATTTAACCCTTTTTGCCTTTTCGGCAGAGAACTGGAAACGGCCGAAATCAGAAGTCGCTATGCTTATGCGCGCATTGGATAATTTTTTAAGCCATAATATTGAGCGAATGAAGAAAAATAATATGCGCCTGGCGGTAATTGGGCGCAGGCGTCCGCTTCCCGATTACCTCTGGGAGAGATTGGTGGATTCGCAGGCCGCGACAAAGGATTGCAATGGTTTAACCGTTGTTTTGGCTTTTAATTACGGCGGCAGAGCAGAAATAAT